>UQPJ01000042.1:0-20764 GCA_900543015.1 uncultured Collinsella sp.
AAATTGGAGGGACCTTATCCTTAGCTTCTGCCATAAATTCATCAAACAGAACACCTTCCAATTCTTCTGGACGTTTTCCAAATTCTGCTGCATATTTGGCATTAATAAAAATAATCCTATTTTCTGTATTCAACACCATTTTTTCACTGTAATGCTCCAGTTCTGATTTGTACAGAACTTCCTTTTCTATTTGGGAACGCTGTTCAAACCAATCTTTTTTCTCCATTTATGGCCCTCCTATATATGCCAAATTCGTTATTTTCTTGACTATATGCATAAAATCAAGCTACTTTCTTCCATCGCTAATTCTCCTCATAAAAAACACACTGGCACTTCTTTTCTCACGCATAATATCTTCATTATAGCGACTTTCTTTATACAAACGCAAGATTATTTTCCATTGTCGTTCCTGCATCTATGCAGTTAGTTAAAAGCTTCGCCACAAACGATGTCCCGGTATTCTGCATCTCCTTAAAAGCCGGCGGAACCGGCCTGAACCTGACTGCTGCTGACATCGTCATCCACTACGATCCGTGGTGGAACGTGGCCGCGCAGGACCAGGCGACCGACCGTGCGCACCGTATTGGCCAGCAACATACCGTGACCGTGTACAAGCTCATCGCCAAGGACACGATCGAGGAGCGCATCATGCAGATGCAGGAGTCCAAACGCGACCTGGTCAATAGCGTGCTCGGCGGCGACGGCATCTCGTCGGCGCTGTTTACCCGCGAGGATGTTCTGGCGCTGCTCGGCGGCGACGGGCGCTAGTCTCGCTCGTTATGTGTTCATTTGCCATGCCGTGGATGGTTTGCCTGCCTTTGGGCATAAGAAGCATCGAGAACACCGGCACATCAGCAAAGGAGAACATCATGGCAAAATTCTTTAAGGACCCCGACGGCAAGCTCATTGCCGCCCTTGGCAACGACGTTGCAACCCCTGCCGGCTGCACGGAGCTGACCGCGAACACCGAGGACGCGGCGCACGAGAAGCACGTGCCAGTCGTCGAGAGCGAGCGCGACGGTCACGTGATCCGCGCACGCGTGGGTTCGGTCGAGCATCCTATGGTGCCCGAGCACTACATCGAGTGGATCGCCCTTGAGGCCGAGGGCCGTCTGGAGGTCCACTACCTCCAGCCCGGCATGAAGCCCGCGACGTTTTTTGCCGGCGGTTCCAAGACCGGTACCGTCTACGCCTATTGCAACCTGCACGGGCTGTGGTCCGCGACGTTCTAGGAGCGCGCCCCCGCTCGGGGTATCATAGCTAGCATATGCACATGCGAGCGCCGACTGCATCATGCGGCCGGCGCTTTTACTACGACAACGATGGTTTACGACGGAAAGGGCTGAGCCATGAAGCTCGCACTTGCACAGATCGATATGCGCCTGGGTGATATTGAGGGTATCTGCGGCCGCATCGAGGACCAGGCGCGCCTGGCCCACGAGCGCGGTGGGCGTGTGCTGTGCGTGCCGGCTCCGCTCTTTATGGGAGCTCTGCCCGGCGGCCTGGTGGGCGCTGCCGACTTTGAGCACGACATGCTGACGGGTCTGACCGGCGTCGCCGAGCGTATCCAAGAGCTCGATATGATCTGCATCGTGCCCGCGGCGGTTTCGTTTGAGGGCCAGCCCCTGCTCGACTACATGATGCTCAAGGACAGCCATGTGGTACCGGCCCGTTCGAGCATTGCCCTGCAGCGTGGCGAGAACAACGACGCGCGTTGGGCGCCGCCGGTGTTCGACGTGGACGGCGTGCGCATCGCGGTGATCTTCGACCTGGACCGCGAGCTCGAGATGCTGCCGACCGGCGTCGACCTCATTGCGTATTTCCAGTTCAACGCATTCGATATGACCGACCGCGAGACCGCCGCGATCGCCGCCGTGCGCAGCGGAGCCTACCGCAAGATCGCCTCCAAGCGCAGCGTGTGGTTTGCCTGCATGGCGCCGGTCGGTGCGTACGACGAGTCGGTGTATACCGGCGGCTCGTTTGTGCTCGACGACTGCGGCCGCGTGGTGGCCCAAGCGCCGTGTTTTGAGGAGAGCCTACTGGTTCAGGAGATTCAGCGCGGTGTGATGCTCGATGCCTTGGAGGATCACGAGCTGCCCGAGTTTCGTTCCGAGGAGTGGTTGTGGCAGGCGCTGGTGCTCGCCGTTCGCGATAATGCCCGCGCCCGCGGTACGTCGCGCGCCGTGGTGGCGCTCGAGGGCGATCTGCCGTCGTCCCTGCTGGCGGCGCTTGCCGTTGACGCCCTGGGTCCGCGTAATGTGGTCGGCCTGGTGCTGGGACGCAACCGCATCTTTACGCCGGCGCAGGAGGAGGCCGAGGCTGCTCGCTGTGCCGCCGTCCGCGCGATTGCCGAGCGCCTACATATTCGCACGGTTGAGCGCGATGCGCCGGATGCCGCGCGTGTGCTCGACCGCGATGTGTCGGCGGGCGACGCCGAGCGCCTGCGCTCTCGCACGCTGGGTCTCATGCTAGAGGACACAGCGCTCGAGCTGGGTGCGATGGCGTTGAGCCCGCTTTCCAAGACCGAGTACGCGTTGGCGGCACCGGCACTTTGCGGTGGCTACCAGGGCGATTACGCGCCCTTTGGCGACGTATACCTGTCGACGCTCGAGTTTGTGGCGCGCGTGCGCAACCGTACGTCTGCCGTGGTGCCGCAGGAGCTCGTGACGCTCAACGCGGTGGAGGATTGCATGGAGCGCGTGCTGGCGCAAGCGCTCTCGACGCTTGACGGTCCGGTCGACATGCTTGACCGCGCGGCGCAGCTGCTTGGCGGGCTTGAGCCGGGCGAGGTCGATGGTGCGCTTGAGTCGCACGTGGACCGCAACCGACCCTTCGACGACATCCCAATGGCCACCGGCAAGCCCGAGGCGTGTTCGTTGCTGCTGATGCTCGTGCGCCAGGGAGAGGCGGCTCGCCGCCAGCTGCCGGCGGCGCCGATCGTCTCGGCCCGTTCGTTTGTCGAGCGCGCCTGGCCGTTCATGCTCGCGTGGTCCGACCTGGGGCTGAGCGGCAAGGAGCGCATGACGGTCGATTCGTTGGCGCGCGCTGAGGTGCGCCGCTTTGCCGACGAGGATACAAGCGATCGCATGCGTGGCGAGATGATGGGCATTTTGGGCGAGCTGCTGGGTATTTCGCCCGAGCAGATGGAGGAGCTGCGCTCCGAGGACGGCCAGCGCCGCCTGCACGAGGGCATGAAGAAGTTTGAGGGCGAGGTCCAGGACGCCATCGAAAAGATGATGGGCGGCCAGGGCGGACCGCAGGGTGGGCCCCAGGGCGGACCGATGCCGCACCCGCCGGTTGATCCGAGGCAGTTCCCATTCTTCAGCCAAAACTAACTATGGGATGGGATTCGCTCCCAACCCCGATACTTCACTAAGCGTCTTGGCCCCGTTGTGTTATTCTAGAACAGACGTTCGTGAATGATGCGCGAGGCCTTGCCTTGTGCTTTGCTGGTGACGAGGGGAGGCTGGCTTGGTCATTTTGGGTATCGACCCCGGTTTGGCCCATACGGGTTGGGGGATTATCGAGGAGCGGCGCGGCGAGGTTCGCTGCCGTGCCTACGGTTGTATCGAGACGAGCGCGGGCAGCCCGCTCGCGGTGCGCCTGTCGCATATCGCCCGCGACCTTAAGGGTGTCGTGGAGCGTTATCGCCCCGATACCGCTGCTATCGAGAGCATCTACTTTGGCGCCAACGTCCGCTCGGCAATTCCTACGGCGCATGCCCGCGGTGCTGCACTCGTGGCGCTTTCGGAGTGCGCGCTCGAGATCGGCGAGTACACGCCTATGCAGATTAAGCAGGCTGTGGTGGGCACCGGTGCCGCAGATAAGCGGCAGGTCGCCTACATGGTGCGCACGCTCACACAGCTCGATCACGACCCGAATCCCGACCATGCCGCCGATGCCCTGGCCTGCGCCATCTGCCACGTTAACCTCAGCCGCACCCGGGCGCTTACCGGTGGCGAGTTCTATCAACAGAGAGGAACCGGATACTGATGATCTCCCAGCTCCATGGAACGCTTGTCGAGGCCACGATGAGCTCGGCCGTTGTCGATGTATCGGGCGTGGGCTTTGAGCTCGGCATCTCGGGCAGCACTGCCGCCACGCTGCCTGCACCCGGCGGCGAGGTTCGCCTCTACACGCGCATGCAGGTGCGCGAGGACGCTATGACGCTCTTTGGCTTTGCTTCCAAAGATGAGCGCACAATGTTTGACCGGCTCGTGTCCGTCTCGGGCGTCGGTCCGCGCCTGGCGCTTGCTGTGCTCTCCACCTATACCGTGGGGCAACTGTATTCCCTGGTAATGGCCGAGGATGACAAGGGCATGGCCAAGGTTCCCGGTGTGGGCAAAAAGACTGCGCAGCGTCTGATCCTGGAGCTCAAGAGCACCTTTGCCAAGGACAAGGGCTTTGTGCCGGTCGACGTGATTCCCGGCCAGGTTGCGATGCCCGTGCCCGCTGCCGCTCCCTCGGCCATCGATGATGCCCGTGCGGCGCTCCTTTCCATGGGCTTTAGCCCGCAGGAGACCGATGTTGCCCTGAGCGGGTATGATGGGCAGAATATGCGTGTCGAGGATCTGCTCGGCGCGGCGCTTAAGCGACTTGGAATGGATGCGTGATGTGGGAAGCCGATGACTCTCAGGACCTGTGGGCGACGCCCGGCAACTCGCCGGCGGCATCCATGGCGCACGGTGAGCGCATGGTGGGCTCGGAGCTGACGCCCGAGGACCTCGATGTCGACCGTACCCTGCGTCCCCAGCGCCTGGACGACTACTGCGGCCAGGAGCACATCAAGCAGAGCCTGCGCGTGCTCATCGAGGCGGCGCAGAGCCGCGGCGAGACGCTCGACCACGTGATCTTCTCGGGCCCTCCGGGTCTGGGCAAGACCACGCTGGCTACGGTTATCGCCAACGAGTTGGGCGCTCAGATCAAGACGACGAGCGGACCCGCTATTGCGCGGACCGGTGACCTGGCGGCTATCCTGACTAACTTGCAGCCGGGTGACGTGCTGTTTATCGATGAGATCCACCGTCTGAACCGTTCGGTCGAGGAAGTTCTGTATCCCGCGATGGAGGACTTTGCGCTCGATATCGTGATCGGCAAGGGTCCTGCGGCGCGTTCGATTCGCCTGGATATTCCTAAGTTTACGCTGGTGGCGGCCACGACCCGTTCGGGCATGCTGACCGGCCCGCTGCGCGATCGCTTTGGCATTTCGTATCGCTTGGATTACTACACCGTCGAGGAGCTTGCCCAGATTGTGACACGCTCGGCGACCATTCTGGGTGTGACGATCGACCATCCCAGCGCACTCGAGATCGGCTCGCGTTCGCGCGGTACGCCGCGTCTTGCCAACCGTCTGCTCAAACGCGTGCGCGACTATGCGCAAGTGCGCGGTAACGGTCCCATCGAGCTCGATATCTGCCGTCAGGCGCTCGAGTTTTTTGAGATCGATGAGCTTGGTCTGGACTGGATGGATATCCGCATCTTGGAGACGCTTGCCAAGACGTTCTCCGGCCGTGCTGTGGGCCTGACGACACTTGCCAGCGCGGTGGGCGAGGACCCGGGAACGCTCGAGGATGTCTATGAGCCTTATCTGCTGCAGTGCGGCTTGATGATTCGCACGCCCCAGGGCCGCCAGGCAACGCTTCGCACCTTTGAGCACTTAGGAATTGAACCGGCCGTCTAGGACGGGTTTGTAGGCTATCGCTGAGCATTGGATAAACATATCGTCGTTTGTCGGTTGCGGGTGCTTTACTATTGCGCGCCCGTGCTATGCTGAATTGGTCTTTTTCTCATCCGGTAACGAAAGGACCGTCCATGCCTACTGACATCGAAATCGCACGTTCCGTCACACCGCTGCCCATTACCGAGGTGGCCAAGAACGCCGGTGTCGACGTAAAGCACCTGATCCCGTACGGCTTCGACAAGGCTAAGGTCGACTACTCTCTGCTTAATGAGCCAACTGATCACCAGGCCAAGCTCGTCCTCGTGACCGCCATCAACCCCACGCCTGCGGGCGAGGGTAAGACCACCACGACCATCGGTCTGGCCGATGGCCTGCGCCGTCGCGGCGTCAAGAGTGCTGTGGCCCTGCGTGAGCCTTCGCTCGGTCCCGTCTTTGGCGTCAAGGGCGGTGCCGCCGGCGGCGGCTGGGCGCAGGTCATCCCCATGGAGGACATCAACCTGCACTTTACCGGTGACTTCCACGCTATCGGTGCCGCTAACAACCTGCTGGCCGCCATGCTCGACAACCATATTCAGCAGGGCAACCAGCTCGGTATCGATGTTAAGCGCATCACCTGGAAGCGCGTCGTCGACATGAACGACCGTCAGCTGCGCCATGTCATCGACGGTATTGGCGGCAAGGCCCAGGGCGTGCCGCGCGAGGACGGCTTCGATATCACCGTTGCCTCCGAGGTCATGGCGATTTTGTGCCTGTCCACGAGCATCAATGACCTCAAGGAGCGCCTGGGCGAGATTGTTGTCGGCTACAGCTTTGCCGGCGAGCCCGTCCGCGCCCGTGACCTTAAGGCTCAGGGTGCTATGGCCGCACTGCTCAAGGACGCGCTCAAACCCAACCTGGTCCAGACGCTCGAGGGTACGCCTGCGTTTGTTCACGGCGGTCCCTTCGCCAATATTGCCCACGGCTGTAACTCCATCATGGCCACCCGCATGGCCATGCGCTTCGGCGACGTCGCGATTACCGAGGCCGGTTTCGGTGCCGACCTGGGTGCCGAGAAGTTCCTCGACATCAAGTGCCGCATGACGGGCGTTCGCCCCAGCGCTGTCGTGGTCGTCGCCACTGCCCGCGCGCTTAAGTACAACGGCGGTGTTGCCAAGGCCGACCTCAACGAGGAGAACCTCGAGGCCCTCAAGGCTGGCATGCCCAACCTGCTGCGCCACGTCGACAACATTCAGAATGTCTACGGTCTGCCCTGCGTGGTCGCCATCAACCGCTTCCCGACGGACACCGAGGCCGAGCTCGAGCTCATCGAGTCCGAATGCCAGAAACTCGGTGTTAACGTTAAGCTGTCCGAGGTTTGGGCCAAGGGTGGCGAGGGCGCGCTCGACCTGGCCGATGAGGTCATGCGCCTGATTGAGCAGCCGAGCGAGCTCAAGTTTGCCTACGAGGACGGTGCCGATGTGGCCGACGCCCTCGAGGCCGTTGCTACCAAGGTCTACCGCGCCGACGGCGTTGACTTTACGCCGGCTGCCAGGCGCCAGCTCGCCGAGCTGCGCGAGAACGGCTTTGGCAACCTGCCGGTGTGCGTGGCCAAGACCCAGTACAGCTTTAGCGACAACGCCAAGGCGCTGGGCGCTCCCGAGGGCTTCCGCATCACGGTGCGCGAGCTCAAGGTTTCCGCCGGTGCCCACTTTGTGGTCGCGCTGACCGGTAGCGTTCTGACCATGCCGGGCCTGCCCAAGGTTCCCGCGGCCGAGAACATCGACGTCGACAACGACGGCAACATCACCGGTCTGTTCTAAGCCTGCTGCTCATAGCCGCTTGCCCGCCCCGCCGCGCCTACCAAGGCCCGGCGGGGCTTTTTGATCCCAAGGGGACGGAAGGATCATTTTGGGACGGCGGCAATGTTGCGCAACAAGAATGGGGATTTCTCTCGTACGGTGTAGTTGGAAGAATTGCGCGGGCGCATTGCGGCTGCGACGAGAGACGGGAGATGCGATGTATTGCACCAAGTGCGGAGCTCAGATACCCGATGACTCCATGTTTTGCACGAGCTGCGGGGCTCGCGTGGGTGGCGCCGAGGACCAAGCGGAGCCCGTGGCGTTTCCGGTGGAGGACGCGCCGGCGTCCGCTCCTGTGGGACAGCAAGCTCCTCAGGGTGCCCCGGTTCATATGGCGGCGCGGCCTCGTTATGAGGAGCCTATGACCGAGACTGCCGAGGCCTCTCAGCCGTTTATTCCGACGCCGCAGCCCAAGAAACCAAAGCACAGGGGCCGCATTGTCGCTGCCGTTATCGGCGGTGTTGCCGTTGTCGCCATCGTAGCGGCAATCGTCGTCGTGCCGCGCATCGGCTCGTCGTCCGAGGTGACTTCGGGCGGCAAGGGCTACGTTGTCTGCGCATGCGAGACTAAAGTGCTGCCCAAGAACAGCAAAGGAAAAAAGCTCAAGAGCTATACCGTCGAGCTGGCGCCGGTGTCCGGCAAGGGCAAGAGCTACACCATCAAAGTGGATGGCGAGGACGGCTTTGCCATGGAGGACTTTGGCGAGCTGCCCGACCAGAAATATCAGATGACCATCACCTCGGGTAAGGGCAAAAAGAAGAGCACGACCACCATGAAGGTCGACTACGCCAAGGAGGGCTCGGACGCCCCTAAGAGCGTTGAGCTCACGCAGTCCAAGAAGGAGGCCAAAGCCTCTGCCAAGGCGGCGGTCAAGACGGCAAACGAGCTGTTCACCGACAAAATCCTCGAGTATCAGAAGAAGTATGGCGAGGGCGAGGCTGTCGAGTTCGATGAATACACGTATGGAGCCCAGGGTGTTGCTTACGCCAAACTTGTTGACTTTGATGGCGACGGCCAAGACGAGCTGCTGATAGAGTATTCCGATGAGCCGGTTGATTTTGAGGACAAGGCTGCCTCTGCGAATCTTGAGGTCTGGGCGTATAAGAACGGCGAGATTGAGAAGGTCTACACGCCTGAGGTGGTTGTGGGCACTCAGCAGGCGTGTGTGACTTTCGGTCCTACTGAATATGCGGGTAAGATTGGATTTGTGCAGTGGTTTGACCATGGAGCGGAAATTAAACAAAGCGACGTCTCTGGCGAAAGTGGCCCTTCTGCTCATGAATACCAAGTTAAATTCATCGGGTATGATGGCCAATCATTCAAGGCAATGACGGACCTTATTCCTCTGAGGGAATTCAACTCTGGCTTTTCTGGCGTTTATGGCGTGTTATTTTCCGATAAGGACTCGATAAACGAAACTATTGCAACGGTCGCCACGACGCTGGAGCAGCTGAAGTCGAAGGACGCTGACGATGCGCAGGCGAGCTACGAGGCCGTCTCTGCCACGCAGGATGTCAACTTTACGGCTGCGGTTGGCGAAGGCCCGCTGAATCCGTCCCCCGATGATACGTGGACCTATCCTCAGGTAAAGGGCCAGGGCGTGGGCGTCGCCAAGTTCAACAAAGATATGGTTCAGCTGGTCGCGGATACGCTCGACGCGAGCAAGCAGGCCTCGATGGACGACGAGGACAGTCGCGTGACCATGATGTACACTGCCGAGATCGTCTCGATCGATGGCGATATCGCCTGCGTGCGTACGTTCACCAACAGTTATCAGCCTCCGTATCGATCGGTGCAGAAGACGAGGTCGGCGTACTACAACCTCAAGACAGGTGAGCAGGTTTCGCTCGAGGACTCGCTTGCGCAGCACGGGCTCTCGTTTGACACGCTCAAGAGCGAGGCTAAGCAGGCAATTAGGACGGCAAAGCCGGACATAGACTCCGTGTCCGAAGACAACATCGACGATGACGATAACTTTACCGATGATCATTTCTACTACGACGGCAAGGGCTATATCGTTGTCCTCGATACTGGCGAGTTTGACTGCATGGCATGGGATACGCACGACTTGGTTGCGCACGCCTTCGACTCGAGCTATTCCAGTGGCCAGGACGTAACGCCCGAGCGGGCTAGGGCCACGTACGTAACCAACGAGTAGAGTAAAGCCGCAAGAAGCGAATTACAAAGTCCCCCGGTGGCGCAAACGCAGAGTCACCGGGGACTTTTTGATGCAAACTGGCTCCGATACAAGCTATCTGGGCCAGCTGCGCCACGAAAAGTGCCCATCTACTACGTTTACCAGGGTTGGACCAACCATGGAGCGTTTTTTAACAATACAGCAAGACGTTTACCTGCGGTTTTGTTAACTCAAATATGGCTATGGTTGGCACCCTTGAGTTAAACGTAGTAGATGGGCGCATTTTTTGGTGCACAGCCCAAGAAGGGATCATTAGCCGCGCTGGAGGCCGAAGAGTTTGGCGTTGCGCTCGGCGACCATCATGTTGATGTCGGCGATCTCCATCTCGCCGTCAATGTAGGGCTGGTAGGTGCCGTACGGGTCGCCGGCTCCCAAGCTGCAGCTTCCGCAATTATCGCAGCTGCCGTTGCCGCAGCCAGCGAGTGCTAGCTTGATGATTTCCTCGCGCTCGGCACGCGTCGTGTCCTTGATGAGCTTGCTTTTTGCCATGACGTTCCTCGATTCGCTCGTGACCGTCGGCCGCGCATGTCTTGTAGATACCGGCGGGCTTTGCCCATCATAGGCTTTTGCGCGGGTAGAATGCATGGATAACTTGATGCTTACGGGCGACGGAAAGGAATCGTTGCATGGACCAGGATAAGACGACCGTAATGGGTGGCTACGGCTCCCCGCGGACGGGCAATGGCGCCGATGAGACCCGCGTCGTGCCGAATCCCGGCTACGCTGCCCCCGATACGACGCAGGCGTCGGCCGATCCCACGCGCGTTGTGAATTACGGAAACGCAGCGCAGGACCCGTATGGTGCCTCATCGCAGAGTCCCTACGGAAGCGCGGCGGCAGACCCTTATGATGACTTGCTGCAAAATCCCATTCCGCAACCTCAGCAGACGACATATATGCCGCGCACGGCACAGCCGCCCTACGAGTCGCGCGACCGATATGCGCGCGAGCCGTATCGTGAGTATCCCAAGTCCATCCCTCAGTATGGCGAGGACGAGGAGAAGACGCCGTCGCGTTCGTCGAGCGTGATCAAGAAAATCCTGATCGTGCTGGCGATCTTCTTTGCCCTGTCGGTAGTGTTTGCCATCGTGTCGGGCATGCTCAACAAGCGGGGCGCCACGACTGATACCACGGCCGGGCAGACCGAGACTACCCAGTCCGGCACCGTCGACCTGAGCGATATCCCGGGTCAGTACTGGTCCAACGCCAAGAAGCTCCTCAAGTCGCGCGGGGCCGATCTTTCGAATGCCGTGATTCTGACCGATGACGGCTCGACGCCCGTTGTCGATGCCAACTGGGTCGTGACGTCTGCCTACTATAACGACAACGGTAACCTCGAGATTCAGCTCACGCGCAAGGACAGCTCGTCGGGTAATGCGTCCGGCGACCAGGGCACCTCGGACAGCTCGAGCTCCAACACGCTGGAGGACCTGAGCAACAAGGCCCAGGAGCTGGGAGATAAGGCCCAAGAGCTGGGTGACACGGCTCAGAATCTCGGCGATACCGCACAGAACCTGGGCGATATGGCAACGAACGCCTGGGGTGCCCTGCAAAACGGCATTTCGGGCGCGCAGGGGAACTAGCGGTCGAGCGGCTAGAGCCTTAGCAGTGCAAACAAAAACGGGACGCAGGATTGCGTGACCGGGCGCGTAGGCGCGTTGGTCGGCGGTCCTGCGTCCCGTTTTGCTGTCGATTACAGCTGCTCGGCCGGACGGTCAGGCGAGCTGAAGCCCGAGTCAAACGTGACGACGCACGAGGCGTCGGGTCGGCGCTCGTGCACGATGCGCGTGACGAGCTCCAGCAGCTCCTCGTCGGATATGTCAAAGCCGTCGGGACGCACCAGGTCAAACGAAACGAACCCGTCGTGCTCGTGCAGGTCGTGGATGGAAAGCGCGGGGTCGATCTGCATGATGCCGCGCTTGACCCAGCCGCGCAGGTCGTCGCCGGTGGTGGCGATGGGGTCGCAGTGTAGCGTGATACCGATGCCCATCTGCCGTTTGATATCGTGCTCAATGGTGTCCAGGATCTCGTGATGTTCAAACGCATCGCCCTCGCCGGGCATTTCCACGTGTGCGCTGGCAAACTGGCGGCCGGGACCGTAGTCGTGCACCATCAGGTCGTGCGTGCCTAGGACCTGCGGATACGACATGATCTTGTCGCGGATTGCCTGGACGAGCTTGGGGTCGGGCGCTTGCCCCAACAGCGGGCTGATGGCGTCGCGCACCAGGCCCATGCCGCTGATGCAGATGAAGATGCCCACGCCCAGGCCTGCCCAGCCATCGAGGTCAAAGCCAGTCGTCTGCGAAATAAGCGCTGCGGCCAGGACCGAGGCCGAGGTAATGACGTCGTTTTTGGAATCCTGCGCCGTGGCGATAAGCGTCTCGGAATCGATGCGGTTGCCCAGCGTGCGGTTGAACGCCGCCATCCAAAACTTGACGAGCATGGACAGGACAAGGGCTGCCATGGAGAGCGCCGAATACGCGGTGGGGGAAGGCTTGATGATCTTGGTAATGGATTCGAGCGCCAGGTTGATGCCGACGGCGCAAACGAGAACGGCGACAAACAGCCCCGCAAGGTACTCGTAGCGGCCGTGGCCATAGGGGTGACCTTCATCGGCCGGGCGGCTGGCAAGGCGGAATCCGAGCAGGCTCACGATGTTGCTCGAGGCGTCGGAAAGGTTGTTGAAGGCATCGGCGATAAGCGAGACGGAGCCCGCGAGCAGACCAGCTATGCCCTTGGCCAGGCACAGCGAGATGTTGAGGCCGATGCAGATGAGGCTTGCGGCAAAACCCGCGTTGGTGCGGCAGGAGGTATCGATCGGCTCGCTTTCGCTGCCGGGAACAAGCGTATGTACCAGCCGATTTACAAATAGCATAACGATCGTCCTCACAATCATGTTTAAGGGGATAGTGTAGCTCGCACAGACGCAACGTGTACCGATGCTCAGAAAATGCAGCAATGGTCTGCTGGAGCTAACGGGCGCGAGGCAGAGGGGACGACTGCCCGCGCGCCTTCGAGTTCACTGCGCCTTCCCGTCTGACCGAGTGCTCCATTTTGGGCCACATGGGTATGGGCACGCGCCGATTTGCTCGACATACTTAATGTCGACAGCCCTGTGCAAAGGAGGACGTTTCCATGGACGAGATGTTTGCCATTAAATGCCAAAACTGCGGCGGCCCCATGTATTCGCACCAGGTAAAGCGCAGCTTTGAGTGTGCCTATTGCGAAACGGTTATTCCGTGGCAAGCGGACGTCGGGGAGCCCAAGAGCGCCCTGGGCATTCGTCATACGCCGCTGACGGTGGTTGACGGGCTGCTCAAGCTCACGCATGTCTCGCAGCTCGAGCGCCCAGAGGACCCGGGCTGGTATTTCTTCAATTCGCACTGGCGCAATCAGTCGGTCCTGGAGCATCTGCTGTGGGAAGACCGCGGCACAGCTCAGGAGTTCCAAGAAGCCACGCATGTGAGCATTCCCTGCCCCTTCTGCGGCGCATCCTTTGAAGGCGAGTCCACTCAGCGCGTGTTTGAGTGCCCGTCCTGCGGCAATAAGATCGGCGTTGCCGACCTGCTCAAGCCCGGTACCTTTAGCAAGCGCCTGACCATGGGCGTTGGTGCGGAGTATGTACCTGAGCAGGGTATTCCCTGCGAAATCTCGCCGCAGCAGGCGCGTGCCAACGCGCTGCAGCTGGTGCGCCAGTACCCCGACGCCTTTGCCGGGCACGACGTGGAAGACGCGATTCAAAATGACATGATGCTCTTCTATTTCCCCATGGCGCTGGCGGACCTGCGCATGATGGCGTCCTTCCCGGGCAAGGGTCTGAGCAAGGAGACCCTGGTGTACTACGAGGTGCTCGACTGGGCATATCCCAGGGCCAGCTACATGGATGTTCGTCTTATGGGCATTTTGGAGCCGTGGGACTTTGGCAAGGTGGGGCCGTTCGATCCCGCTGTGCAGGAAGGTGACTTTCGCGTCGTTTCCGTCGATGCGTCCACCAAGGACCAGGTGGTTATTGATAAGCTGGCGCTCGATATTGCCGGCAACGATGCCGAGGCGGTGCTGGGGCTCAATAAAAAGAGCATCCGCACCTGGGCGCGCAAGGCCCGCAAGCATAAGGACGGCCTGGTGATGGTACCGGTCTACTTTGTCGATCGCCCGGCGTCGGATAGCCGCGATGGCGAGCAAGTGCGCATCGCCGTGAACGGCCAGACGGGTCGTGCGGCCGCGGTAGTGTTTGGCGACAAGCGCGAGACGCATGTGGTGGCACCGCTCAATCCCAACGTGATGCTGTCGAGTGAAAGCACCGTGCACGCCACGCCCATCGAGGTCAAATACGTTAAATCGCCCTTCCTATACCAGATCGTGCGCCGTGGAGGCGGCGAGCAGCCGCGTCAGGTGGCAGCGGCGGCCGAGGGTTCCTACCGAGAGGAAAAGCCCAAACGCAAGGGCTTGCTCGCTGCGATCTTTGGTAAGTAGGGGAGTGGTGCCGGGGTGTCGGGCTGCATCGCAAGGTCATGAGACGAATTTAAGACTGCTGGGAACGTGCTACCATTGCCGATAGCCTTAATCTTGTAAGAAGCGGAGGCCAGATTATGGGTTTTGCGGATCAGCAGCTTCAGCTTCAGGTACCGTATTCTCCTGACGACACGTTTAATGCCTTGAAGACAGCTATGGAAAAGCAGCCTAAAGTAAAAGTTGATAGTGCATCGCCCACAACAAGAACAGTTGCAGCCGAGATTGGTATGAGCCTTTGGTCTTGGGGCGAAAATATCAGTATTTCGGTTGTTCCAGTTGAAGGCGGATCTGGCGTTACTGTCAAGTCGTCATCTAAGGTCAGGGCAAACGTATTAAACGGGGGCAAAAATGCAAAGAATATTGCCGAGATAGTCGATGCCCTATCGAAGGAGCTCGAGCGGTATCCGCAGGTTTCACAGACTATTGAGACGCTGGCGGATAGTGGTTGATGTAGTTGCAAGGCTTGAGAGGCTTGCAGCACTGCGTGAGAGTGGAGTACTTACCGAGGAAGAGTTTGCTGCAGAAAAGGCAAAAATCCTTTCGTAATCAGACATGATGGTTGGATTTGCATTCTATTATTGAACTTGTTTATACCAGGCTGAAAACATCGTGTGTAATAAAGGTGCGTAGTAGTCTCGTCTTGATTGGCAGATGTAAATAAACGGTGGAACGGCTGTAAAAGAGCCTTGCCGCTGGGTAAAATCAAGATGTGCCGCGGAACCCGCTCCTCAGCTAGTCACACTTCGGAAGCGCGGGCAACGCAGGTATTATCGTCTAAAGGGTCGGCTGCAACCGGCCCTTTTCTATGACTCCCTTCGCTATCCGTTACTGCTTATATCCCCGCCAGATCGAGTAGAGGTTCCGGGCAATGCCGGTCACATACATCGAGAGGCGCAGGATTTCAAGAAACAAGTTCATAGGCTTCACCCCAATCGGAGATCGGAGCGTTGCCCGCAGGCGGATTCCGCGGCAGTCAAGATTTTACCTCACAGGCCGCGGTGGGAGACATCCTGTCCATCCCGTGGTTTGGAACAGCGTCGATCTAACGGGCAATCAAACCTCTAGCACTCTTTTAATTGAGCAAGCATCTGCCCGAAGAAGCTGAGCCCGGATGGCTCATAAATGAGTGAGCCGCCATCTTCGGTCCTGTAGAGCTCGCAAGGGAGGTAGCGCCCGTCGGGGAGGACATAGAGGCTGGCTTCTTCCTTCAGTCCTGCTGGAAATAGCGGAATCCCGTTTTCGTCCACTTGGAACTCATCTATATTTGCGATCTCTCTTTCCATGGTGCCCCCTGGTCAGTTTCTATCGTAAGTGTGCCCTAAAACAAACACTGCTCAATCAGCTCTTTTCCGCGTAGAGTGTCGATCCACTCCTGTGGGATGGCTTTGAGACCGTAGGCCGTGCCGGCGAGGGCGCCGGCGACGGCTGCGGTGGTGTCGGTGTCGTCGCCCAGGTTGACGGCGGCAAGCACGCAATCTTCGTAGCTGTTAGTGTTGACGAAACACCAGGTGGCTGCCTTAAGCGTGTCGCGCACGAAGCCACCTGACCTGATCTCCTGCTCAGGCACGCCTTTCAGATGGAGTGCCCACGAGGGGAGCACGTCGTTCATCACATCTCTCATCAGCTCGACAAATATGACGCATGCACCGGTCGACGTTCTGTGGGCGTGCGTAATCGCGGAGACCTTGCTGACCTCGTCGTCAGTCGCGTCGACAAACGCCAGGGGCGCGATGCGCATGAGCGAACCGTTGCCGTTGTCGCGCTCGCCGGAGCCTCCTTTGCCGGTGTGCAAGGCGCGGGCGGTCGTGCCGCCGTAATCGAAAACGCCGTCGATCGTATACTCGCCACGGGCAATCCAACTTACGAACTTGTCGCGCATGTCCGCAGTGTCGATGTGCCCGAGCTCCCTAATCGAGTCGCAGGTAGCAAGCGTCATAGATGTGTCGTCGCTCCAGGTGCCGGGCTGCCCATGCGTGCCGTAGCCGATCATGTCGGCGCATTCGAACGTGCCGCGGGGCCTGAACTCGTAAGGAACGCCCAGCGCGTCGCCGACGGCAAGTCCATAGATGCAGTCGCGCAGTGTTGTTTTCGGTCTGTCTGTCATGGAGCGCTCCTCTTGTGTCGGGGGATATGAAACGCCGTCGGGGGCATCGGTCGCAACGTGCTGCTACCCTTGCGCTTCGCCATTAGTCGCTTCGTTGATGGCGCGGTACTCGGCACTCAGCTCGCGCGCCAGCTCTTCCTTGCTTGGAAGATACGGCAGGTATTTGGCGGCAAACACTTGGTCGTTGTTTTCGGGCAGCGTGTACTCGACAATCGAGTCGCTTTTGTCCGCGCAGAGCACGATGCCTATAGGCGGATTGTCGCCTTCGTTCATGAGCTCGCGCATGTAGTAGTTCACATACATTTGCATCTGGCCCAGGTCCTGATGCGTAAGGTCATCGGTCTTAAGGTCGATGAGCACGAAGCAGCGCATCAGATAGTTGTAAAACACAAGGTCAATATAGAAATGGCGCCCATCAAAGGTGATGCGCTTTTGGCGCGCCTCGAAAGCGAAACCACGGCCAAGCTCCAGCAGGAACTTCTGAAGATGCGTGATGAGCGCCTGCTCTAGATCGCTCTCGCGAAACGCAGTATCGTCCGAGAAACCTAAAAACTCAGTACATATGGGTCGCGGATGATATCCTCGGGGCGACGAGCCGGGGCGCTCTTTTGGATTTCCTGGGTGACGGCCTCCTTGTCCTTGCTGACAAGCAGGCGCTCGCGGAACGTGGTGTTGATTTGGCGCTCGAGCTGACGTGTGCTCCAACGAGAATCGGCGCATTCGTTCATGTACCAGGCGCGAGCATCAGGGTCGGGAATGCGCATCAACCTGCGGTAATGAGTCCAGCTCAATTCGCTACGCAGTGCGTCGCGAATTGGAAACGCAAGAAAGAACTGACGCATATTGCGAAGGTTTGCGATGCCAAAGCCTCTTCCGAAATCCGCGGTAAGCCTTCTGGAGAGGCCTGCCATCAATGCCTCTCCATATGCTGCGCGCTCCTCTCCGCCCTGCTCATCAACAATGCTCTTGCCGATCTCCCAATACGCCTCAACCATCGCAAAGTTAACGGCGGTATAGGCCTTGTCGCGAGCGGCGTTGAGAATCGAGGAAACCTGCTTGTAAAAAACTTCTGGCACGATTGCCGATTCTCCACGGTTTACCAGTTCGCCCATCACTGTCGCCCCACTCTCCTCTTGTGGAATGCATCTTTGTCGCATTTAGTTTAAAGTCTCGCGCGGACACGAATTGCTGTGCTGTCTGGCACCTTCGCATCGGAGCCTTGCGGTGACTAAAATGTGGCCATAGAGGCAGTTTTAGCGAACCCCGCGGGAGTGACACGCATGGATAACAACACTTTGCTACTCCTTCATGTCAAAAATAGGGGCGCAGAACGGTATTCTGCGCCCCTGATTGAGCCGATGCGTCTGAAAGCCGGCTTGCCTATTCGCTAGCGCCTTCGCTGTCTTCGCGATCGTTGGCAAGCATTGCCGCGCCGGCGACCGTTGTCGCCACGGCGGCGGCAGCGAGCCCGGCGGCAATGCCAGAGCCGTCGCCCGTGCCGGCGAGTTTTCCGCCCGATCCCTTGCTCTTGTTGCCCTTGCCGTTCTTGTCGGCGCTGCCCGCGTTGGTGCCGGTGCCGGTGTTGCCTGCACCGCCCGCGTCGCCCGAAGCCGCCACAGTAAAGCTTGCGGCTCCGTCGGTGGCAAGCTCGTAGTTCTGCGCCGCGTCGCCCAAAAGGCCTTTCGCGCGCACCCAGTACGTCCCTGCGGTAAATGCCTCGCCTTCGGCCATTGCCGTGCCCGGCACACCGTTTGCATCGTGCATAAACTCGAGCTGGGCGGTGCAGGCATCGCCTTCGAGCTTGCCCTCGAGCGGCGCCGCGATCTTTGCGCGCACGTCCTCGCCGGCCTTAAGGCCCTCGAGCCCTTCAAAGTGGGGCGTCAGTGCGCGCGGGTCGATATCGATGGGCACGGAACCCTGCAGTTCCGTAACGGTCTCGTTGCCCAGGGCGTCGACATCCACGTATTCGATAGCAAACGTGTTGCCCGAAGCCGCCACGCTGAGTACGTTACTGCTGTCGACAAGGCGGAAACGACCCTCGCCAACGGTCTTTCCATCCTGGAGCGAGGCATCGCTCAACGAGTCGCCGTATGTCATGCGCATACGGGTCGGGAGGTAGTACGAAACGGTCTGCTTGTGCTTCGCATCGTAATTGCGCTGGTAGATGCTTCGGGCCAGTGCCGCATCAACAAAGTCGGACGCAATGATGCCAATGTGCTTGAGGCAGTCCTCCTTTGTGCTCTCATTTCCGGTGCTGTTTATATACTGGCTCTTGTATAGATGCTCGTTGACCACTCGTGCTGCGGTAAAAGGATTGCTTCCTTGCTTGTAGTTCGTGCAGCTGGTGTAGTTGATACACCAGCTGTGCTCCAGGACCTTTACCTTGGCCCCGTCATTGTCCTCGACGTCCACCATGATGCGGGCGAGCTTGGTTGTCTCCTGCAGCGCCATATCGACCCAGCCGATTTTGTCGGTTCCTGTGCATTCGTAATGGTCCTGGGCGTATACCTTGGTGCAATAGGGCTCTTCGTCACCCGTTTTCCCCACGGCTTCAAAGCCCCGCTCGTCTCGAACGAGACACATAGAGGTGCTGTCGGTGTGTGCTGCGATTTTGTCGTCCCATTGGGTGAGGTCGAGGCCCCATGTGTGGCTGCTTACGCTGTTGCCGGCGAGCCCAAACCGACGCAGCAGGACGATCTTTCCGCGCACCTCGCCCAGCGTGGGGATGCGACTCGATGTGTAGAACAGGTCGGGGTTCTCATCCAAAACCTTGCCAAAGGCCGTCGTGAGGCTTTCGTTGGTAGCCTCGCCATTGCCCCGCGACACGAGCATGATGAGCGCTTCTGTCGGGTTTTCGCTCAAAAACGTATTGAAGTACCCGATGACATCGGAGAGATGCATAAAGTTCCCGTCTTTTTTGAGCAGGTAACAAGCTCCGTGGTCGATGCCGGGGTCGCCGTTCTCGTCGTTCTTTCCAAGTCGGATATCAAAGTAGCGAATGCCTTCGAGCAACTGCGTGGGGATGTAATCCTGCTGGCATTTTGCTTGGGAGGATTGGGGCTCGGTGTCATTGTCCACGCTGCAGGTGCCCGAATCGTGCGTGCCCGGGATGCTCAGTTCGTCGAGGAACTTGCTGTTGTCGACGTATTTCATCCAACAGGGCCCGTCGACGTAGCTGCTGTACGTGATCCAGTCGAGGCTGCTAACCGTGGCATCGTTCTTTTTCATATCGTAACCGATAAGTTCGAGCTCCCACGGAATGCTCTTACTCTTATGGCAGATCTTATTGCTGTCCTGGTCTTTGCCGTCCGATTCTATTGCCAGGTACTTAATGTCTTTTTTCTCGGTTTCTTTCTCGACCGTCCGGTCTCGGATGATATAGGTTCCGTTTGACTGGCGTTTAAACGCAAAAGCGCGGCTGGGCTTGTCGTCATACTCGCCACTCCATACGTGGATGACCTTTCCATCTTTGTCCGAGTCGCCGTCGACCGACCAAATGCTGTAGCCCGTCTTTTTATGCTCTTCGAAATTGAGTAAGGTGCGGATGGCATACCAATTTGTATTATCTGCATCGGTCACTACGTGTTCAAGGATGAGTTTGCTGGACGTGCCGTCATTAAACAGGTGGCAGACGTTGCCGCGAACGTTGCCGTCTTGGTTGACGCTCGCGGTGCGAAAATAGCCCGCGGGGCGAAGGCGAATGACGAACTTGTCGAGGGTGGCCGCCGGTGTGGGCGTGTCTTCTGCAAATGCCGCGCGCACGGGAAGGCCCAGCGCCGCGGTTTCGGGCAGGCTTGCAAATGGCGACAATGCTGCGAGTCCTAGGCCCAGCGTAAATGCTCGACGACTGATGGCGTGGTGTTCGGTCATAACTCCTCCATTCGCGGGGTGCGGTTATGCGCTCGTTTTGGTCACTATACTGCCCGGATGTCTAAACGTGTTGGCTTAATTGTCTGCGCGGTGCTATTAATCGGCGGGCGGACGCGTTGGGGCGCTTGTCTATTTGTGTTGCTACCGCGCTGGGGGTGGTTTTGCCGTCCGGCACCCTCGCGTTCGCCGGCTATCGGCATAAGAAAGGGAGGGCCGGCGAGCCGATCCTCCCTTAGTACGAAACGCTGGGGCACCGTCGCTTGTTTGCACTGCGCTCGTGTTTCCCGTTACGCTCGCGAGTCGCTTAGCGCTTGATCTCGATATCGTCGAGCTTGACGTCCATGGCCTCGGTCTTGGCCTTGGCGATATCATCGGCAAACTCCAGGGACTTCATCATGGTCTCGACGGCGTCCTTGTGCTCTTCGACATTGTCGATGCTCACGTAGACGCTGCCGCCGCCGGCTTCGGTGAAGTACTCAGTCGTCACGCCGCCCGAGTGTGTATAGGAAGCATCGTCATTGTGGTCACCATCACCATTGCCAACATCTTTGCCATCCTTCAGG
>UQPJ01000043.1:0-20402 GCA_900543015.1 uncultured Collinsella sp.
TGCACTAAACGGTCGTAGTTGTCGCTGCCATAGATGCCCGGCTCGCGAATGCCGAGCATGTTGAGGTTGGGGCCGTTGATGACGAGTGCTTTCATGGTTGCTTCCTTTGCGATTGGAAAACCACCACAAAGTTGCCTGTCCCCTTTGTGGTGGTTTAGATTAGAGAGCGGGTGGGAGGGTGTCGAGGAGGGTTTGGGCGGTGTTGGCGGCGCAGTCGCGCGAGTCGATGATGTAGTCGGCCCAGGCGCGGTAGCGCGGCATGCGCTGCTCGGCCAGCTTGTCGATACCATCGCGGGCGGTGATGGGGCGTCCCTTGTGGGCGAGTTCGTCGAGCTTGCGGTTGAGCATCACGATCTGGCTGTTCTGGTGCAGTAGCGGGTAGTTCTCGTCGCGCGTGACCACGCCGCCGCCCGTGGAAAGCACCAGGCCGCTGCACTTGGAGATGCCGGCCAGCACCGCCGTCTCCTGCTCGCGGAAGGCCGCCTCGCCGCTCTCGACGATAAAGTCGGCGCAGGGCCTGCCCAGGCGCTCCTCGAGGGCGCGGTCCAGGTCGATGTGCTCTCGCCCCGTGAGCAGGGCAATCTGCTCGCCCACACGGGTCTTGCCCGAGCCCGGCATGCCGATCAGCGCGATGTTCTGCTCGCGGCGAGAGAGGCGCTCCGTTACGTCCAGGATGCGCTCGCGCGGGGTGACCTTGCCGGTGTAGCGCTCGACGGCTTGCGCTGCCTGGGCCACAAGCATGAGCAGGCCGCCGATGCAGGGGATGCCGCGGCGCTCGGCCTCGAGCATCAGACCCGTGCGGGCGGGGTTGTAGACGATGTCGATGACGCCCTCGAGCGCATCGAGGCCCTCGAGCGTGCAGGGTGCGTCGGGGCAGTGGGGGAACATACCGGCGGGCGTGCAGTTGACGAGCAGCGCCGCGTCGGACTGCTGCGCGATGTTGTCGTAGCTGACTTCGCTCGTACGGCCGACCGGCACGACGATGGCGCCCAGGTCTCCCAGCACCATACTTGCCGTGGTGCCGGCGCCGCCGGTGGCTCCGAGCACGAGGACCTTCTTGCCGGCAACCTCTACGCCCAACTCCTCGACCAGACACTGAAAACCAAAGTAGTCGGTGTTGTCGCCGCGCAAACAACCGTCAGGCAGGCGTGTGATGGTGTTGACGTTGCCCATACGCTCGGCGAGCGGACTCAGCTCGTCCAGGTATTCCATGACGGCGCGCTTGTAGGGGATGGTCACGTTGGTGCCCTCCCATTCGTCACCCGTCATAAAAGCCTGGAGGTCCTCGGGCTCGCGCTCAAATCGTACGTACTCGAGCCCCGCGAGCTCCTTGTAGATGGTCGGGGTGTAGCTGTGGCCCAGCACGCGGCCCAGCACGCCGTAGGGGCGGGTTGCGGCGACATCGGTCATCTAGAGCACCTCCGTGTAACTGCCAAAGTAGGTGAAGCTCTCGCACACGTCGTCGATGGAATCGAGCAGGTCATCGAGGGCCTTGCTGCCAAAGGGGCAGTCCAGGTCAAAGTAGAACATAAACTCAAAGTCGTGCCCGGGGATGGGGCGGCTCTCGAGCTTGATGAGGTTGATATTGAGCGCGTAGAAGCGCTCGAGTACGCGATAGAGTGCGCCCGGCTCGTTGGTTGTGGTGATCATGAGCGAGGTGCGGTTGGCACCGGGATAGACGCGCGGCTCGCGGCTGATGACGACAAAGCGCGTGTAGTTGTTGTCCGAGTCCTGGATGTTGGGCTCCAGCACCTCCAGGCCGTAGAGTGCCGCGCAGCTGCGCGATGCGATGGCGGCAACATCGGTGCGCTCGGAGCTGGCGACCATCTCGGCCGACATGGCCGTGTTGGGGTATTTGGTGGCGTGCAGGTCGTGGGCTTCGATAAAGCCGGCGCACTGGGCGATAGCCTGGCCGTGGCTATAGACCTCGTGCACGTCGGCGAGCTTGGTGCCGGGTTTGACGAGCAGATTGTGGTCGATCTTGAGACGCAGCGAGCGCACGATATGGAAATCGAACTGGGCGAGCAGGTCGTAGACGGCGTTAACCGAGCCGGCGGTGGAGTTCTCGATGGGCAGCACGCCAAACTCGCAAAAGCCGTCGCGTACGGCGCGCATGACGCCCTCGAAGGTCTCGAAGAACGCGATGTCGGGCACGTCAAAGAGCTTGCATGCGGCGATCTGGCTGTAGGCGCCTTCGACGCCCTGGCAGGCAACGGTGGCCGTTTGAGGGAAGGGCGTGTCGGAGGCTGCAGCCGTGGCGTGGGCCTTTTGCGAGACGGTAATGCCCTTGAGTTCGTTGATGTAGCGCTGCTGCTCGGCCTTGCTCATGCTCATGAGGAGACGGAACAGGGTGATGGTCTGCGCCTCGTAGCGCTCGGGCGCGCGGCTGGCGAGGTTGTTGAGCTTGGAGCGCTCACGGGCGGGGTCGAAGACGGCCTTGCCCATCTCGATTTTTGACTTGGCGACCTCGGTGGCAATGTCCATGCGCTCGACAAAGCTGTTGAGGAGCGTGGTGTCGATGCCATCGATGGCCTGGCGGATGTCAGCAAGGTCCATGGAGACCCCTTTCACGTGTCGGGGGATGTTGAGGGGCGGGTAGTTAGCGCTGGGCGGCGTCTTCGAGGAGGGCGTCCCAGATGGCAAGGGCGGCGGCTGCCTCGGCTACGGGGACAGCTCGGGGGACGATGCAGGGATCGTGGCGGCCGTGGACCGAGAGCTCGGCATTTTCCATAGCGTCCATGTCCACCGTCTGCTGCTCGCGGCCAATGGAGGGCGTCGGCTTTACGGCCATGCGCCACATGACGGGCGCGCCGGTCGAAATACCGCCCAGGATGCCGCCGGCGTTGTTGGACTCGACCTCGATCTCGCCGGTCTCGGCATCGATGCGATACGGATCATTGTTCTCGCTGCCGCGCATGGCGGCCACGGCAAAGCCCATGCCAAACTCCACGCCCTTTACGGCGGGAATGCCAAACGCGATCTGCGCGATGCGGTTCTCGATGCCGTCGAACATGGGGTCGCCGATGCCTGCGGGAAGCCCGTAAATGCCGCACTCCACGATGCCGCCGATGCTGTCGAGTTCGTCACGCGCGGCTAGGATTTCCTCGCGCATGCGGCCGGCTGCGGCGGCGTCAATGCACGGCAGATCGTTCGTAAGGATCGCCTTGCGGTCGGCCTCGCGATAGACTATGTCGTCCATCGGCAGATCGGAGATGCCGCCGATCTGCGCCACATGCGCCATCACTTTAATGCCGCGGGCCTCGAGTGCCTGCAGCGCGATGCCGCCCGCGATGCATAAGGGTGCTGTTAGGCGGCCGGAAAAGTGCCCGCCGCCGGCGACATCGTGCATGTTATGATACTTCATGCGCGCAGGGAAGTCCGCATGTCCCGGACGGGGCTTGCGGCGCAGCTCGGAGTAATCCTTGGAGCGCGTGTTGGTGTTCTCGATAATCGCGGCAATGGGCGCGCCGGTGGTGTGCCCATCGACCACGCCGGCGATGATTTGGGCGGCGTCGGCCTCGCGGCGCTTGGTCGCGGTCTCGTCGCGACCGGGGGCGCGACGGTTCAAAAAGGCCTGCAGCGCTTCTTGGTCAACGGCGATGCCGGCGGGGACGCCATCGAGCGAGCAGCCGATGGCGGGGGAGTGCGACTGGCCGAAGATGCTCAGGTGCAATACGTTGCCATAGGTCGAGGACATGCTATTCCTCCTCGAGTGTGACCTTGCCGCCCAGCAGGCGGTAGTGGTCGAAGAAATCGGGATAGGACTTGTTGACGGCCTCGGCGCCGTGGATCACGACCTCGCCGGTGGCGCGGCTCGCGGCGATAGCGGCCATCATGGCGATGCGGTGGTCGTTGTGCGAATCGACCTCGCCGCCGGTGAAGGCATCGACACCCTTGATGATGAGGTCATCGCCGGCAATGCGCACCTGCGCGCCCAGCGCGGTGAGCTCGCGGGTGGTGGTGACCAGACGGTCGGATTCCTTGATGCGCAGACGGGCGCAATCGCGGATAAAGGTGCGGCCCTGTGCCAGTGAGGCCACGGCCGAGATGACGGGCACCAGGTCCGGAATGTCGTGGGCGCTCATCTCAAAGCCGGCGAGCTTGTCGGACTGCACCGTGGCGGCGTTGGTGGAGCGCACGATGCGGGCGCCAAAGCGCGAGAGCGCGGCAAGCACGTTGCGGTCGCCCTGCGCGGAGCTGAGCGACACGCCTTCGACGGTGATGGGGTCGGAGCCGATGGCACCGGCGCACAGCCAAAAGGCGGCGTTGGACCAGTCGCCCTCGACAGCAACGCTGCCGGGCGTGCGGTACGAGCCGCTGCTCACGCGGAAGTTCGTGACCTCGGGCTGGCCGTCCTTGGCCGGAATACGCTCGACGTTGACTTCGACGCCAAAGGCCTTCATGGCCTGGATCGTCAGGTTGATGTAGGGACGGCTCTCAATGAGGCCTGTTACCTGCACGCAGGAGGGCTGGGCCAGCAGCGGGGCTGCCAGCAGCAGGCCGGAGATATACTGCGAGCTCACGTTGCCCGGAAGCACAAAGGTGCCCGGGCGCATGCGTCCGCTCGTCTTGAGCGGAAAACCGCCCAGCCCCTGCAGGTTGCAGCCGGCGGCAATGATCTCGTCCGAGAGCGGAGAGAGCGGACGCGCCCCCAGACGGCCCTGGCCCACAAAGGTGGCCTCGGCACCCAGTGCACAGGCGACGGGCAGCATAAAGCGGAGTGTGGAGCCGCTCTCGCCGCAGTCGAGCGTGCCGCCGGCAAGCGCCTTGAGCAGGCCAAACTCAATGCTCTTCATGGTGGGGTGGACCTGGAAGCCGTCCTCGACGGTCTCGATGCGAGCACCCAGTGCCGTAAGGCAGCGCACCGTGGCCTCGATGTCGGCGCAGGTGGTGTTGCAGGTGACGTGCGTCTCGCCGTTGGCAAGCGCAGCGCAGATGATCAGGCGATGCGCCATCGACTTGGACGCGATGGCGGGAACGGTGCCCTTGAGCGGGGACGGGGTGATGCGGGCTAGCATGCGGATGCGTCTCCCTTCTGGCCGAGGCCCTCGGCAATGAGTTCGTGGAAAGTGGAAAGCGGTGTGCGGTCGATGCTGCAGCGGCCAATGTCATGCGGAATCACCAGGTCGATGGTGTCGCCCGCGCGTTTTTTGTCGTGGAGTGCCTCGGCAAAAACAGCGTCGGCGGAAAGCTCGCAGCGGGTCTTGAGGCCGTGGCGAGCGCATAGCTCCTCGATGCGATCGGGCAGCTCGGCATCGCAGATGCCATGCAGGGCTGCGGCGCGCGTGATAATGCCCATGCCGATCGACACGCAGTTGCCGTGTCCCAGCTCAAAGTGCTCACAGGCCTCGACGGCATGTCCGGCGCTGTGCCCAAAGTTGAGCAGCTTGCGCTGGTTGGTCTCGCGCTCGTCGGCAACGACCACGGCACGCTTGATATCGATATTGCGGGCGATGATGAGCGCCACGCGGGCAACATCGCGGTTGAGAAGCTCCAATGTGAGCGGGGTCTTCTCGAGCTCGGCGAAGAGCTCCGGGTCGGCGATCACGGCATGCTTGACGACCTCGCCGCAGCCGTCGGCGAACTGCTCGGGCGTGAGGGTGGCCAGACACCCCACGTCGGCGATAACCACGCTCGGCTGCCAAAAGGCGCCGGCCAAGTTCTTGCCGGCAGCCAGGTCTATGGCGGTCTTGCCTCCCACCGACGAATCCACCATGGCGAGCAGGCTCGTGGGGATCTGCACAAACTTGCAGCCGCGCATGTAGGTGGCGGCTACAAAGCCCGCCACGTCGCCCACGACGCCGCCGCCGAGTGCCACGATCACGTCGGAGCGCGAAAGCTCGTGCTCGGCCACAAACTCCAAAATGGCAACGTAGGTCTCGGCGCGCTTATGGGCCTCGCCGGCCTCGAAGGTGCAGATGCTCACCTCGTAGCCTGACGCCTCCAGGCTCTGCTTAACGGGCATCTGGTAGAGCGGGCCCACGTTGGTGTCCGTCACGATGACGGCCTTGGTGCCGCCGGCGGTGGCGCGCACGAGCGGCCCCGCCTGCTCCAGCAAAAACGTGCCAACATGCACCTGGTAGGGGCGTGCAGTGTCGATATCGATGGTAATCGCCATAAGCTTCGGTCCTTTCGACCTGGCGTGATGGGTTGTCTAGTGGGAGGCCTCGTCGTCGAGTGCGCGCTTAATGCGGTCGCCCTCGGCAAGGAGATTCTCCAGATAGCGCTGGTCGCGGTCCTTGAGCGCGCGGCTGTAGGCGCCAAGCGATTCGATCAGATGGTCGATCTCGAAGGCGAGCGCGTCGGCGTCGTCGATCATGAGCTCGGACCACATCTGGGGGTTGAGGTGCGCCACGCGGGTGAGATCGCGGTAGCTACCGGCCGAAAAGCCGTGGTGGACCTGGGCAGTGGGGCTTTTGACGTAGGCGTTGGATACCACGTGCGCAAGCTGGCTCGTGAAGGCGATGACACGGTCGTGCTCGGCGGCGCTGGTCACGCTGAACTTGCCAAAGCCCAAGGGGCGCACCATCTCGCGCACCTGGCCCAAAAGCTCCAGCTTGAGCGCATCGTCCACCGCGGGCGGTACGAGCACCAGCGGGGCGCCCTGGAACAGGTCGGCGCGGGAGTGTGCATAGCCCGAGTACTGCGTGCCCGCCATGGGGTGCGCGCCCACAAAGTAAAAGCCGTGCTCGCGGGCAAGCTGAAAGGCGCGCTCGCACACGATACCCTTGACGCCCACCGTGTCAATTACCACGGGGCCCATGATGGCCTCGGTATCGGTGGCGTCGGCGAGTGCCTGGGCGTGTGCCTCGAGCCACTCGATGCAGGCTTCGGGATAGCAGGCAAGGACGATGATGTCGCATTCGCCGAGCGTCTCGTCGTTGAGCTCTCCGGCAACGGTGCCCATGCTGGCAGCCGTCATGACATCGTCATCGGGATCCCAGGCCAGCACGCGGACGCCCGCCTGCGCATAGCCGCGGGCAAAGCTGCCGCCGATGAGGCCAAGGCCGACGATGCCGGCGCACTTGGGGCCGCCCTGGTTAACGCGCGCGTTTCTCACTGTACCCATGGGCTACTCCATGGTCTCTTGGCAGACAACCTCGCGGATGGCTCGGATGCGGCGCATGGTGTCGTCGAACTGATCGGGGGTGAGGGCCTGAGCGCCGTCGGACCATGCGCGGCTGGGCTCGTCGTGGACCTCGATCTCCAGGCCGTTGGCACCGCAGGCGGTCGCGGCGAGCGCCATGGGCTCTACGTAGCGGGTGTAGCCGGTGGCGTGGCTGGGGTCGGCGACGACGGGCAGGTGCGACAGGTGGTGCAGCACCGGCACGGCATTGAGGTCGAAGGTGTTGCGGGTGCGGGTCTCGAAGGTGCGGATGCCGCGCTCGCACAGGATGACGTTGTCGTTGCCCTCGCTCATGATGTACTCGGCGGCCATAAGCAGTTCATCGATCGTGCCGGACATGCCGCGCTTAAGCAAGACCGGAGTCTTGGTCTTGCCGACCTCCTTGAGCAGGGGGAAGTTCTGGGCGTTGCGAGCGCCAATCTGCATGACGTCGATCTTCTTGTCGAGGAAGACCTGCACGTCGCGCGGATCCATGATCTCGGTGACGATCGGCATGTCGAGCTCGGCGGATGCCTCGCACAGCAGGTCCAGGCCGGCGGGGCCCATGCCCTGGTAGGCGTACGGGGAGGTGCGGGGCTTGTAGGCGCCGCCTCGCAGCATCGTGGCGCCGGCGGCCTTCACGCGGCGGGCGATGCGGATGAGGTTCTCGCCCTCGACGGAGCACGGGCCGGCGATGACCTGGAACTGGTCGCCGCCGATCTTGACGCCGTGGCCGCAGTCGATGACGGAGTCCTCGGGGTGGAACTTGCGGTTGGCGCGCTTGAACGGCTCGGAGACGCGCTGCACACGCTCGACGACGTCCATGGACTCGAGCAGGAACGGGTCGATCTTGGTCGTGTCGCCCACCAGGCCGATGATGGTCTCGTTCTCGCCGCGCGAGACGTCGGTCTTGAGTCCCTTTTTCTCAATCCAGTTGACGATATGGCTGACGGCCTCGTCGCTGGCGCTCTGCTTTAAAATTGCAATCATGGTGTGCCTCTCACCTCGATGGATAGTCCTTGCAAAAACGGCCCGCATTGCGAGCCGTTTTATATGGTGCATGAGAGTTTATACTATCTGACTCGCTTTTGCCGCCTAAAGCGTGCCGTCGCGGCGCGTCTTCCACGTAATTGCAAAGCTTTTTCTATTATTTTGTTAGCCCGTGGCGCACTTGGGTATAATGCCAACCGTTCGCCCTATTAGCTCAGGGGATTAGAGCGTCTGCCTCCGGAGCAGAAGGCCGTTGGTTCGAATCCAACATGGGGCACCATCGAACGTAAGACCGTCCGAACCTCGCATGGTCCGGGCGGTTTTCTTATACCGACGCGACGTGATGGGACGTGGTATGGCAGCAACGGATATCGAGCGCGGACTCTCGACCGCCGGGGTCGAGGAGCGCATCGCCGCTGGTAAGATCAACCGCAACATGGAGCTCAAGACCAAGTCGGTCAAAGAGCTCATCATCGAGAACCTCTGCACGCTGTTCAACTTGATCAACGTGGTCTTGGCAGTTCTGGTCCTGCTGACGGGTTCGTTTAAAAACCTGACGTTCCTGTTCGTGGTGTTCTTGAACACAGCGATCGGCGTCATCCAATCCATGCGTTCCAAGCGGATGGTCGACAAGCTTACGCTGCTCACCTCTAAGAAGGCCATCGCGGTGCGCGACGGTGCCGAGGTGGAGCTCGACTTGGACCAGATCGTGCTCGACGATATCATTCGCCTGGGGCGCGGTGACCAGATTCCCGCCGATGCCGTGGTGGTGTCGGGCGAGGCGCTCGTTAACGAGAGCCTGCTGACGGGCGAGAGCGATCTTATTAAGAAACAGCCCGGTTCCGAGCTCATGAGCGGCAGCTTTATCGACTCGGGCCTGCTGCGCGCCCGCGTGATCCATGTCGGCGCCGATAACTACGTGGCAAAGATCAACAACGAGGCCAAGTACGTCAAAAAGGTCAATTCCGAGATCATGAACGCGCTCAACGCCATCGTGCGGTTCGCGAGCATTATCATGATTCCGCTTGGTCTGGCGCTCTTTTCCTCGAGTGTGAGCGAGCTGTGGGATGCCGCAGGAACCCCGGGCGATAGCGCACTTTCCTGGTGCTTTTCCGAGCTGCTGTCCGGCCGCGTGCCTTCGTCGGCGCTGCTGTCCACGGTGGGTGCCCTGCTGGGCATGATTCCGCAGGGCCTGGTGCTGCTGACCTCGTCGGTGCTCGCGATTGCCACGGTGCGCCTGGCACGTCGCAAGGTGCTGGCACAGCAGCTCTACTGCATCGAGACGCTCGCGCGTGTCGACGTTTTGTGCCTGGACAAGACGGGCACCATTACTTCGGGTCGCATGGAGGTCGAGGGCACCTACCCTCTGCCTGTTGAAGATGTTGGCTTTGGCGCGGACTCGGATGAGGCAGCTGTCCCCGTCGAGACCACGGTGCTCGACTTTGCGCTCGCCAACGTGGCACGTGCGACCTCGGCAGATGCCAACGAGACCTGCCAGGCGCTGCTCAACTACTACGCCGATCGTCCGGTTGAGGTGTCCGAGCCGCTGTCGGTCATTCCGTTCTCGTCGTCCAAAAAGTGGAGTGGCGCGTCGTTTGCGCAGGGCTCCTATGTAATGGGCGCCGCGCAGTTTGTGCTTTCGGACCGTGTGTTTTCGCAGGTCGAGAACCGTGTCGCCGAGCTCGCCGATACCTGCCGTGTGCTCGTGGTGGCGCGCGTGGACGGCTTTACGCCCGACGGCGACATGGTGGGCGAGGCCGAGCCCGTGGGCTTTGTGACCATCCGCGATGAGATTCGCACCTCGGCGGCCGAGACCATCGGCTATTTTAACGAGCAGGGCGTGACCCTCAACGTGATTAGCGGCGACGATCCGCGTACGGTGTCGTCGATTGCGCGCGTGGTTGGCGTGCCCGGGGCGGATGCCTACGTGGACGCGACAACCCTCGATACGCCTGCCAAGCTCGACGCGGCGGTGGACCGCTACCACGTCTTTGGGCGTGTGACGCCGCAGCAGAAGCGCGAGCTCGTACAGGCACTCAAACGCCGCGGGCACACCGTGGCCATGACGGGCGACGGCGTCAACGACGTGCTGGCGCTCAAGGAGGCCGACTGCTCCGTGGCGATGGCCGCCGGCTCTGATGCCGCGCGTAATGTGGCCGAGATCGTGCTCGTCGATAACGACTTTGCCTCGATGCCCGCTGTGGTGGCCGAGGGCCGTCGTTCTATCAATAACCTGCAGCGCTCTGCCGCGCTCTTTCTGACTAAGACGCTGTTCTCGATGGGCCTGGCGGCGCTGTGCATCGCGCTGCCGCCGTATCCCTTCGAGCCGATTCAGATGACGCTCATCAACTTCTTCTGCATCGGCGCGCCGGGCTTTGTACTGGGCCTGGAGCCCAACAACGCCCGCGTGAAGGGGTCGTTCTTGATCAACGTGCTTAAGCGTGCGCTGCCGGCGTCGATTGCGGTCATTTTGGCCGCGGCGCTCGATATCTTTGTGGCGCGCGTATTTGGCTTTAGCCAGCTTACGCTTTCGACCATGTGCCTGCTCACGTCGTGCGCGGCGAGTGTCAGCCTGATCTGGCGCATCTCGCAGCCGCTCACGCCCTTGCGCGTGGTGCTTTTCGTGTTTGTCATCGCTGGTATTTTGACGGGCGTTATCGGGTTCCCGGAGCTGCTGTCCATCGCCAACCTGTCGATGGGCCAGATTGTCATCTTGGCGGCTATCGTCGTCTTTACCTGTGCGGTGTTTTTTAAGCTTGCCTCGATGATGGACTCGCTTAAGCCCCGTCGCCGTCATGCGGCTACCGGCTTTGGCCGTGGCGTGCGCGTTCGCTTGGGTCGCGGCGGCGGCAAGGTGAGCTCGACAGGATCGACCGCCGAGCGTTTTGCCAAGCGCGTTGCCGCCGATATGGCGCAGCGCCGTGAGGTGCGCACTGCCCGCGAGGCCGAGGCACGTGCACTCGAGGGCGTGGCGCAGGCCCAGCCCAAGAAAAAGAAGAGCGCCGGTGCCAAGCGCTCCCGCGTGACCAAATCGCCCCAGGGTATCAAAGTCTCGATGCCGAGCAAGAAGAAAAAGTAACCACGCCTCACCTTAGCGATGTTGAATTGGTGCCTTGCGCTTGTGGGAGCGAAGCGATGCTATGCTCTAACTTCAATTGTTTGAATTGCTTCGAAAAGAGGATGCCGTGATCTGCCCGCATTGCCTAAAGACCATCGAGGACGGCGCCTCGTTCTGCCCCTATTGCAACGCATACGTTGGTCCGGGCGATGGCCCCGAGCATACCGAGTTCGTGTTCTGCGACGGCTGCGGCGCCCGTCTGTCCCCGCATGACCGTACCTGTCCCAAGTGTGGACGCCCCGCGCCAGGCATCCTTTCCGAGGACGCGGCAGCATCCGACCTGGCCGCAGGGCGCACGGCCGGCTTTCCGCGCCTGACGCAGGAGCAGATCGATACCGAGGTGCCCCACGCGCCGGCATCTGCCGCTGCGGTGCTCTCCGACGCAGCCGACCCCAACGAGACCTGCGTGCTGCCTGCCTTCGATAAGGACTTCGGTATCCCTAAGGTCGATATCCCCACGCCGGTGTCCCTGCGCGATGATGCCCAGCCCAAAAAGCAAAAGCCCAAGCGCAAGGTTCACCCCGACGAGGATGCCTATCACAAGCACAAGCGTCATATCCCCAAACCGCTCATCGCCATCGCGGTGCTCGCCGCCGTGTGCGGTGGTGCGTATTGGTTTGTGACTGCCGATCCCATGGGCGTCATGCCCGGCTTCTACGACCAGTTTGGCCAGGCCGCCAAGACCACCTTCCCGTCGCGCCAAAAGGGCGAGTCCACCGAGAAAGAGCCCAGGCAAGAGGATACGTCCGAGGTCGTTCAGGAGGAGACCGTCTTAACCGACGACCAGCTCTACACCAGGCTGGACGGCCTGTACCAGACCATCGTCTCGTACGGCGACGAGGATCAGATCGGCGAGGTCATCGATTCGTTTAATAACGGCTATCTGCGTACACCGCTCTCCACTCGCCAGGAGCTGTCGCAGAGTGCCTACGCCCTGCGCGACCAGATCAAAGAGACGCAAGATGAGCTTAACAACCTGAAAGTACAGGACGATACGGTCTATGCGGATGACATCGCCCACTTAAAGCAGCTTGCCGAGTGGATGTATGAGCGCGTCGACGTGATCTGCCAGAGCTGGGATATCTCGCTGGCCATTCCCGATGGCGAGTCGATGAGTTCCCACCAAAGCGAGATCCTGGCGCCCATCGCGCAGGGCGGCAACAGCGCGCTGAACCAGTACGATGCCAATGTGGGTTCCTGGAAGCCGCAGCAGCGTTCCTAAAATTAGTTCGCCATAGTCGGCATAACCTACGTGCGCAATTGATGTAAGCCCGTGCTTATTGCTACAATTCGTACAAATATGCTTTAAACGCACGAGGAAGGAACCACATGTTTGGTTTTAAGAAAGAGCTCTACACGCCCGAGTATCAGCTTGTCGGCGACGAGTGCGCCGTAATCGAGACGTCGAAGGGTACCATCAAGGTCAAGTTTGACGGCGAGGGCGCTCCCATTCATGTCGCGAACTTCTGCGAGCTTTCCACGATGGGCTTCTATGATGGCCTTAAGTTCCATCGCTATGTGCCCGGTTTTGTTATCCAGGGCGGGGACCCCAATACCCGCGACATGTCCGGCGCCGACGTCGCTGCCGGTCTTGAGGGCCCCGACGGCATGCCCGGTACCGGTGGCCCTGGCTACTGCATCAAGGGCGAGTTTGCCACCAATCCGCGCAACAGCCATGTCGATGGCGCCCTTGCCATGGCACGCTCCATGGATCCCGATTCCGCGGGTTCGCAGTTCTACTTCTGCCTGGGTGCCCAGCATAACCTCGATTCTGGTTACACCGTCTTTGGTACCACGGTCGAGGGTCTCGATGTGATTTCGCAGCTGCGTGCCGGCGACGAGATCGTCCATGTCGAGATCGTTCACGAGTAAAGGGGACTTCCTTGAATAGCCAGCTGATCCAACAGGGCCGCGCCGCTTACCGCGCGGGTGATTTTTCCGCTGCAGCCCAGATGCTTGGGGCGGCAAAGACTCCCGATGAGATTATGGGCGAGGCCGATCACCTTCGTGGCAACGCCTTGATGCACCTTGGCATGTATGCCGAGGCCGCCGAGGCCTATGCCGCCGCCCTCAACGACGGTACCTACGGCAAGCGCGGCGCGCTGCTCACCAACCGCGGCAAGGCGCTCGCTGCCGTGGGCGACTACACGACGGCCGCTCAGGCGTTCTCTGCCGCTACGCAGGATGCTTCCTATGCCACGCCGTTCAAGGCCTATCTGGGCCTGGGCAATGCGCTGTTCCAGTCGGGCGACTATGCCAACGCGGGAACCGCCTTCCGTCAGGCTGCCATCGACGGCGCCAATCCGGCTCCTGCCGCCGCGCTCGGCGAGCTCGGTCGTTGCTTCATTAAGCTCGGCCGTCCGGCGGATGCCGTGGAGACCTACCGCACGGCTATCGACTTTGCCGGCCCCCGCGACGACACGCGTGCACTCAACGCCGGCATGGGTCAGGCGCTTTCTGCCGCCGGCCGTCCCTCCGACGCACTCGACGCCTTTAACGCCGCTACTGCCGATGGCATCTACCAGCTCACCTCCGAGCAGGCCGATGAGCTTGCCCGCGTGCAGGATTCGCTTGCTGCGCTGTCTGCCCAGACGGCTATGGCCACGGCTCCGGCGCCCGCGATGGACGCTCCTGCCGTCGATCCGCTCGATCCTACGGGCGCGACCGGTCAGTTTATGCCCGATCCCTCGGACACCGGCTTCTTTACGCTGTCCGAGTCCGAGATGGTCCAGCAGGACCGTCAGGATCGTAAGCAGGCCAAGGTCCGTCGCCGCCATCGCCACACGGGCCTCAAAGTCTTCATCGTGCTGCTTCTGCTCATTTTGATCGCCGCGGGCGGTCTGGGCTTTGCCTACACGCGCGGCTTTGGCTTCCCGTCTCAGGAGTCTGTCGTTGCCGATCTGTTCCAGGCTGCCGGCGACGGTGACACCGCAAAGGCCGAGTCTTGCCTGGCCCCGAGCCTGTCCGAGGACGCTAAGTCGATGATCATCTCCTCGATTCCGCAGGGTGCCACCGTGTCCGTCGAGGGCATGGATCAGTCCATGACCGAGACGACCGCTAAGGTGAAGGCATCGCTGTCCAAGGGCGGCGAGCAGGAGTACACCGTCAAATTCGTGCGCTCCGACAATCATATCGGCTGGGCCGTTTCTTCGCTCGATATGGATTTCTCGGCTGCTGACAACCAGTAGTGACCTTATGGGATTTAGCTTTGCCCGGCGCTTCACCGCAAGTGAGGTGCCGGGCTTGCGCTAGTATGATGAGCTAGTAGTTTTCCAGCAATCATCCAACACATCAGGAGTTGCGTTGTTTTCTTTGATGGATATGTTCTTCGGTAGCTATGCGGGCGATCTTGCCATCGACCTCGGCACCGCAAATACGCTTGTCTCCGTGCGCGGCAAGGGCATCGTCATTCGCGAGCCCTCCGTTGTCGCCATCGACAAAAATGACGAGCGCATCCTGGCGGTCGGTATCGAGGCAAAGCGCATGCTCGGCCGTACGCCCGGCAACATCGTGGCCGTTCGTCCCCTGAAGGACGGCGTCATCGCCGACTTCGATGTTACCGAGGCCATGCTTCGCTACTTTATCGATAAGGCGTCCGAGAAGCGCTATCCGTGGACTCCGCGTCCGCGTGTTGTCGTCTGCGTTCCCTCCGGTGTCACGTCGGTCGAGAAGCGCGCTGTCTTTGAGGCCACGATCCAGGCCGGTGCCCGCCAGGCCTATCTGATCGAAGAGCCTATGGCCGCCGCTATCGGCGCCGACCTGCCCGTCGAGGAACCCACCGGCTCCATGGTCATCGACATCGGTGGCGGTACCACCGAGGTTGCCGTTATCGCTATGGGCGGCATCGTCGTCTCGCAGTCCATCCGTATTGCCGGCGACGAGTTCGATCAGGCCATCCTCACGCACGTTCGTGATGCCTACAACCTGGCCATCGGCGAGCGTACGGCAGAGGACATCAAGATCAAGGTCGGCTCCGCCGTGCCGCTCAAGGATGAGCTCGACGTCGAGGTTAACGGCCGCGACGTGATCACCGGTCTGCCCAAGACCGTGCGCATCGAGAGCGAGGAGATTCGTCGCGCACTCAACAAGCCGCTCGACGAGATGGCCAAGGCCGTCAAGGACGCACTCGACGCTACGCCTCCCGATCTTGCCTCGGACCTTATGTACTACGGCATTTTGCTGACCGGTGGCGGCGCGCTGCTGCGCGGTCTCGACGTGCGCCTGCGCGATGAGACCGGCGTTTCGGTCAACGTCAGCCCCACGGCGCTCGATAACGTTGTTAACGGCTGTGCCCGCGTGCTCGAGGCCAATGCGTTTGATGGCGGCTTCGTCCAGACCAATGCTTAATTTCCAAAAGGTGGATTCCATTTGGCACGATCTTCGGGTTTCTCCACAAATCTGAATACCAAGCGACAATCAACGGGTATGCGCCCGTTGATTGTTTTCAGCCTGATTTCGGTGTTGCTGCTCACGTTTTACATTCGCGAGGGCGAGACGGGGCCGATTCATGCCGTGCGTTCGGGCGTGACGACGATTACCTCGCCGGTGCGTTTTCTGGGCTCGGCTGTGGCGGCTCCCTTCAATGCGGTCGGTAACGTGTTCTCTAACCTTACGGCGTCGCAGGACACGCTTGACGAGCTTAAGAAGCAAAACGAGGAGCTGACCTCTAAGGTCGCCGAGCTCTCCGAGGCTCAAAAGACCGCCGAGCGACTGGAGGGTCTGGTCGGTCTGCAGTCGACCTACAACCTCAAGTCCACTGCAGCTCGTATCGTCGGCGCCTCGGGCGATGCCTGGACCTCGACCGTCACCATCGACAAGGGTTCTACAGACGGGCTTACCATCAACATGCCTGTGACGAGTTCGGCTGGTGTTATCGGACAGATCATCGAAGTCTCGGCCAAGACGTCCACCGTGCGCCTGATTGGCGACGAGAACTCGGGCGTGTCCGCTATGGTGCAGGACACGCGCGCCCAGGGCATGCTGCAGGGTCAGGCTGACGGCACGCTGCGTCTTGAGTATGTGAGCGTCGATTCCGACGTTAAGGTTGGCGACATCATCGTGACCTCGGGCATTGGCGGTGTGTTCCCCAAGGGTCTTCCGCTCGGCACCGTCTCGTCGGTTGAGAAATCGGCAAACGACGTGTACTACACCATTGTGGTGCGCGCCCAGACGACGGCCGAGAACAACGAGGAAGTGCTGGTCATCACCTCGCTGACCGACGAACAGTCGGCCTCGGATGAGGACGTGAACACGGCCAACAGCACGCCGCAGGGAACGTCGCGCGATGCTGCGACCAAGACGAAGGACGAGAGCCCGGATGACAGTTCCGACACGTCCGAGACGACCGATTCCGGCTCGAGCGAATAGGGGGCATGTCCATGGATCTACACGAGCAGGGGATGAGCTCCCGCACGTTTGTAATCGCCGCCATCGTGTGCGTGCTGTTGCAGGCGGGCCTGGCACCGCAGATCTCCATTGCGGGCGGTCGCGTCAACTTTATGATTATCCTGGTGTGCTTAAGCGTGTTCTCGGGCGACCCGACCCGTGCCGTCGTGTGCGGTTTTTGCAGCGGCTTGTTCTATGACCTTTCCGCTGCCGTGCCGGTGGGCGTTATGTCGCTCCTGCTGACCGTGGGTTCTTTTGCCCTGGTGCATAGCGCCGCCGGTCAGACGGGCGGTACCCCGAGCGCGCGCGGCATCACTGTGGGTGCCTTCGCGCTTGTCATTAATGTGATCTACAGCATCATCTTGCTGTTTATGGGTTTGGAGACGAGCTTTGTCGTGGCGCTCTTCGGCCATGCGCTGCCGTCTTCGATCCTGACGGGTCTGGTTGCCATTCCGTTTTTGATGTCCGGCGTCGTGCCGCAGTCCGGTTATGGATTCTCCGCACGTGGCGGACGCCAGACGGGCATGCGCTTTAAGCCCAAGACCCGCAAGCTCAAATAGGGGAGGCCTGTAGATGTCTTCCCAGATGACGGTTATTATCGCCGGTATCGTGCTGGTTGTGGCCATCGTGGTCGCGCTGGTCATCATGCGTCGCGGCGATTCCCGTTTTACCTACGATACGCAGCATGGAACGGCCCCGCGCGCCACCGAGGGCGAGGGCAATACCGCGGCGACCGCCTTTAAGGGCCGCTTCTCCATCCTCACCACGGGTGTGGGCGCGATGTTCGCGGCGCTTGCCGTCAAGCTGTGGGGCATGCAGATGGTCTCGTCGGACTATTACGAAAAGCAGGCTAATAGCAATCAGACGCGCACCGTTACCACACCCGCTGTGCGCGGCCGCATCCTCGACCGCAATGGCGTGGCACTTGTCCAGAACCGTCCCTCACTTGCTGTCGTGGCCTACCGCGACCTTGCCGAGGATGAGGTTTTGGTTCGCCATCTTGCCAACGTGCTCGGTATGCCCTACGTGGCGGTGCTGCGCAATATTCAGGACAATTCCGAGGGCGCCCAGAGCCTGCATACCATCGCGACGGACGTCCGTCGCTCCACGGTTGCCTATATTCAGGAGCACGCCGGCGAGTTCCCGGGCGTCAAGATTGCCGAGCGTACCGAGCGTCAGTATCCATATGGCGAGACGGCATGCCATATCTTGGGCTATACCGGCACCATTACCTCCGAGCAGCTCGAGGCCCAGAATAAGAAAGCCTCTGGTGATGATGATGCTTCTGCTGGCCGGATTACGTACCAGTCGGGCGATATCGTGGGCCAGGCGGGTGTTGAGAGCTACTACGAAAACCTGCTGCAGGGTATTCGTGGCGAGCAGACCGTCAAGGTCGATGCCTCGGGCAATGTGACCGGTCAGGCCGGCGCCGTGCCCGCCAAGGCCGGCTCCGACATTAAGCTCACGCTCGATCTTAAGATCCAACAGGCCTGTGAGACGGCGCTGGCGAGCGCCATCGAGCTTGCCAAGACCACTGGCTACAGCAATGCCGGCAACGGCGCTGTGGTGTGTCTCGATCCCAACAATGGCGAGATCCTGGGCATGGCGAGCGAGCCCAAGTTCGATCCGTCCGTCTTTATCGGCGGCGTCTCAAATGACGTGTGGACCGAGCTCAATGATGACAAGGGTTCGCACCCGCTGCTCAACCGCGCCATTAGCGGACAGTACATGTCGGCCTCGACCATCAAGCCGCTCTCGGCACTGGCCGGTCTTGAGTTTGGAACCTACACTTCAACGCAGACAACCAACTGCACGGGCTATTGGACGGGCCTGGGCAAGGCTTGGGGCAAGCGCTGCTGGCTGACGTCTGGCCACGGCACCATGACGCTGCAGTCGGGTATCGCCAACTCGTGCGACCCCGTCTTCTACGACATGGGCAAGGCCTTCTTTTATGACGAGCAACATTCCGAGGGCCTGCAGGAGGTCTTTCGTCGCTGGGGCCTAGGCAAGACCTGCGGTATCGATCTGCCGAGTGAGGGCGCGGGCCGTATTCCCGATGCCGAGTGGAAAGAGTCGTACTTCACCGACGCATCTGCCGAGGACCGCAAGTGGAATGCCGGCGATATGACCAACATTGCCATCGGCCAGGGCGACATTTTGGTGACGCCCCTGCAGATGGCGTGCGCCTATATGGGTCTTGCCAACGGCGGCAAACAGTACGTGCCTCACGTGTTTTTGTCTGCCGTGTCGCGCGATGGCGACGGCGATGCCTATAAGTACAACGGCAAGGGCAAGAAGAAGCGCCTGGAGGCCAAGATCAACAGCGATTCGGATTTGACTCTTGTTCGCAACGGCATGCACGACGTGATTTACACGGCATCGACGTCCCTGGCGGCTCACTTTGGCACCCTGACGCCGCAGGTGTACGGCAAGTCGGGCACGGGCGAGAAAAGCGGCGAGGACGAATACGCGTGGTTCTGCGCCTATGCACCGGCCGATGATCCCAAGTATGTCATCGCTACTGTCCTGGAGCAGGGCGGCGGTGGTTCGGATACCGCGATGCATGTCGTGCGCGACGTGCTCGGCGTGATTTATGACGAGCCCGATACCTCTTCGGCCTCGGGCGATTCTTCGGTTCGATAGGAGGTTGCGATGGATTTTTCTCCGGCGGATCTGTTCCGTTCAACCAAGACCGGCTCTCGCAGCAGCCTGGACCGCGTCAACAAGCAACTTTCGGCCTCGCGCGGCACGTTTCGCCAAAAGGTGCATATCGGTGTGCTCGTGGCTACAGTGGCGCTTGTCGCCTACGGTGCCATCATTATCTGGTCGGCTTCGCAGTTTAAGGCCGATGCTTCGTTCTCACGCCATCTGTTGGGAATTGGTATCGGGGCGGTGTTGGCGGTGCTGGTCTGGCGTACCGATCTGCGCGGCATCTCTAACTTCTCGACGGCGCTGCTCGTCATCGACCTGATCGTGATCTTCTCGCCCAAGATTCCGGGTCTGTCCTATACGGGCGGTCTGGGCATGACGGGCTGGATCAAGATTCCCGGTATCGGCTTGACATTCCAGCCGGTTGAGCTTGCCAAGCTCATCACCATCTTCTTTATCGCCACGCTTGGCTCGCAGTATAACGGCCGCATCGATACCGTTCGCGACTACGTCAAGCTCTGCGGCATGCTGTCCATTCCGTTTTTGGCCGTCGTCGCCATGGGCGACCTGGGCTCGGGCCTGGTCGTGCTGGTCTCGGGCGCCATCGTCATCTGCATGAGCGGTGCACGCCGCGAATGGGTGCTGTCGACCCTGGCCCTGCTCGTGGGCCTGGTGGCCCTCGTCCTGGCGCTCGATTCGGTCTTTGATTCGTTGCTCGGCCACGATGTGCTCATCAAGCAGTATCAGATGAACCGCCTGACGGTCTTTATCGACCCCGATAATGCCGATTCGGACGATGCCTACAACCTGCAGCAGTCGCTTATCGCCGTTGGCTCGGGTGGCTTCTTTGGTAAGGGTTTGGGCCATGCGACGCAGTCGGCCGGCGGCTTTCTGCCTGAGTTCCACACCGACTTCGTCTTCGCCTTCCTGTCCGAGACCTTTGGCTTTTGCGGTTCCTTTTTGCTCCTGTGCCTCTACGTGCTGCTGATCTTTTCGACGATTCGCGTCGCCTTTAAGTGTGAGTCGCTGTTCTTGCGCCTATCGTGTGTGGGCATCGTTGGCATGTGGGCGTTCCAGACCTTCGAAAACATCGGCATGTGCATTGGCATGATGCCGATTACCGGTATTCCGCTACCGTTTATTAGCTTCGGTTCG
>UQPJ01000044.1:0-20286 GCA_900543015.1 uncultured Collinsella sp.
CTGTTGGAATAAATGCGACTTTCTTATTTTCAATTTCTTCCTTTATCAGACTTCCTACACTTGAAAAGTGAGAACATAAAAACAGTTTCATCAATATTCTCCTTTATATATAAATTCTTATTTGTTGAACTAAGCCGTGTATACCATACTCTCCAATGATAGAACGCCCTGATATAGCGATATTTTGCCGTTTTCCAGCGTACGTGCGTACACACTCCACAGGAATTCTAAGGGGCCTGCCCTCTTAGCACACGGACTTTGGAACATAGTCTAGTGTGTTACGCCTTGCCAGAGGTGTACAGGCTCCCGGTATGCACGTACGAAGCAATTGCCATCAATGCGCCATATAAGTGGCGATCAAGTTCGCATAAAGCGACCTTGATCCCGCAAAACAAAAGGCAGGATACCATCACCACGATGATACCCTGCCTCTGTTCGTTCCTGTTTACCGTTCCGAGTAGTCCTTCCGCAGAATTTCCGATAAACAAAAAACGTACCCGAACCCTTTCTCGTAAAGAATCGGGTTCGAGTACGAACTGAATGCTGGAGCAATAAAAAACCACCACAAAAGCGCTGCTCTCTTGTGGTGGTTTTGGGCTAGGCCTAGAGCGTGTGGCCGTAGGTGTTGGCAGCCTTGATGGCGGCGGCGAATTTCTCGTCGGTGAAGGGCTCCGGGTTGCCTTGCTTCCACTCGTTGGTGGCGTGTGCGTACTCGCATAGGGCAGGGATATCAGCCTCGGAAAGCCCGACCTGCTCAAGCGTCACGGGCAGCCCCATCTCCTTGTTAAAGGCTGCGTAGCGCTCAAGGTTTTCGGTATCGCCCGTGTAGGCAAACAGCACCAGCACGCCCAGGCTCACGACCTCGCCATGCAGGTAGGTGCCCTCGCGCGGAATGCTGCAGGTGGCGTTGTAGAACGCATGCGCCACGCTCGAGTTGTAGTAGTAATCGTTTTGGTTGGTCAGGTTGGAGGCGTAGCCCGTGTTGACCACGATATCGAGCGCGATCTGCTTGACGGCTTCGGTCGACAGGTTCTGGCGAACGTCCTCAAGACCCTGCACGCCATAGGTAAACAGCGGCTCGGAGCAGGTGTGTGCGAGCGCCAGGCCAAGACCTGCGGTGTGCTCCAGGTTGCCGGCGCTCGTGGCGTACTCGACCTCGGGCTGCTTGGACAGGGCATCGCCCACGCCCGCCCAGAAGTACTCCGCCGGAGCCTCGGCGATGATCTTGGGGTTGATGAAGATGTGCGCGGGTCGGTTGGGATATGAATAGCCCTCAAGCGAGCCGTCGTCGTTGTAGACAACTGCAATGGCGGTCGCAGCGGAACAGTTAGAGCAAATCGTCGGCACGGTAAAGACGATCTTTTTGAGCTCGATGGCCGCTGTCTTGACGGTGTCGAGTGCCTTGCCGCCGCCACAGGCGATAAGCACGTCTGCCTGCTGGCAAGCGGGGGAGTTCACAACCTTGGCGATATTGGCGCGCGTACTGTTGGTGCCGTAGACGCGCGTCTCCAGAATCTCGATGTCGGTGCCTGCCAGCGCGGCTTCGATGCCGGGAAGGGCTGCGGCCAGTGCTCGCTTGCCGCCGATGATCGCGACCTTGGTCGCTCCGAACTCGGCCAGCGAGCCGGGCAGCTCGTCAAAACAATCCTCGCCGACGGTATAGTCGCTCATTCCAATCGTGCGCATAGTAGCCTTCTTTCGTTAGATAAAGTGCTTTCAGGTATTTTGCTCCAAGTGAGTGCTTGCGACCGCGAGAAATTTCGAACGTATAAAACCAGTGTTGAGGGTTTTTCGCCGGCGTTGACCGTGCTACCATACAGCGCATAAGCGTTGATGGGGACGAGTAGTCGGCCGTCCGTATGCTACAGAGAGCGGGGAGCGCTGAGAACCCGTGCATGCGACCGATGAAAATCACCCCGGAGCTGCGGTCCCAACGGACGCGCCGGACAGGCACGTCTTAGTAGACATCGCCGAGATGGTCGTCGATACAGGCCAGCCGAGTAACGGATGCGAGCGCGCTGTATCGCGGGCGAGGGCATCTAAGCTGGGTGGTTAAGCGAAGAGCTTTTGCGGGCACATAGCCCGTTTTGTAGCGCTTCGTCCCAGCTTGCAGGGACGGGCGCTTTTTTGGTGCCCAACGGGCGTGCGCGCCCACGACATGAAAGGGGTACCGTGGCAAACGAGTACAAGCAGACGATGAATCTGCCCAAAACCGGTTTTCCCATGCGTGCCGGTCTTTCCAAGTCCGAGCCCAAGCGACTCAAGGACTGGCAGGACAACAAGGTCTACGAGCAGGTTCTGAAGAAGAATGAGGGTCACAAGAAGTTCGTGCTGCACGACGGCCCTCCGTACGCCAACGGCCCGATCCACATCGGCCACGCCATGAATAAGATCTCCAAGGACATGATCAACCGCTACTGGATGATGCAGGGCTATGAGGTTCCCTACGTCCCCGGTTGGGACTGCCATGGCCAGCCGATTGAGCACAAGGTCGAGGAGAAGCTCGGCACCGAGAAGTTCAACCAGACCTCCACGGCTAAGATCCGCGAGCTCTGCAACGAGTTCGCCGTCGAGAACATCGAGCTGCAGAAGGCCGGCTTCCGTCGCCTGGGCGTGCTCGGCGACTGGGACAATCCCTACCTGACGCTCTATCACCAGCACGATGCCGCCGACATTGAGGTCTTTAAGGCCATGTTCGATAAAGGTATGATCTATCGCGGCCACAAGCCGGTTCATTGGTGCAAGCACTGCCACACCGCGCTGGCCGAGGCCGAGATTGAGTACTCCGACGAGACGAGCCCGTCCATCTTCGTGCGCTTTGAGATGACTTCCAAGCCCGCCGGCCTCGAGGACTTCGACGGCCCGGTCGACTTCATCATCTGGACGACCACGCCGTGGACCATCCCCTCCGACCAGGCCGTTTCCCTTAAGCCCGGCGCCGCCTATGTCGCCGTTGAGCACGAGGGCCGTGCCGAGGTCATGCTCGAGGACCTGGCTCCCAAGTGCTGCGAGGAGTTTGGCTGGGAGTACACCCCGGTTATGGTCGACGGCAAGCCCTATGTGGTTCCCGCCGAGACCTTCCACCGCATCCACTACAAGCAGCCGATCTTTGACGGCGTTGAGGGCGTGGCGCTGCTGGCCGATTACGTCGGTGTCGATGACGGTACCGGTATCGTCCACAACTCGCCCGGCCATGGCGTCGACGACTACTTTGCCTGCCTCAAGGAGGGCATCACCGACATCTGCATGCCGGTCGATGACGACGGCAAGTTCTACACCGGCGAGGAGTTTGGTACCGGCGGCCCCTTCAGCGGTATGGATACCGATGAGGCCAACCCTCACATTATCGAGTTCCTGCGCGAGCGCGGCACCCTGGTCCTCGAGAAGAAGATCACGCACAGCTATCCGCACTGCTGGCGCTGCAAGCACCCGGTGCTCTTCCGTGCTACCGACCAGTGGTTCGTCTCGATGGATAAGACCGGCTTGCGCGAGCAGGCTGGCAAAGAGGTTCGCGAGAACGTCAAGTGGTATCCGGCCCATGCCGCCAACCGCATCGGGGCCATGGTCGAGCAGCGTCCCGACTGGTGCATTAGCCGTCAGCGCAACTGGGGCGTGCCTATCCCCAGCTACACGTGCGCCGACTGCGGCGAGAAGGTCATGAACGACGCCACGCTCGACGCCGTCATCAAGCTCTTCCACGAGAAGGGCTCCGACGCCTGGTTCACCGACGCTCCCGAGAGCTATCTTGGCGAGGCCTGCGTCTGCCCCAAGTGCGGCGGCCATCACCTCAAGGCCGATAAGGACATCCTCGACGTCTGGTGGGACTCCGGCGTGTCTTGGAAGGCCGTCTGCGAGTACCGCCCCGAGCTTGAGTACCCGGCGGACGTCTATCTCGAGGGCTCCGACCAGCACCGCGGTTGGTTCCAGAGCTCGCTGCTCACCTCGGTGGGCGCCAACGGCCACGCTCCGTACAAGGCGGTCGTCTCGCAGGGCTTCACGCTCGACGGCCAGGGCCGTAAGATGTCCAAGTCGCTCGGCAACGTCATCGACCCCAACAAGGTCTGCGACGAGATGGGCGCCGACATCATCCGCCTGTGGGTTGCCTCCGTCGATACCAGCTCCGACGTCTCCATCGACCACGAGATCCTTGCTCGTACGTCCGATGCCTACCGTCGTTTCCGCAACACGCTGCGCTTCCTGCTCTCCGAGCTCGAGGGTCAGTTTGAGCCCGAGACCGACGGCGTCGCCTTTGCCGACCTGCTGCCGCTCGACAAGCTCATGGTTGCCCGTCTGACCCAGGTCCAGGCCGAGGTCGACGACGCTTACTCTTGCTACGAGTTCCCGCGTGCTTACCGTGCTCTCTACGACTTTGTGGTTACCGAGCTTTCTAACGTGTACCTCGACGCCCTGAAGGACCGTCTGTACTGCGACAAGCCCGGCTCGCTCGAGCGCCGCAGCGCCCAGACCGTGCTGGCCGAGCTCTTCTCGATGCTCATGCGCGACCTGCAGCCGATCCTGTCCTACACGGTCGACGAAGCCATGGCCTATGCGCCTGCCGGTTGCGTCGATCACCAGAAGTACGCCGCGCTGCTCGATTGGTACAAGTCGCCCATCACGGTCGACGAGGCCAACGAGTTTGAGGGCGTGCTCGAGGCTTCGCTCGAGCTTCGTAGCGCCGTGACCAAGGCCCTTGAGGATGCCCGTTCTGCCGGCACCTTCACCAAGAGCCAGCAGGTCCGCGTCAAGGCGGTCGTTCCCGCCGAGATGTACGCGCTGCTGACCGGCGACAAGGCCGTTGACCTGGCCGAGTTCTACATCGTCTCCGATGTTGAGCTGACCCAGGGCGAGGAGCTTTCTGTTGCCATCGATGCTGCCGAGGGCGAGTGCTGTGACCGTTGCTGGAACTATCGCACCACCGTCGGCGAGTATAACGGCCACGCACATATCTGTAAGCGCTGCGCGAATGCCCTTTAAGGCACGGTAACTCGGCATTTTAGTTATAGGGAGAATTTGACGCCTTCGGCCCATTTGCTCCGCTGAAGAAAAGCGACATTCCGTTATCCGGAATGCCGCTTTCTTTTATGCTGGTTATTTATCTGACGTTAGCGAATATGTCGTGCGCTCTGCGTGTGGCAATATAAGATGTTTAATTGCGTTAAACGGAATTTGATTATCTGAGGGTAGGGGATTTCTTTGGGTCGTACTGGGGATATGACGCCGCCTTTGCGTTGGCGGTTGGGTGTTGCTGGCGGGGTAGCGCTGGCTGTGCTGCTTGTTGACCAGCTGACAAAGCTTGCGGTTCGTTCCGTGGGCGATGCTCTGCATGTGACTGTTATCCCAGGTGTGATCGACTTCCTTTTCGTGCGCAACATCGGTGCTGCCTTTAGCATGGGCGAGGGCCATGGCATAGCGTTTGCCGTGCTGGCGCTTGCGGTTATTGTCGCCATTGCCGTGTACCTGGTTCGCGCGCCTCAACTCGCTCGCCTGGAGGTCATAGGTATGGCTATGGTTGCGGGCGGTGCTATTGGCAACGCGATCGATCGCCTGGCCATGGGCTTTGTGACGGATTTTATTGCCACTACCTTTATTGATTTCCCCGTCTTTAACGTTGCGGACATCGGTATTACCGTGGGTGTCGTGCTCGCCCTCTTCGGCTACATGTTCTTGAGTCCCGCTGCCCGTGAGGTCGATGCGACGGCCGAGCTCAACGCCCGTGACGAGGCCCGCGCTAAGCGCAAGGCCCAGCAACGTGGGGAGCGTGCCCGCAAGATTCGCGAAAGGAATGAGCGCTAATGGCCGACATCCATATTCTTGTTGCCGACGATTCTGCTGGTCAGCGCCTTGATGCCTATCTGGGCGCCAACGACGGCTGTCCCACGCGCTCTGCCTGCGCGCATCTGATCGAGGGCGGTGCCGTTGCCGTCAACGGCGAGACATGCCTGTCAAAAAAGTATGCCGTGCGCTCCGGCGACCGTATTTCGGTCGATTTGCCCGAGCCGCACGATCCCACCGATGTGATTCCCGAGACCATTCCCCTCGATATCCGCTACGAGGACGACTACCTCATCGTGCTCTCCAAGCAGCGCGGTCTGGTGTGCCATCCCGCCCATGGCCACGAGAGCGGCACCCTTGCGAACGCCTTGGTCTATCACTGTGGCATTGACCATCTGGGCACCGTGCAGGGCGAGGACCGCCCCGGCATCGTGCATCGCCTGGATCGTGACACCTCGGGCCTTATGCTCGCGGCAAAAGACGACGACACCCAGCGCGCGCTCCAGAATCTCATCCGCACGCGCACGCTCGACCGCCGCTACATTACGCTCGTCCACGGCCACATTGCCATGGACGAGGGTACCATTAACACCGGCATTGCCCGTTCTACGCGCGACCGTGTCAAGATGGCGGTTTCGGACGATCCTTTCGCGCGCCAGGCTATTACGACCTTTAGGGTCCTCGAGCGCTTCGATTCCACGCGTTTTGACGATGGCTATACGCTCGTCGAGTGCCACCTGTTTACGGGTCGCACGCATCAGATTCGCGTGCACATGCGCCATATCAACCACGCCTGCGTGGGCGATCCGCTCTACGGTAAGTGCGATGCGCGTGCCGACCAGGGTTTGACCAGGCAATTCCTCCATTCCTGGCGTGTGGCGTTCGATCATCCCGTGACGGGGGAGCACATTGAGTGCCGCGATGAGCTGCCGTGGGATCTCGCCGCCGTTCTGGATGACCTAGCCCCGCGCTCGCTCGGCCGCACTGCCGCCGGCGACGAAATCGTTCCGCAGCTCGGTCTGCTCGAAGCCTAACCAGTATTAGGTGGTTTCTTGAACTCGGTTAGCCTACGGTAAGATATACGGTTGTTTACGTAACGCGTTCTCGGGAGCCTGCATGCTCGCCTTTTTACAAACCAACACACCCATCGTGATCTTCAACCAGATTGTGGTTACGCTGCTCACGGTCTGCTTTCTGTACCAGGTGGTCTTCTTTGTCATTGGCGCTCTTCGTGGCGAGGTCGCGCCTCCCAAGGCCAAAAAACTCCACAGCTATGCCTTCTTCATTGCGGCGCATAACGAGGAGGCCGTGATCGCCAATCTCGTACGCTCTATCAAGGATCAGGACTATCCGTCCGAGCTCATCGAGGTCTTCGTGGTCGCCGATGCTTGCACCGACAACACGGCGCAGCTCGCGCGCGAGGCCGGTGCCATTGTTTACGAGCGCAATGACCTTGCCCGCAAGGGCAAGAGCTGGGTCATGGACTTTGGTTTCGATCGCATTCTCAACGAGTATCCCGACACGTTTGAGGGCTACTTTATCTTCGATGCCGACAATGTTATCTCCCGCGATTACGTCTCCAAGATGAATGATGCCTTTGACCAGGGCTTTCATGTGGTCACGAGCTATCGTAACTCCAAGAACTTCGGCAGTTCGTGGATTTCCTCTGCCAACGCCACCTGGTATTTGCGTGAGGCCCGCTTCCTCAACAACGCGCGCAACATCTGCAAGACGTCCTGCGCCGTCTCGGGCTCGGGCTACCTTATCTCCGCCAGTGTTATCGAGGGCATGCACGGCTGGCAGTTCCATACACTGACCGAGGACATCCAGTTCACCACGTTCTGCGCCATTCACGGCATCCGCATCGGTTATGCACCGGCGGAGTTCTTTGACGAGCAGCCGGTGACGTTTAAGGCGTCCTGGAAACAGCGCATGCGCTGGACCAAGGGCTTCTACCAGGTCTTTTTTACCTACGGCAAGCATCTGGTCAAGTCGACGTTCCGCTATCATCGCTTTGCCGCATATGACATGTTTATGACCATCGCTCCGGGCATGCTGCTGTCCCTAATCTCCATGCTCGCCAATGCGACGTTCCTGATCGTGGGTGGCCTTTCACATGGTTTCTTGGCTACCGAGGTCGAGATGCAGGCTTGTGCCGCCTCGCTTATCATGACCTTCGTGATGATGTACCAGACCTTCTTTATCCTGGCGCTGCTCACGACCATCTTTGAGTACAAGCACATTCATTGCGCTCAAAAGTGGCGCCTGGTGACCAACCTGTTTACCTTCCCGATCTTTATGTTCAGCTATATCCCCATCACGGTTGCCGCGCTGTTCCTGAAGGTCGACTGGGTGCCCACGCAGCACGCCGTTAACGTTACCCTCGACGAGGTCATGCAGGGCGCCAAGTAACCACGACCAGAACCACCGCAACGGGGGCAGGCACCTTTGTGGTGGTTTTTGCTTTTGAGAGGGCTGTCCCGGGAGGTGTCCTGTGGTCTATATCCCATTTTGGATCTGCGTCTTTGTCGGCGCGGCGATTGATGCCCGTGAGCGACGCTTTCCCAATGAGCTTGCCGGCGCGTGTGCGGTGGCGGCGTTTGCGGGCGTGTGGCTCAACCTCGGTTTGAACGCAGCGCTTGACCACGCGGGTCTTGCCGTCATCGTGTATCTTACTCTCGTCCTGACCGAATCGCTCTGGCGGCGCCTCCGTCAAACCACGGGCATCGGCATGGGAGATGCCAAGGCACTCTTCGCGCTTTGCACGCTCGACCCTATGGGCGGCATCGTGGCATTTGCCGTTGCGCTCCTGGCCCTTGCCCTCTCTTGCCTCTTCACAAAATCGCGCTCCCTGCCTTTGCTGCCGTTTTTGGTGCCGATTTTTGCCATAATCGAGGTCGTGGGCTGCACATTGTAACCGATTGCGCATCCTTCTTAAGGAGCATGCCATGGCAACTAATCAAGAAACGGCCGTCATTAAGGCGCGCATGGACCGTATTCCCTCGGCGTTATCGCCCGAACTTGTCGAGCGCATTGCCGCAGATCGTGCTTCGGGCTATGTCAACCCGTACCGTTGCGACGATGACCAGGTCATCCGTCGCGTTGATCGAGCCGCAGACGAGGGCACGCTCATGCGTCCGGCGTTTATGCGCGATACCGAAAAGATTCTTCATCTTCCGGCGTACACTCGCTATGCCGGCAAAACACAGGTCTTCAGTTTTCGCAGCAACGACGACCTGTCGCGTCGTGGCCTGCACGTGCAGCTTGTCTCGCGCATCGCACGCGATATCGGCCGCGCCCTGGGGCTCAACTGCGACCTGATCGAGGCGATTGGCCTGGGCCACGACTTGGGCCACACGCCCTTTGGCCATGCCGGTGAGCGATTTCTCAACGATATCTATCACGAGCGCACGGGTCGTTATTTTTTCCATAACGTGCAGTCGGTCCGCGTGCTCGATGCGCTGTATGGCCGCAACGTGTCGCTCCAGACGCTCGACGGCGTCCTGTGCCATAACGGCGAGTACGAGCAACGTGTTTTTGAGCTTTCGGACATGAGTTCCTTTGACCAGTTCGACCAAACTGTCGAGGATTGCATTGCCACTGGCTATAGCGCGATTGAGCACCTGCGTCCCATGACACTCGAGGGTTGCGTGGTTCGCATCTCGGATATTCTTGCCTACGCCGGTCGTGACCGTCAGGATGCGATCGCGGCGGGTCTGCTTTCGCCCGACGCTTTTGACGATGGTCGGGGCGGCGCCTATAACAGCTGGATCCTCACGCACGCTTCCATCGATATCGTTGAGCATAGCTATGGTAAGCCGCGCATCGAGATGAGCGAGGACCTGTTTGAGGAAATTCGTCGAGCCAAGCGCGAGAACTACGAGAAGATCTATAGCAAGGGCGGTATCGAAGGCGATTCCGAGGAGGAGCTGCGCGAGGCGTTCGAAAAGCTCTACGACCGTTGCCTGCAGGATCTAAACAGTGGCGACGAGTCCTCTTATATCTTTAAGCACCATATTTCGCGCATTGAGCAGCAGCTTTCCTACTACGATCGTACCTATGCCTGGCAGGACGACAAGGATCAAGCCGTGGTTGATTACATCGCGAGCATGACGGACGGTTATTTCTGCGAGCTGACGAGCAAGCTGTTCCCGGGTCTAAAGTTTCCGCATCGTACCTATATTAACGAACGGTAGTTCGTATTTATTCGGTATACTGTTTGTGGAAAACGTTTTTGATTGATGCACGGGATGGCTATGGACGACCTTTTTTCTGCTTCGACACGCGAGCGTTCCTTTCAGAATGCGCCGCTTGCGGTGCGCATGCGCCCCGATTCGCTCGACGAGTATGTGGGCCAGCAAAAGGCCGTCGGTAAGGGCTCATGGTTGCGTGCCGCGATCGAGCACGACGTGCTTTCGAGCGTGATTCTGTACGGGCCGGCCGGTACGGGTAAGACGACGCTGGCCCACATTATCGCCAACCATACCAAGAGCGAGTTTGTCGAGGTCAGCGCCGTGACGGGCACCGTAAAGGACTTGCGCCGCGTGATTGACGAGGCCAAGACGCGCCTGAATACGTACGACCGCCGCACCATTCTATTCATCGATGAGATTCACCGCTTCTCTAAGTCGCAGCAGGATGCCCTGCTGCATGCAGTTGAGAACCGTACCGTCATTATGATTGGCGCTACGACGGAGAATCCGTACTTCGAGGTCAACTCGGCGCTGCTCTCACGTGGTCGAGTCGTGGAGCTTGAGCATTTAAAGGACGAGGATATCGCCATGCTTATCGAGCGTGCGCTCGAGGCACCTCAGGGCCTGAACGGCAAATTCTCGGCCGATGAGGATACGGTTAAGACCATCTGCACGCTGGCTGCGGGCGATGCACGCTCGGCCCTGACGACGCTCGAGCTGGCGAGCGAGATTGCCGTCACGCGCCCCGATACCGAGGGTACGCCAACACCGGCGGCGGGGGAGCGCTATCCCATTACCGTGGATGACGTAAAGATTGCCAACCCGCGTCGTGGCTTTTCGTACGACAAAAACGGCGACATGCACTACGACATTATCAGTGCGTTCATTAAGTCTATGCGCGGTAGCGACCCCGATGCTACGATCTATTGGCTCGCGCGCATGATTGATGCGGGGGAGGATCCCAAGTTTATCGCTCGCCGTATTATGATTCAGGCTTCTGAGGACGTTGGCAACGCCGATCCGCAGGCGCTTTTGGTGGCGCATGCCGCGTTTAAGTCTGCCGAGGTCATTGGCTATCCCGAGTGCCGTATTAACCTGGCTCAGGCTGCACTCTATGTGTGCTTGGCGCCTAAATCCAACGCGTGTGAGGCTTCGATCGATGCGGCGCTGGCCGATATCCACTCTAGTGGGCTTCGCGAGGTGCCGAGTTATCTGCGCGATCGCCATCGCCCGGGCAGCGATGAATACGGTGTGTATAAGTATCCGCACGATTATCCCGAAGGCTGGGTCGACCAGCGCTATTTGCCCGAAGGCTTGGAACGCGGTGCATTTTGGCGGCCTGCCGGCCGTGGTTGGGAAGAATGGCGCGAAGAACAAAGCGAACGCGACCGCAGCGGCAACGCGCCCAAGTAGGTCGTTGGCACCTCGCACATTCCCTTTGGGTATCTTTCCCCTTCTTTGGGGTACCATGAACAGCGTCTGTATTTCGATTCCTTCGGGAGGCTTGTATGAGTCCCATTCAAATCGCCCTGCTGCTGCTTGCCGTTGCCGGTGTGTGGGCTGTTATCGAGCTCGCGCTCACGCTGCGCAAGACCCGCACCGTCGTTGATTCGCTCGACAAGACGGTGAGCGACCTTAACAACACGCTCGCCGAGGCACAGCCCGTGGTGGCAAAGCTCGATGGCGCTGTTGATGAACTTACCCCCGCGCTGGCGCAGGTTGAGCCGCTTCTCAAGTCGAGCAAGACCGCCGTCGACGCTCTTACCTCCAATCTCGTTGAGGTCGAAGCCGTGGTTCGCGACATTTCCGAGGTTACGGGCAGCATGGCCGAGGCCAGCAATGCCGTGTCGAGCGTGACCGACTCTGCGGCCGGCGCCGTACAGAAACTCTTTAACAAGGTGAAGGCTCCTGCAGCCGACGCCGATCGCAAGCTAGCCGCTGCCGCCGCCGAGGCCGAGCAGCCTACCGAGCGCGTTCTGATCGGTGAGGCCGAGGACGAGGCCGCCGATGGTGCGGATGTGGCTCAGAAGCCCGCAGCCAAGCCGGCTCAGTATTACACCTATACGCCCGCCGAGTCCTCTGAGGAGTCCTGCGATGAGTAGCGAAGCAACCTGCCCCATCACGCTGACCGTTGCCGGCGACCCGCGTCTCGCGCGCTTGGTGCGCATGACGGCAGCCAACGTTGGTGCCCTGTGCTCCATGTCTGTCGATCGCATCGAGGACATCCGCATGGCTGCCGAGGAGGCTTTCATCTTTGGGTGCACCGCGGTCGACTGCGACGACATCACCATCAAATTCGATGTCGATGAGTCTCACGTTGGCATGACTATTACCTTTGGAGACCAGGCTACGGTCGATGAAAACGACCAGGCTGCGGTGTATGCCGAGCTCATCCTCGCGAGCGTGTGCGATTCCTACGAAAAGACTGCGGCGCCCCTGACGCTTTCCCTCGATCTCAAGGCGGATATCTAATTATGACCGAACGTTCCCGGAGCGGTAAGACCGCTTGGGACAAGGAGAAAACCCGCGAGCTGTTTCATCGCTTCAAGGAGACCGGTGATCCGGACGCCCGCGAGCAGCTCGTCATGTCCCATATGAACCTGGTAAGGTTCCTTGCCAACAAATTTAAGAATCGCGGCGAGCCGCTCGACGACCTGATGCAGGTTGGCTATTTGGGCCTGCTCAAGGCAATCGACCGCTTTGACCCTGAGCGCGGACTCGAGTTCACCACGTTTGCCACGCCCACCATCTTGGGCGAGATCAAGCGTCACTTCCGTGACAAGGGCTGGAGCGTGCGCGTGCCTCGTCGCCTGCAGGAGCTTTCAGCCAAGGTTAACCAGGCTACCGACAAGCTTACCAACGAGTTGCAGCGCTCGCCCAAGGTCGAAGAAATCGCTGAGTACCTGGACGTGACCGTCGACGAGGTCCTGGAGGCCATGGAATCGTCGTCGGCCTATACGTCGGTGCCCATCGAGGCTCCCGGAGCGTCCGATTCCGACGATGCGCCCTCGATTCTTGACCGTTACGCCGACGACGACAACGAGCTCGACTTTACCGATGACCGCCTGGTGATCGAGGAAGCCATCCGCGATTTCTCGCCGCGCGAGCGTGAGGTTATCGAGTTGCGCTTTGTGAAGGGCATGACCCAGATCGAGATCGCCAAGAAGCTGGGCATCTCGCAGGTGCAGGTCTCGCGCCTGCTGCGCCGCACCCTCAAGAAGATTCAGGATAAGATCGACCCCGACGGAGTGATGGTTCGTTCATGAGTGAGCATCCCCAACAAACCGATCGCGCGCTGCGCGACACCCGCATTCTGACGCTGCGCATTTGGGCTGTTGTCGGCTGCATTGTTATTGCTGCTGTCATCTTTAACCTTATGGGCATCCTGGCACCGGTTATTGAGTTCCTTGCCGTTGGCTCCATCATTGCTTTTGTGATGTCCCCGATCACCAACTGGCTCGAGCACCATGGCGTGAATCGCGGCATCGGTTCGCTTATCGCGCTTATTGTTGTTGTTGCCGTACTCGTCGGTGTCGTTTGCATCTTGTCGCCGATTCTCTTTGGTCAGATCATGGAAGTCCTGAGCCGTCTGCCTGAGCAGCTTCGTGTTGCGGGTGGCGACCTCAACGAGATGGTCTCGCATGTCAAGACGCTCAACAACACGCCGCTCAAGGAGTATCTGGACGACAATCTTTCTTCGCTGGTTACCGTAGCGTCCAAGTACGTCTCGCAAATCGCTGCGGAGCTTGGCCGCGGTGTGTTCCCGCTCATCACCAATACGGCCTCGCAGTTGTTCGTGATCTTCCTTGGTCTGGTGCTTGCCTACTGGATGGCCTGCGATTATCCTCGCATGCACCACGAGATTTGCACCATCATTGGTCAGGAGAAGGAGACTTCGTACCGCTTTATGGTCGCCATCCTTTCTCGCTCTGTCGGCGGCTACATGCGCGGTATGGTCGTGACGTCCATCTGCGGTGGTTTCCTCGCCTTTATTGGTTTTATGATCATCGGCCATCCGTATGCGGCGCTCATGGCTATCTTTACCGGCATCATGCATTTGGTTCCGGTCGTCGGCCCCTGGGTGAGCGCGGCAATCGCCACAGTGCTCGGTTTCATGTTCAGCCCCATGTTGGCGTTGTGGACGCTCATCGTGACGATGGTTGCGCAAAACGTCACCGATAACGTGATTTCGCCTAAGGTCATGCAGAGCTCGGTGCAGGTGCATCCCATCATGAGCCTCACGGCGCTCGTTATTGGCTCGGCACTCATGGGCCCCATCGGCATGATTATTGCTATCCCGCTGTGTGCGGCCCTCAAAGGTATCTTCGTGTACTACTTCGAGAATGAGACCGGCCGCCAACTTGTGGCCTATGACGGCGCTGTGTTTAAGGGCACGCCGTATCGCGATGCCGAGGGCAACCCGGTCGCCGCCTACGACGCGCTTGGGGACGATACGTTCATTTACGAGTCCGAGCTCATCGGCAACGAGACCGCGCCCGAGGCCCAGGCCATGCCCAAGCCCGAGCTCGATAATCCCTGGATCAGGCTCTCGGGTCTGCAGCCCGATGCGACCGGTTTCTTCAAGAACCCCTTTGCCAAGGACGACGACACAAGCTCTGACGACGACACCAAAACCGGCATCGACGGCTCCATGGACGATTCGGATTCCAAATAGGCCCTGTTAGCGTTTCTTGATGTTGTAAATAACAATAAACGCGATCAAAGCGATTGATAAGGGGCCAGCCACATAGAAAAAAATGGCGTCAATTGCGCTTAGGGTGTAATACGCTTTATCGCCAGATGTTACTGCGTACAATGCGTAGCCAAATCTCGGCTGGTTCACATACCAGCTCGAGTAAGCGAAGATTGCTAAAAGGGCTACTGAGGTCAGTGCATTCACGACAAACCGTTTGCTATTCATCGATCGCTCCTTCCGGACGATTCTTATATGAAATTTTACCGAAATCATTTTTTTTTTCAAAGTATTTGACAGACCTAAATAACGTGCACTTTCGCTGGAGGGTCGCTGTTTGGCGGCCCTCTTTTTTGCACAGGCGCGGTGGGATGGTAATATCGTTACGTTTGAACTGTTTCGATGTGAAACCGAGGAGATTCCCTCTATGAGTGCTGACTACCCGTCAATGACTACGGCCGAGATCCGCTCCAAGTTCCTCAACTTCTTTGAGGAGCGCGGTCTTAAGCTCTATCCTTCTTCGTCCCTCGTCCCCGACGATCCTTCGCTGCTGCTTGCCAACGCCGGCATGAACCAGTTTAAGGAGTACTACCAGGGCAAGAAGACCATGAAGGAGATCGGCGCGATCTCCTGCCAGAAGTGCGTCCGCACCAACGACATCGACTGCATCGGCGAGGACGGCCGTCACCTGTCCTTCTTTGAGATGCTCGGCGACTTCTCCTTTGGCGGCGTCTCCAAGCAGCAGGCCTGCGCTTGGGCCTTTGAGCTCATCACCAAGGAGTTCAAGCTTCCGCTCGACCGCCTGTACTTTACCGTCTTTACCGAGGACGACGAGACCCACGACGTGTGGCGCTCTCTGGGCGTTGCCGAGGATCACATCTCCCGCCTGGGCGAGGACGACAACTTCTGGGCCGCTGGCCCCACCGGCCCCTGCGGTCCGTGCTCTGAGATCTACTTTGACATGGGCGAGGAGGTCGGTTGCGGCAGCCCCGACTGCAAGCCTGGCTGCGACTGCGACCGCTTCCTTGAGTTCTGGAACCTCGTGTTTACCCAGTACGACCGCCAGGAGGACGGCTCCATGCCGGAGCTGCCGCACCGCAACCTCGATACGGGCATGGGTCTGGAGCGCATGGCCGCCATCATGCAGCACAAGACCGCTAACTACGACGGCGATCTGATGCAGCACCTCATCAAACTCGGCGAGGAGATCAGCGGCAAGACCTATGACGCCGACGATTACTCCGGCGCCAGCCGCTCCCTGCGCATCATCGCCGACCACTCCCGTGCCGTCGACTTTATGATCTCGGACGGCATCCTGCCCGGTAACGAGGGCCGCGAGTACGTCCTGCGCCGCCTGCTCCGTCGTGCCGTGTTCCACGGTCGTCTGCTGGGCATCGAGGGCGCCTTCCTGACCAAGTTTATCGACGAGGTCAACGCTCAGATGGGCGAGGCTTATCCCGAGCTGCTCAAGAACGTCGCGCTCGTTAAGGGCATCGTCGCCTCCGAGGAGGAGCGTTTCTCAACGACGCTCGACAACGGCCGCGTTTACCTGGACGAGGCCCTGGCCGCGCTCGCCGACGGCGCTGTCCTTCCGGGCGATGTTGCCTTTAAGCTGCATGACACCTTTGGTTTCCCCATTGACCTGACCGTCGAGATTGCCGGCGTCGCTGGCCACGACGTCGACATGGACGGCTTTACCGCCTGCATGGAGGACCAGAAGGCCCGCGCTCGCGCCAACGCCAAGGGCGACGCCTGGGGCAGCTTCAACGACGTGTGGGTCGAGCTTTCGGACAAGGTCGCTGCGACCGAGTTCGACGGCTATGACAACGATGTGATCGAGGATGCCAAAGTTGTCGCTATCGTTCGCAACGGCGAGTCCGTCGAGTCCGCCGCTGCGGGCGAGGATGTCGAGGTTGTTCTCGACCGCACCCCGTTCTACGCCGAGATGGGCGGCCAGCAGGGTGACGCCGGCGAGCTTTCCGCCGAGGGCGTTGCGCTGACCGTTTCCGATACCAATAACCACAACGGCCTGTATGCTCACGTCGCCCACGTCACCGAGGGTACGCTGACCGTCGGTACTACCGTGACCGCTGCGCTCGACGCCGAGCGCCGTGGCTTCCTGCGTCGCAACCACACCGCCACGCACCTGCTCGACGCCGCGCTTAAGCAGGTCCTGGGCGAGCATGTCTCCCAGGCTGGCTCGCTGGTGACGCCCGAGCACCTGCGCTTTGACTTCACGCACTTCGAGGCCCTGTCCTCCGAGCAGCTCAAGGCTGTCGAGGACCTGGTCAACCAGCAGATCTTCGCCTCCAAGCCGGTCGTGACCCGCGTCATGGGCATCGACGAGGCCAAGGCCGCCGGTGCTGTCGCCCTGTTTGGCGAGAAGTATGGCGACGTCGTCCGCGTTGTCTCCGTGGGCGCCGAGGACCAGCCGTTCTCCCGTGAGCTTTGCGGTGGCACCCATGCCGCCAACACCGCCGAGATCGGCCTGTTCAAGATCATTTCCGAGTCCTCTACGGGCTCCAACGTCCGCCGCATTGAGGCTGTGACCTCTAAGGGTGCTCTCGACTACATGGCCGACCGTCTGGCGCTCGTCGACGCCGCCGCTGCTGCGCTCAAGTGCCGTGTGGATGAGGTTCCCGCCCGCGTGGAAAACCTGCAGGCTGAGCTGCGCGAGACGTCCAATAAGCTTAAGAAGGCGCTGACCGGTGGCTCCTCCGATGCTATCTCCAGCGCCATCGAGGGCGCCGTCGAGCTCGACGGCTACAAGCTCGTCGTCGCTGAGCTCCAGGGCCTTGAGGCTGCTGACCTGCGAAACGTCTGGGATACCGTGCACCAGAAGGTTGCCGGCCCCGTCGCCTGCGTCGTTGCCAGCGTGACCGAGAAGGGCACCCCGGCCCTGCTCGCCGCCGGCTCCGATGACGCCGTCAAGGCCGGTTTCCACGCCGGTAACGTGATCAAGCAGATCGCGGGCCTGGTAGACGGTCGCGGTGGCGGCCGTCCCAACATGGCCCAGGCCGGTGGCAAGAACGCTGCCGGCATCGCCGATGCCCTCGCGGCCGCTAAGACCGCGCTCGGCGCCTAAGAATCTAGGTAATCGCTGTGGTCGCGCTTGCGCTGGACATAGGGGAGACCAGGATCGGCATCGCCGTCTCGAGCCGTGATGGCAAGATGGCGATGCCTGTCAAGGTGCTCCCGGCTGCAGAGGTCACCGGTATGGCCAAGACGTTCCGCTACCTGGTCGAGGACTATGAGCCCGATATCCTGGTAAGTGGGCGTCCCCTGACCATGGCCGGTGAGCCCGGTCCCCAGGCCGAGCGTGTTGCCGCTGTTGCGCAAAAGATTGCCGACGAGCTCGATCTTCCGTTGGAGTTTGAGGACGAGCGCCTGTCCTCGCAAGAGGCCAAGCGTATCCTGCGCGAGCAGGGCCTCAACGAAAAACAGATGAGGGGCAAGATTGACATGATTGCCGCCAGCCTGTTTTTGCAGACGTGGCTTGATCGTAAAAACGAGGAGGTTTCGCATGCCTAGCGCTCCCGATTCGCGCCAGCCGAATCGTACACGTCAGCCGGCGTCGCGCCCTGCCCAGCCTGGCCAGCGTCCGGCACAGCCGACCCAGCGCGCAGCTCAGTCTGCCGCGCGCCCGGTGCAGTCCTCCTCTCGTTCGGCCCAACCTGTTCAACGGACGGGTCAGCAGCCTTCTGCTCGTTCGGTTCAGTATCCGGCTTCTCACGCGGCTCAGCAGCCCACTGCTCGTTCGGCTCAGCCTGCAGGCGGTGCTCGCTTTAAGCAACAGGCACCTACCCAGCGAACGCAGGTCCCCCAATCGCATTCGCATCACGCTCGCGGTTCGCATGGCGTTGCTCCGGCGACTCGCTCGAGCTACAACACGCACGCTCGTCGCGGTGCTCAAAAGAAGAGTTCTCCGGTTCCTATGATCATCGGCGTTGTGGTGGCCGTAATTGCGCTTGCTACTATCGCTTTCTTTGTCGTGCCTGCCGTCAAGGGCTTCTTTGCCGGTGAGGATACGAAGGTCACGGCTGGTCAGCAGGTTACGGTGACCATTCCCGACGGTGCTTCGGGTGATGCGATCGCCTCGATTCTCTCCGAGAACCATATCGTCGAAAATCCCAAGGATTACTACGCGGCGGTGAAAAAGCTCAACGCCGATATGTCGCTCAAGCCTGGTACTTATTCGTTCACCACACTCATGGATGCGACCAAGGTTGTTCAGCAGCTCATGGAAGGCCCCAACGCGGGCTCCAATGCGCTGACTATCCCTGAGGGTCTGACAGTCGATCAAGTCGCCGACCGCGTGGCCCAGGCCTACGACAGCATCTCTAAGGAAGACTTCCTCAACCAGGCCAAGGCCTCCAACTACGTGGACGACTATAGCTTCCTTAAGGGCGCCGCCAACGATTCGCTCGAGGGTTTCTTGTTCCCCAAGACCTATTCGTTGGGTGATTCGCCGACGGCCGATGACGTGATTCGTGCCATGCTCGATCAGTTTAAGACTGAGTACAAGTCGCTTGACTTTGCGAGCTGCGAAGCCAAGATCAAGGAGCGCTACGGTGTGGAGATGTCCGACTACGACATCGTTAACTTGGCCTCTATCGTTGAGCGCGAGGGCCTCAACGCCGATCAACGTGCGCACGTGGCCTCGGTCTTCTACAACCGCCTTGCCGGCAAGCTCGACGGTCTGCGCTATCTCAACAGCGATGCGACCATGATGTATGTCACCGGTGGCGAGGTTACCGCCGACGACCTGCAGAGCGATAGCCCGTATAACACCTATAAGCACGAGGGCCTGCCACCCACGCCCATCTGCTCTCCGTCGCTCGAGGCACTCAAGGCCACGCTTGAGCCGACCGACTCCGATGACCTGTATTTCTACATTACGCAGGACGAGGAGTACTTCTCGCAAACCTACGAAGAGCATCAACAGTCTTGGAATTAGCATGAGGATTTTTAGCCCCAAACGATACGTTGCCTCGGTCGATCGCATCGACCTTGATACCCTGTGGGCCGACGGCAAACGCGCCATTCTGCTCGATCGCGATAACACTCTGGTGCCGCGCGACACCGAGCAGGTTCCCACTGCGGTTTCCGCTTGGCTCGACGCCGCCCGCGCCAAAGGCTTTAAGCTGTGCATGGTGTCCAACAACTGGCATCGCGACCAGGTCATGAGTTCGGCACGCGAGCTGGGCCTCGAGGCTATCAGTCATGCCATGAAGCCGGCGCCGTTTGCCCTCAAGGCCGGTCTTAAGCGCCTGGGCGCCACGGCTGACGAGGCTGTGCTGATCGGCGATCAGCTCTACACGGATGTGTGGAGTGGCAACTTTGCCGGCGTTGACACCATTCTGGTAAAGCCGCAGGCAACCCAGGACCTGTGGTATACGCAGATCTTCCGTATCTTTGAGCGCCGGGCCCTGCGCGACCTTCCCTGCGAGGAATAGGTCTCGCTATGTCCCGGCACACCAAACACGGCTGCGACCATATCTTCTTTATCGGCTTTTTGGGCGCGGGCAAATCGACGCTCGCGCGCAACGTCGGCACTATGTTCAAGCGGCGTTTTATCGATACCGATCGTTTGGTTGTGCGTCGATGTGGCAAGTCGGTGACCGAGAT
>UQPJ01000045.1:0-20212 GCA_900543015.1 uncultured Collinsella sp.
CGCCGGGCCGACTCGCTTCGGATCGGGCTCTACACCAACTTTCTCGACACTACCCGAGACCACGCCGCCAAAGATGATGAGCATGATCTTGTCGCCCAAAAACGGGGCGAAGTGAAAGATGTTGAGGAACAGCGACGAGAGCATGACCTGCATCATCGAGAAGATGACGAAGCGCTTGCTGATGCCGCTCCAGCAAAGGAGCGCCACGGGGATGTTGAGCGCGAGCATGCCGAGCGAGATGTCGATATGAACGCCGCCGAGCGAGGTGACGCGATCGAGCAGGACCGCGACGCCGGTGAGGCCGCTCGGAAGCAGGTCGGCGGGGCGAATGAACGCCTGAATCAGAAATGTCTGGAGAACGGCGGAGATGGTGACCGCCACGGCAGTAATGGCGCGGCGGACGATGGTGAGACGGCCGAGCACGAGCACGCGGTCCGTGAGCTGATCGATGGCGTTCGCCACGTAGGCTCCTTTCGAAGGCAGATGTAATTGTGGGGCATGCCGGCGATTGTAGCATGGAGCGCGAGAGGGCGCTTCAATTCACCCTCTCTCGACAACCAAAACGAGCCAGCAGCTCCCCAACCAAAGAGCCAAATTCTAAGTGAGTAGACTTTTCGCGATCTACCAAGCGCACTCAAAACAGCCACCTCTCCGACCTGCGGTTTTACTAAGGCAGATACGCTTTGTGCTCGGCATGTGCCAAAAAGTCTACTCACTTAGTCCGAGTCGAAGCCAAACGGATCTAAATCGAAGCCAAAATGAGCCAATCCACCGCAAGAGACGTGTGAATCCGCACTTCTTGCGGCGAATTGACGCTACAAAGCGGTCAGAATGTCGGCGAGGTTGTCGATGACGGCGTCGGCTCCCGTTTGGTCCAGGTTAACGCCCTCGTGCGGACGCAGTGCCAGGACGCGCGCGCCGGAGCGCTTGCCGGCCTCGATGCCCAAAGGCGAGTCCTCGATAACCAGGCACTCGGTAGGCTCCACACCCAGCGCCTCCATGGCACGCAGGTAGATCTCGGGGTCGGGCTTAAATGCACTGCACTCGTGACCGCTGATGGTGTAGTCCAGCACGTCGGTGATACCGGCAATCTCCACCAGCTCGTCAATGAGCTCGCGATAGGACGAGCTCGCGATGGCACACTTGACGCCGCGCTCGTGCAGCTCGCGCATCACCGGCTCCGTCTGCTCGTTGAGCAGCTCGGCATACGGAACAGGGTGAACCGGGCTGTAGACCTGCTTGTACTCAACGCGCAAGCGCTCGCGCAGCTCAACATCGTCGGGCACCAGCGACTTCCAGATGGCAGGCTCGTTAGACCCCGAAAGATCGGGGATCTCGTCAAAGTGGAACCCCTTTTCCTCCATAAACGCCACGCGGCGACGGTTGTAGAACCACTCGGTATCGACCAGCACGCCGTCCATATCAAACAGCACTGCCTTGATCATACGCATCTCCTCCCACCTGCCAAAAAGGGACAGGTTTATTTTGGTAGGTTTTATCTGGTGTTTTGCGACGCGACAGACACGCCCCCAAAGCAAAAAGGGGACGGGGCGCAAACCCCATCCCCTCTCAATCAACCCGTAAGGTCTACTTACTTGTGATTAGTAGGAAAGCTTCCACATGTAGCGACGCATGGTCAGCGGGTGCTGACGGGCCTCGGCGATCTGGTTGCCGTACTCGCGCATAACGGCGAGGTGCAGCAGCGGGTTGAAGTAGGTGACGACGCTCGCGGGCACGGCGTCAGCCAGGCCGTAGTCCTTGGAGTCGATCAGAGCGACCTTGGCGCCCATGCGCTCAAGGAAGGTGAGGGCGCGAGCGTCCATCGGACGGGTAGCACCATCGGACATGAAGAAGACGTAGGGCTTACCCTCGGTGGAAACCTCGAACGGGCCGTGGAAGTACTCGCCGGTGTTGTAGGCGGCGGCGTCGATCCACTGCATCTCGGTGAACAGGAAGGCGGCGTGAGAATAAGCCATCTTCTCGGAGGCACCGGAGGCCATGAAGTAGATCATCTTGTCGTCCTTGAAGTCCTCGGCGAACTTCTTGGCGAGCTTCTTGCAGTGCTGAGCGGCGTTCTCGCAGAGATCGAAAACGTTGGTGAGGCCGGTGATCATGTCCTCGTAGTGGTCATAGCCCTCGGTCTGCTGAAGGATCTCGAGAGCAAGAGCGATGGCATAGCCGGGCTTCTCGCACTTGGCAGCGTAGTTGGCGTGGAAGCCGTGGACGATGACGTGGTCGGCGTCGACGGTCAGAGCGGAGCCAGCCTTGTTGGTGAGGGAGACGACCGGGCAGTTGTGCTTCTTGGCGGTCTTGTTGGCCTCGACGGTCTCGGGCGTGGAGCCACCGAGGGAGCAGGTGATCACGAAGGTGTGCTCGTTGACCCAGGAAGGCGTGTCGTAGTTGAACTCGTTAGCGGTGAAGATCTGAACGTTCAGCTTGTCCGTGTTGTTGGCCAGGAAGTACTTGGCGGGGTAAAGGTCGGACATGGAAGCACCGCAGCCGACGAAAGCGACGCTGTGAATCTCGTGGTTGGACAGGACGTCAGCGACGATCTGCTTAGGGAGGTTAAGGTCGATCTCGTACATCTGACACATTCCTTTCGATTTGTTGCGGCGCCACATTGCCGGACGCTCGCAGGGTTACCGTGGTTAGGACCGAGTCGCCGGCCCGTTGAGGATGTGACAAAGGAACTGTCCCTTTGTCACATGTTAGGGATGGAAGCCTGCCTGGGGTATGGGATGCCAGGCAGGCCCCCGGGGGAAGCATTGGGTCGCGACTAGGCCAGGATGCCGGCCGCGGAGAGGGCGATGCCGCCCACAATGGCGATCACGAGAAGCCAACCGGTGTTGACGTTCTTCTTGATGAGCCAGTACATAAGGCCGGTGAGGCCGAGGGAGATCATCTGGGGCATCATGCCGTCCAGGATGTCCTGGATAACGACGGTACCCTCAGCGAACTGCAGCGGGGTGGTGGCGCCGATCAGTGTAGCGATCATGCCGCCCACGGACATAAGGCCCACGATGCCGCAGACATACATGAGCTTCTCCATGAGGTCGCCGCCCTGAAGCTTGCTCAGGTACTCGTGGCCGCCCTGATAGCCCATCTTGGCTGCGAACCAAGTGATCAGCACAGAGGGGACGATGGAGATGAGCATGGCCAGGATCGGGCCCATGATGGAGCCCTGCTGAGCCAGCTGAACGCCCAGGCCAAAGGCGATAACGCGGATGGTGCCCTGGAAGAAGGAGTCACCAATACCGGAAAGCGGACCCATGAGGGAGGTCTTGACCGCGTTGATCGAATCGGGATCGAAGTTCTCGGGATCCTTGGCGTACTCCTCCTCCATGGAGGCGGCGAGGCCCAGGACAAAAGCGCTCGTCTGCGGGGTGCAGTTGTAGAACGCCATGTGACGGTGGTAAGCCTCTTTCTTAGCAGCGAGCTGCTTGGGGTCGGACTCATCCGGATAGAGGCGATCGAGCGTGGGAACCATGCCGTAGAGGAAGCCCATGTTCATCTGACGCTCGTAGTTCCAAGAGGCCTGGATGGCCCAGGAGCGCCAGAAGAACTGGCTGACCTTCTTGTTCAGGGACACGTCCTTGGTTGCGGTTGCCATAGTGTGTTCCTCCTTAGTCTTCGTCGTCTTCGAGCGGATCGTAGTCGGAATCGACACCGGCGGCTGCATGGGAACCGTTGAACTTGAAGCCCATGAAGACGACAGCCAGGCACACACCGATCAGAGCGACCGCGATAACGGACAGGTTGAGGTAAGCGGCGAGCAGGAAACCGATGAACAGGAACGGAGTCATACCCTTCTTGATCATCATGGTGAGCAGCAGGGCCAAGCCGTAGGCGGTCATGATCTTGGTCGAAACGTTAAGACCAGTGGACAGCCACTCGGGAACCATGTTGACGATGGCCTGAACCAGGTCGGTGCCAACAAAGACGGCGAGGAAGATCGGCAGGAAGTACATGACGGCGTACAGACCGGAGCCGGCGCAGATGTGCATGCGGTAGGCGGTCTTGAACTTTCCGTTATCGATCGCGCTATCTGCCACATGGGTGAGGGCGGCGATGATGGAACGGAACACGATGCCGAGGAGCTGACCCAGGACGGCGACCGGGATGGCGATCGTCATGGCGGTCTCGGCGGAAGCATCGGTCAGGCACGCAAAGGCAGCGGCCACGATGCCGCCCAGGACCATATCGGGCGGAACGGCGGCGCCGACCTGCACCAGGCCCATGGACACGAGCTCGACGGCGGCACCGACGGCAAGGCCGGTGGGCACATCGCCCAGCAGCAGACCGACGAGCGTAGCGCCAACGAGAGGCTGCTCGAAGTTAAGACGACCGAGCAGGCGGGAGTCCCACATGCAGAACACGCCGACGAGGCCGACGAGCACCGCACTGATGAACGTATTCATACCCTTCTCCTTTCAGTCAGGCAAAAGCCTGGTTGATTACAGCTTGGCGTCGATGTCGACGCTCTGATACGTAGGGGTCTGCTGGACGTAGAGCTTGATGCCCATGTCGAGCAGCTGGTTGACGTCGGCCTTCTGGGTGGCGTCGAGGAAGACGGAGCTGTCCTTGCCGCCGACCTGATCGGCACCGTCGTGGTTGGCGGTGGCGCCCAGGTTGATGGCGTCGAGCTTGTAGCCCTGGCAGAACTGCAGCATCTCGGCCGTGTTGCCAAAGACGAACATGACGCGCTCGCCGAGGGTGTTGAGCTTGTCCATCTTGGCGAGGGCACGCTCGACGGTGAAGACGTTCAGGCGCACGCCCTGGGGCTTGGCCAGCTTAAGAGCGCCCTTCTTGATGTCATCGTTGGCGGCAGCGTTGTCGACGACGATGATGCGCTCGGCCTGAACCTTGGTGGTCCAGGTAAAGACGACCTGGCCGTGCAGCAGACGGTAGTCAAGACGTGCGAGGACGATCTTGGCGGGACCGGAGCTGTGACGGGACGCCTTGGCCTTCTTGGCGGGAGCCGCGGCGACCTCGACCGGTGCGTTGGGGTTGGTCAGACCGGTGCGGGCCTCGTTGATGAGGGCCGCGAGCTCGGTGCCCTTGACGGGGGCGGGGCTCATAGCAAGCGTGAGCGCCAGCGGGATGTTGAAACCGCTGACAACCGTGAACTTCGTGCCGTTCTTGGAAAGCTCGACCATGTTGTTGTTGACCGAGCTACCGAGCATATCGGTTAGCACATACACGGTGTCGTCCGCGTTGAACGTGGCGATCATAGCCTCAACCTTATTGGTGATGGGCTCCTTGTCGTCACGAGCAAGCGACACGACGTGGACGTTCGACACGTCGCCGAGAACCATCTCGAGCGTGTCTTTGGCGCCTGCGGCCAGGCCGCCATGAGATGCGAGAATGATCTGATTCATCTTGCCTCCTCCTTTTCGTTATGGTCATTATAACGTCTTATACGTTGCTTATATTGATAATTAGTATATAAACCGTTCGCGGGTGAAAAACGACCGTTGGCGGGTTTAACGCAATCGAAACGATGGTCTTGGGTAGGCCGGCGCTGGCTGGATAACCCCAGGTCGGACGCCGCGCGCAACCCCCCCTATCGCACGAAGTACCAGGGGCTTTCCTGCACGGTGGGCTCCAGCGCAATGCCCGTGCGCTCGCGGAAGAGATCCATGTCCTGCGATTTCTCCGTCCACCACGCGTTGGGTTTAAAGGTCATGCTCTCAACGACATGGCCGACAAACACACTGTTGCGCAGCTTGGAAAAGTCGGTGTTCATAATCACGATGGACGCGAGCACCAAAACGATGCCCAGAACTTTGATCGCGCCGGCGGGCTCGGCGTAGACACCAATGCCCAGCAGTACGGTGACGACTGTCTCGAATGACATTACGACGGGAACTTTCGACGTCTCGAGCCCCATGGACAGACCCTGCATATATAAGATGTAAGCCACGGCCGTGGGGATGAGTCCAAATCCAAGGAACAGCAGCAGCAGCTGTGGCGACATTGCCGCGGCGACATCCGGCCACGGAGCCGCGATAGCTGCCATAACCGCACCGCCAAAAACAAAGCCCCAAAACGTGACAGCCAGCGGGTGGACCGTCTTGGTTGCTATCCGGCTAAACACCGCGAGCGACGCACCACAAAGGCCTGCAATCACGCCCGACGTGACGCCCCAAACCGAAAAATGAAAACCGGAAAGGTCGCCATTGGTCACCGCAAGCACACAGCCAACGATGTTAAAGACAATGGCAACGAGCTTGTTGAGGGTCACGTCCTCGCGATAAAGGACGCGGCCGAGCGCGACGCCAAACACCGGCGACGTGTAGAGCAGCACCGATGCCGTGGACATGCCCACCTCGCGCATGCACTCGTAATAGCAGGTGTTGGCGGCAGCCAAACCGACGATACCGACAAGCGCGCAGGAAACAAGCTCTTTAGGGCTTGCCTTGAACAGGGTCAGCGGACCCTGAACCACGGTAGACCCCTCACCCGGACGGCAGCCCATAAACATCAGGACCGGCGCCAAGATAAGCGCTCCGACCAACAAGCGAAAGGCAGCCATGCTCTGGGACGAAACGCCCATGGCCGAGATGCCGTTTACAAAGATTCCGATGCTGCCCCACATAAGCGCGGCGATCAGCACCAGCACATAGCCCAGATTGCTCCTCTTCAACGCAGCCTCCTCAGTATTATTTCCAATATGTTTCATGCTACGTTATAGTCGTTATATACATTTTTCAAGGCACAAATCGGCGAACGGGAAATCTCTCGACACAAGGAGTGTCCCCAACTGCCGGCACAAAAGGAACATCCCTAACTGCCGGCAGAAAGGGAACGTCCCCAAGTGCCGCTCTAGCAGTTGCGGTGAAATAGTTCTCAAACAGAGGCTTCACACTCCCAAACAGGAACTATTCCACCGCAACTCATGAGGGGTATTGGGCTGTTAGGCCGCTCTATCCCTTAGTAATCCAGCTTCCACATGTAACGGCGCGTCATGTAGTCCTTGTGGGTGACGGCGGAGAGCGCACGCATGTAGACGTTGTTGAGGATCGGGGCAAAGATCAGGTGGTTGAAGTACTCGCTCACGCTGTCCTTGATGTCGTTGAGACCGAGCTCCTTGGCGTCGAGCTGATAGACGCGCTCGCCACCATACTGGTTGACGAAGCGGATGCCGCGCTCGTCGTTGCAGCGGCTGCGGCCAACGCTGATGAGCTGGAACAGCGAGGTGCGCTTGTCCAGGATCTCGAAGGGACCGTGGAAGAAGTCACAGGTGTTGATGGTGCAGGAGTCGATCTGCAGCATCTCCTGCACGTTGCAGATGCTAAAGACGTAGGCGGCACCAAAGAGCGGACCCTGAGCCATCACGTTGATGCAGGGCTTGTCGGCGTTCTGCTCGGCCCACTTGGCAGCGAGCGGACGGGTGTACTCGACGGCCTTGCGGTAGATGGGGTCGACCAAGTCGAAGGCGGCCATAGCGGTCTCGTGCTCGGCATAGCCCTCGGTCTGCTGCGTGAGCTCCATGGCGATCATGGTCACGACGGCGGAGTTGGTGCGGCCCATGCAGGACTCATCGACGGCCAGGCTGTCATACTGGATCTTGTAGTCGCAGACTTCGGTGAGGCCGGACTCGTCGACATAGATGGCGATGGTGCTGGCGCCGTGGTCCTTGGCGACCTGGGCGGCGACGATGGTCTCCTTGGTGCCGCGCATGGACACGACGACGGCCAGGGTGTTCTCGTTAACGTAGGCCGGGGTGGCGTGCACGAACTCGTTGCTGGTGTAGCTGGAGCTCACGACCTGCGTGGCCTCGTGCTCCATAAAGTACTGGGCAGGATAGTTGCCGCCGTTGGATCCGCCGGCGCCGATCCACACGACGCGCTTGATGCCGCCCTTGTCCGCCTTGTCAGCCAAAACCTGGGAGACGACGTCCTTAACCTGTTCCTGAGTAGTCATCGTGCATCAGCCTTTCTTCTCGTTTGATGCTCTCGATGGCATACAAGTTACATACATGTTTTGGTTATGTCGACTAGTTGTATGCTATATTTGTCTTAGAAATTTTGCTGGTAAAGTTTTCGGCAATCCATTACCAGCGATTTTGTTGTCATGTTGGATACATGCTTGGTTCAGTAAGCATATAAGTTAGATACAGGTTGTTCGCATGAGCACTTCGTCAAAAAAGAACTTGGCCCAATACGAGCGTCTGGCGGGTACGCTGCGTGACCGCATCGCCGCCGGCACCTACGCACGCGGAGACAAGCTGCCGTCCGAGATGGAGCTCATGGACGAATCGGGGCTGTCGCGCAGCACCGTGCGCCACGCGCTTAAGGTGTTAGTTGACGAGGGCCTGGTGCGCACCGAGCGCGGACGTGGCGCCTTTGTGGCCGACACGCCAGCGCTCCACGAGAACAACCTGGTGTTTTCGAGCTACACGGCACAGGTACAGGGCCAGGGCATGAAGCCCACCACGCGCACCGTGGACTCGGGCTTTGCCAAGGCGGCCGGCAGCATAGCTAAGTTCTTTGACGCCGCCGTGGGCAGCAAGCTCGTCAAACTTGTCCGCCTGCGTTACCTGGACGATGCGCCGCTGTGCCTGGAGACCACCTATTTGCCGCCAAGCTTTGGGTCGCTCATCGATCGCGATATCAACGGTTCGCTCTACGCCACGCTGCGCCAGGAATTCCATCGCGCGCCGGCACAGGGGCACAAGACCTTTGAGGTGTGCTATGCCTCGCAAAACGAGGCGTTTTTGCTCAACGTTGAGCGCGGTCAGGCGCTAATCCTGATCACCGACTACGTCTACGACACCGACGGCCGCCCGCTCCATGTCTCCAAGCGCATCCAACGCACCGACCGCGCCAAATACACCGAACCCATCGGCTAACCACCGCAAAGGGGACAGGCACCTTCGTGGTGGTTTTAGGCGAGGAGGTCGGGGAACCAGGTTGGCTTGGGCTGGTTGGGGGTGCGCTCGGCTAGAACCAGCTCCATCCAGCACATGTCGTACCAGCGGCCGAACTTTTGGGCGCAGCGGTCGAAGGCGCCCACCAGGCGATACCCCATATGAGCATGGAAGTCCTGGCTGTTGTGCGTCAGGTACTCGTCGTCCTTGTCGTGCGGTACGGCGATGAGCGCGCACATGTTGGTGATGCCCATCGCGATCAGGCATTGCTTGAGCGCGTCATGCAGCTTGCGGCCCAGCCCGCCGTGGCGCGCGTCGCGCGCCAGGTAGATCGATGTCTCGACCGACCAGTCGTATGCTTCGCGGCTGTTGAGCGAACTCACATAGGCATAGCCTACCGGACGCCCGCCCAGCTCCATCACCAAATACGGGTAGCGCTTGAGCGTACGCTCGATGCGCCCGGCGAACTCCTCAACGCTCGGCACCTCGTATTCGCAGGTAATCGCCGTCTGGCGCACATATGGCTCATAGATGGCAAGCAACGCCGGCGCGTCTTCGGGCGTCGCTAGGCGAATCGTTGGCTCGGACATCTCGGTCATACAACCCTTCCCCAAAAGCAAAGGCCACCCTGCGCCAAACCCAGCGCAAGGCGGCCCCTCGTCATTACATCAGGCTACAGGACAGCCGCCAGCGCGTCGATGTCCTCCTGCGTCGTGGCCCAGCTGGTGCAAAAGCGCACCACCGTGTGGGTCTCGTCGTACTTTTCCCAGTACTCGATCGCCGCATGCTCGCGAATGCGGGCCATGTCCTCGTTGGGCAGAATCACAAACTGCTGGTTTGTGGGCGTCTCCAAAAAGAACTGGTAACCGCGCTCGTGCAGCACGCGACGCAGCGCCTGAGCGGTCTCAATCGCCTGGCGACCAATCTCAAAATACAGGCCATCGGTAAAAAGAGCCTCGAACTGCACACCCGTCAGGCGGCCCTTGGCAAGCAGTGCGCCATGCTGCTTAATGCGCGGAATGGGATGTGCCGGGGCGTGCATGCCGCAAAACACCACGGCCTCGCCGCAAAGCGCGCCGCACTTGGTGCCGCCAATGTAGAACACGTCACACAGCTGCGCCAGCTCGGGCAGGGTAATGTCGCACTCATCGGCCGCCAGCGCATAGGCCAGGCGGGCGCCATCCACAAACAGCGGAATCTCGCGCTTCTGGCACACCGCATGAATCGCCGCGAGCTCGGCCTTGGAGTACAGCGTGCCGTACTCGGTCGATAGGCTCACGTACACGGCACCCGGAAACACCGTGTGCTCGTAGCTCTCGTTTTCGTAGAACACCTGGATATAGTTCTCGAGGTCCTCGGCGTGCATCTTGCCCTCGTAGCCAGGGATGGTGAGCACCTTGTGGCCGCCAAACTCGATGGCACCAGCCTCGTGGCAGGCAACGTGGCCGGTCTCGGCGGCAACGACGCCCTCGTAGGGCGCGAGCAGCATGTCGATCACCGTCGCGTTGGCCTGTGTGCCGCCTACCAGGAAAAATACGTCGGCATCGGGCGCCTGGCAGGCCTCACGGATAAGCTGCTTGGCACGCTCGGTGTGTGCATCGGTGCCGTAGCCGGGCTGCGGCTCCATATTAGTGTCGACGAGCGCCTGCAGCACTGCCGGATGTGCGCCGTGGGAATAGTCATTGTTAAACGCGAGCATGGTAATCCTCTCTAGCCGGGCACGAGCCCGATGATTCAGATGGGGCTATTGTACGCCGCTCGGATAAGCAATGCGCGCTGCAAGGCACTCGAGCGCCAGCACCAGGGCAAAGCCGCAGCTCACGTCACTCAAAAAGTGTGCACCGATCACGATACGGCCAAAGGCGACGAGCGCCGCGACCACAGCCGCCGCCCAAAAGATCACGCGGCGACGCGAAGGCTTTTCCGCAAAGGCTGCCGCGGGAAGCCCGGCGAGCATAAGGCCGATCGCCGCGTGCGCGGTGTGCCCGCTCGCGAACGACTTAAAGCCGTCCTTGATCACGCCGGCGGCAATATAGCTCCACTTATCGGGATTGCCGATTACCCACCACGGCTGAAAATTGAGCCCCGGCGTGACCTCGATCACGCGCATGCGCGGGCGCGACCACAGCGGCTTGACGATCACGTTGAGGATAATGGCCTGAGCGACCCACACGGTCAGCACCATCAACGCCCAGCGCGTGAGCTCGTCGGGATCGGTGTCGCGCGTGAGGCGGTAGGCGATGAGGTTGGCTGCGATGATCAGCACAAACGTCAGCACCAGCTGAAACGCGATGAGTTTGCCGCCAACCCTCAGGGACGAAACGATCTCGTAGCCGGTCAGGCCCACGTTGACGAGGATGCCGAGCACGGCGAGCCATTTGCTCCCCCTGGAGTCGGGATGCACCGCGCGCACGAGCATAACGCCCGCGACGCTCGCCGTCAGCTCAAACGGCAGCTCGCCAGCGGCCTCGATAAAGCGACCGTACATGCTGCCGATATTGAACAGCGCGCTCGAGATCTGATAATCGAAGAAACTGCCCACGCCCAGACAAAGGCACAGGACGACCGCGATAATGGCGACATCTTTCTTATAGATATATCCGAACATGCTTTCCTTTCGATGAAACCAGAGCGCCCAAATGGGGTGTTTGCAGCGTCGACCCATTAGTCGTCGTCGCTTGCACCCAACTGCTGCAGCAGCATGAGCGCCGCGGCCACGGGGCCGGTGCCGTCGTTGGCATCGAGGCCACGGCCCAAGCCGCTGCCCGCACCGGCGCCCGCCTTGTAGGGTACTGACAGCTTGCGGCTCTTGGGGAAGTTCACCGCGCCATAGCGGGTCTTAAGCTCAAAGGCCACCTTCTTGGGCACGTCTACGCCCAAAAACGTGATGCGGCCGCCACTGAGCGTGACGCTCTCGAGCCCCAGGCGCTCGCCGCGAATGCGGATGCGCGCGCGATTGAACAGGTTGAGTCCCGCCAACGGCAGCTCGCCATGCGCGGCCTCGGTCTCCTCCTGCACCTCGTCGACACTCTCCAGGTCCTCAGCCGCCGCGAGCTTGCGGTACACGAGCACGCGCTGGTCCACCGCCGGCATGTACGCCTCGGACAAGAAGTAGTCGGCCGGCAGGTTGATGCCCACGCTCGCCGCCTCCACGCCGGCATCGTCATCGCCGCGCGCCTCGGCCACGGCCTGGCCCAACATCTGCGTAAACAGGTCAAAGCCCACGCTCGACAGGTTGCCGTGCTGCTCGGCACCCATCAGCGAACCGGCGCCGCGGATCTCCAGGTCGCGCATGGCGATGCGCATGCCGCTGCCCAGGTCCTGGAACTCGGAAAGTGCGGTCAGACGCGCCGTGGCCTCCTCGGTGAGCGGCAGCTCACCCGGGAACATAAAGTACGCGTATGCCTGCGTGGCCGAGCGGCCAACACGGCCCTTGAGCTGGTAGAGCTGTGCCAGACCCAGGCGCTGCGAGTCCTCGATGATGAGCGTGTTGGCGGTCGCGTTGTCGATGCCGCTCTCCACGATGGTCGTGGCGATGAGCACGTCGATCTTTTTGGTCGCGAACTCGATCATCACGTCCTCGACCTCGCGCGGGCTCATCTTGCCGTGCGCCACGCCCACGCGCGCCTCGGGCGCGGCCTCGTGCACGCGTGCCACAGCGTCATCGATGGTCTTGACGCGGTTGGACACGTAGTACACCTGTCCGCCGCGACCCACCTCCAGGCGAATCGCCGCGCTCACCACGTCGGGGTCGTACTCCCCCACGTGCACGATCACGGGGCGGCGCCCAGTCGGCGGCGTGGTAATCAGGCTCATATCGCGCACGCCGCTCGTGGCCATCTGCATGGTACGCGGGATGGGCGTGGCCGAAAGCGTGAGCACGTCGATCTGCTCGCGCAGGTTCTTGAGCTGCTCCTTGTGCTGCACGCCAAAGCGCTGCTCCTCGTCGATGATCACCAGGCCCAGGTTCTTGGGGTTCACATCGGCCGAAAGCAGGCGATGCGTGCCGATGAGCACATCAATCGTGCCCTCGGCAAACGCCTTGAGTGCGCGCTTTTGCTGCGCCGGCGTGCGAAAGCGGCTGAGCACCTCGACCTCAAGGCCAAACGGGGCAAAGCGTTCAAAGAACGTCTCGTAGTGCTGCTGGGCCAGAATGGTCGTGGGGCAGAGCACCATGACCTGGCGACCGGAGTCCACGCACTTAAACGCCGCGCGCAGGGCGACCTCGGTCTTGCCAAAGCCCACGTCTCCGCACAGCAGGCGGTCCATGGGCTTGGGCGCCTCCATATCGGCCTTAATATCGGCGATGGCCTCCAGCTGATCGCGCGTCTCGTCGTAGGGGAAGCTCTGCTCCATCTCGATCTGCTCGGGCGTGTCGGGCGGGCAAGCGATACCGGTAATCGAAGAGCGGCGCGTATACAGATCGACCAGGTCAAACGCCAGCTTTTTGGCGTTCTTGCGCGCCTTGTTGGTGGCACGCGTCCAGTCGGCGGTGTTGAGCCTGGTCAGGCGCGGCTTGTCGCCGTCGGGGCCAACATAGCGCGTGATGCGGTCGACCTGCTCAAGCGGCACATAGAGCTTGTCGCCGTCGGCATATTCCAGCAAAAAGTAGTCGCGCTCCTTGCCGCCCACTTCCTGGCGCGCGATCTCGCTAAAGAGCGCGATGCCATGCGTTGCATGCACTACGTAGTCGCCTGGCTTAAAGGGGAAGGTGATCTGCGTAATATCGACCTTGCGGCGGCTGCGGGCGCGGTTGGCGTCCATGCGAGCGTTGAGGTCGGCGATCGAGAACACGGCCAGATTGGCATCGGGCACCACCACGCCCTGCGGCAGAGCGGCATCCACAAAGGTCACGCGCCCGCGCGAGATGGTGGGCACAGCGGCACCGGCGGCAGCCTGGGCCGCGCCCGCCTCGAGCGAGCGGGCGTTGAGCGCGTCGGCCTTACGCTCGCGAATGGAAGCATGGGCCTCCTGGCGTGCGGCACGGTCGGCAGAATCCGCCGCCACGCGCACGCGGTCGCCGATAACGCCGGCGTTTTCGGGGGCGGCCGTCAGCGACTCCTCAAAGGTGATGCCCTCGTCGCCAAAGGTGAGCTCCATCGACTCGCGCGCACCGCGATCGGGAATGGCAAACACGCAGGCATAGCGCTTGCCCACGACCTCCTGAATGCGCGTTATAAAGCGATTGTCCGAGCCCGCAATGGCCGGCTGCTCAATCTTGAGCTCGGCTGTAACCGCACCGCCGGCACGAATCAGGCTCACGTAGTTCAGGCGCTGCTGAGCACCAAAGTCGAGCTGTTGGGCGCGCACATACAGACCCTCCAGACGGTCAATCCCCGCCTCGCCGGCACGGGCCTCGATATCCTCGTAGGCGCGCAGGCAGTCATCGAACAGCGAGCGCGGCTCCGACAGGACCACAAGCGCCTTGCCGCTCACATGCGACAGCGGGCTCACGGTCTGGCCGTACATCACCGGCAAAAAGCGATCGAGCTCGGGCGTGACGATGCGCGCATCCACCATCTCGAGCAGCGCCGCCAGTTTGCTGTCGTCCTGGCTGGCACGATAGAGCGCCACATGCATGTTGTGGACGGCGTCGTCGGTGAGTGCGAGCTCGCGACAGGGGAAAATCTCGATGCTGTCCTCGTTGCCGATGGTCTGGCCCGTGGAACCCACCATGCGGCGGATGCGGTCGATCTCGTCGCCGAAAAATTCAATGCGCACGGGCGCCTTTTCCTGCGCGGGAAACACCTCGACGGTGTCGCCGTGCACACGGAACAGGCCGGGCGCGTCGGCGGCGCCGGCATTGGTGTAGCCCATGCCCACCAGGCGATGCGGCACCTCGTCAAAAGGAATCTCCTCGCCCACCGCAAAGGTCGTGGACTCCCAGTAGTGGCTCTCGACCGGCGGCACGCAGCGCAGCAGCGCGCGGGCCGAGGCGACCATGATGCAATTGTCCCCGCGCACGATGCGCCCTAAAGCCTCGCAGCGCTGGGCCACCACGGCGTCGTCGGGCGCCTGCTCACGCCATGGATAGTCTTTGCGCTCGGGAAAGCGGCACACATGCGCCAGACCCACATAGGCGGCCAGGCTGCGCGCGGCGCGATCGGCCGCATCCTCACCACTCACGATGTAGACCGTGGGACGCGGACGGCGCGCAAACTGAGCTGCCGCCATGAGCGTGCGGCCCGACTGCGACACGGCCAGCGTCACGTCCTCGCCGGCATCGAGCCCGGCCTCGACGGTCTGCAGGGCCTCGGCAGTGTAGAGCTGCGCGGCTATACGGTGAATGAGCATGTGGTCCTCCGGCATCGCAACGCCAAAAGCCCGCCGAGGCAGGCTCGGCGGGTCGTACGTCAAAGTTCATTGTTTGTCATGGTAACGCATGGACCAAGCGCGACGGCGCTGGCCATGCCGCTACCCCAAAACGCGCACGCTAGGGCAAAGGTCTGCCAGCGGGCACTCGTCACACTTGGGCTTGCGGGCGTCGCAGATCTCGCGGCCAAAGGTGATCCACTGGTGGTTGACCGACTCCCAATACTCGTGCGGCAAAATCTTGAGCAGATCCTGCTCGGTCTTGAGCGGCTCCTTGGCGTGCGTCTTGGGGCTCAGCATCAGGCGGTGCGCAATGCGGTTGACGTGCGTATCGACCGCGATGCCCTCGACGATGCCAAACCCCACGTTGAGCACGATGTTTGCCGTCTTGCGCCCCACGCCCGGCAGCTTGACAAGCTCCTTCATGTCGGCCGGCACCTCGCCGCCGTAATCGACGACGATCATCTGCGCGGCCTCGACGGCATGCTTGGCTTTGCTCTTGTAGAAGCCGAGTGACTTGATGGTGTCTGCCACGTCAGCCACACTCGCCCCCGCCATGGCCTCGGGCGTGGGCCACTGGGAAAAAAGCTTCGGTGTCACCTTGTTGACCTGCGCGTCGGTCGTTTGCGCCGAGAGCAACACCGCGATGAGCAGCCTAAAGGGATTCTCGTGGTCCAAAAAGCACTCGACCGGGCCATAGCGACGGTTGAGGCGCTCGCACACTTCGATGGCGCGCTCGCGTTTGGCGGCATTGGTCTCGCGTGGCATAACGACTCCTTGGCTCGGCAGAAACATAACTTCACGGAAACGATTGTCCCACGTACGGGGTCTTTACGCCTCCAAAAATGCACCGGTCTGGCGGCTCCACAGGCTTGCATACTCGCCACCTGCCTCGACAAGCTGCGCATGCGTACCGTCTTCGACAATCTCGCCGTCCGCCAGCACCACGATGCGGTCGAGCGCCGCCACGGTGGACAGGCGGTGCGCCACCACAATGGAGGTGCGACCGCGCATCAGGTTCTCGAGCGCCTCCTGCACCAACGCCTCGGACTCGCTGTCCAAGGCAGACGTCGCCTCGTCGAGCACCAGAATCGGCGCGTCGGTCAGGATGGCGCGGGCGATGGCCGCGCGCTGGCGCTGACCGCCCGAGAGCTTAACGCCGCGCTCGCCCACCATGGTGTCAAAGCCGTTGGGTAGGCGGTCGATAAACTCCAGGGCATTGGCCAGGCGAGCCGCCTCGCGGATCTGCTCGTCGGTGGCGTCGGGGCGGCCGTAGGCGATATTCTCGCGAATGGAGCGGTGGAACAGCAGCGCCTCCTGCGGCACGTAGGCAACCTGGCGGCGTAGGCTCTGCTGCGTGCAGCGCGAGACGTCCTGGCCGTCCACGAGCACGCGGCCGCCCTGCACGTCGTCCAGGCGCAGCAACAGCTTGGTGAGCGTCGTCTTGCCCGAGCCCGATTTACCCACCAGGCCCACGCGCTGGCCCGCCGCCACATGGAGCGTCAGGTCGTGAAACACGCTCTCGCCCGCCGCGGCGTCACGGTATGCAAAGCTCAGGTGCTCAAAATCAATCGCGCCCTCGCGCACCTTGAGCTCGGGGGCATTCTCGTCGTCTGCCATCAGACGCGGCTCGTCCAGCACGCGCGTCATCTCGGCCGCATCGCCCAGCGCGCGGTTGATGCGCTGCATCATGGAGCTCACGTAGTTCAGACGCATAGTGAGGTTGTACGTATAGGTAAAGATCATGACGAGCGCGCCGGCCGAAATGCCAAACCACGCGTTGCCGCCCGCCACGAACACACTCACCACGGCCATGGTGATGACGATAAGGCCCGAGGTCGTAAAGTTGCGCTGCATCATGGCGTGCATCGATACCGTTTCGGCATCGCGCGCGGCACGGTCGGCGGCATCGAACAGATCGCGTTCAAAGTCCTCTCGCCCGCAGGTCTTAACGGCCAAGATGTTCGTGACCGCATCGGACAGCACACCCGAGAGTTTGTTTTGCGCGGCGGACGTCGCGGCCGAAAGCGGCATGATGCACTTGTACATAAGCCAGACAAAGGCAATGTAGACGACCATGATGCCCACCAGGATCACGGTAAATGTGGGCACCACCGGGGCGAGTGCCGCCACCGTGCAGATGACCGAGGTGATGGTGGGAATGAGCGAATACACCGTCACGTCCACCAGCCCCGTATAGCCGCTCATAAAACGGCTCGTCTGGCTCACAAGCGATCCGCCAAAGCGGCTGGTGTGGAATGTCATGGATTGGTTGGAGAGCGTGTCAAAGCACAGGCGCGCCAGGTGATAGTTGCCCGCGATCTCGAGCTTGTAGACGGTGTAGTCCTGCAGCTTGGAGAGGATCTGGCCTACCAGGTTAACGAGCACGAGCGCCAGAATGTACGGGCCAAAGACCTCAAACACCTGGTCGCCTGCCACGGAGCCGGCCTGGACGCGGTCGACGATGAGGGCCATCACATAGGTGTTGGCAAACGTGAGCAAAAAGATGTAGCCCGCCGACGAGAACACCGAGAGAAAGACGATCAGCGGCTGCATGCGCGTGACGTCCCAAAAACGCTGCAGCGTGCGGCGCACGGTGGAGCGTTTGAGCGGACTGGTGCTTCTCTGAGACATGGACTTCCTTTCGCGTCTGATAGGGCGAAAGGCCATTGTTGCACATTGAAGCGCGCTTCAGTCAAGCGCGACGCGAAAAGCGCCCGCGCCCCGCGTTTACGCCGGCGCGCCGCCGTCCGTTGCGGCTAGTCCTCGTCTTCCTGGCCCGCGAGTAACCCTGCGGACTCCAAGCCCAAAATCTCGTCGGCCTCCCGCGCGTCTTCCAGCGCGTCGATATCCTTGAGCTTGCGCTCCATAACGTTGGTGCGCGTGGTGATGATGCCCTCGACTGTTTTGCCCGCGGTCTCGATCTGCTGTTGGGCGCGACGCAGTGCTGCCTGGTAACGCGGCAGCTCGGCCTTGACGGCGGAAAGTACGCGCAGCACGTCGTCGGTGCGCTTTTGCAGCTTAAACGTCTGGTAGCTCATCTGCAGGCTGTTGAGGATGGCCGCCATGGTGCTGGGGCCGGCAACGTTGACGTGATAGTCGCGGCCCAGGGTCTCGATAAGACCGGGGCGCGTGACGACCTCGGCGTACAGGCCCTCAAACGGAACGAACAGGATGCCAAAGTTGGTGGTCGCGGGCACGCTCAGGTACTTGTCGCAGATGTCCTTTGCCTCGCGCTTGACCATCATATCGAGCGTCTTGCGCGCGGCAGCGACAGCCTCAGCGTCACCCGACTCCTGGGCATCGAGCAGATGCTCGTACGCGTCGCCCGGGAATTTGGAGTCGATCGGCAGCAGCACGGGATCGCCCTCGTCTACCGGCAGCTTGACGGCAAACTCAACGCGCTCCGAGGCGCCGGGCTTGGTGGCGACGTTTTCCAGGTACTGGTCGGGCGTGAGGATGTCCGCCAGGATCGCTCCCAGCTGCACCTCGCCCAAAATGCCGCGTGCCTTGACGTTGCCCAGCACGCGCTTAAGGTCGCCCACGCCGGTAGCGATAGACTGCATGTCGCCCAGGCCCTTGTACACGGCCTCGAGCTGGTCGCTCACCTGCTTAAACGATGCAGACAGGCGATCGTTGAGCGTACGGGAAAGTTTCTCGTCCACTGTCGCGCGCATCTGATCGAGCTGTACGTTGTTGTCCTTGCGGATGGCGCCCAGCTGGGCATCGACCGTCTCACGCACCTTGTCCAGGCGGTGCTCGATGCCTTCACGGTTGGCGCCAAGCTGTTGGGCCGTCTCGCGGCGCAGGTCGTCCATGCGGTCGCCGGCCTGCGAGAACTCACGCGCGATGGTCAGGTAGCGCTGCTGCTCCACGGCCGCGTCGGTCGTCTGCTGCTGCGCAATGGCATTTGCCGTGCGGCGGGTTTCGGCCAACGCGACGTTGAGGGCATCGAGCGTGCTGTTGGCCTGCTCGAGCGCCGCGAGCGTCTCCGCGTCGTTGCCGCCACGCTCTCGCAACTCGGCACGGAGGCCTTTAAGCTGCAGGGCACAAACCACAGCAACTCCCACCGCCACCAAGGCAATCACAACAAGCGCAATTTCAATAGCAGACATAGACTTCCGCCCAACAAACCCAATCGATCATTAATCAGAACTTCGGTCAATCTTACCCCGCCACACGCATCGCGCGTCCGATCGAGCACAGGACAAGTTACCTTTGCGCCATGGGTACTGCCCCGCTAGCTCTCCCAGCCAGCGCGAATGGTTGCTGCTACGTCGCCTAGGCGCTGGCCGAGAGCTGCCAAGTGTTGAAGCACCTCGTTGGGCGAGGCGCCGTTGAGGATGCACGTGAGGGCATATGAGGCTAGAAAGATTGCCGCGAGCCCCAGCGGGATGAGCACGATCATCGCCAGCGTACGCAGGCGCTGGGCCCAGCGACGGCGACGCGCACGATGCTTGTCGAACGCGAGCTCCTGCGCATATGAATCTTGCTGTACGGAATAGGCCTCTGGCGCCGATTCACACCCGGGCACAGCTGCAGGTACAGCAGCGGGCACGACATTTTGCGCAAAGGGCTGGGCTGCCGCCCCTTGCATTTGCATCTCCATGAGTCGTTGCTGCTGACGCAGCATGCGCTCAGCTTGTCGCTGCGGAGTCTCAAGAAACAGATCCATGCTGGCCTCCAAAATCGGAGCATTCGACGCTTACGCCCAGCATCCCGCATCACCATGACCGCGACAACACAATCGCCGGCAATAGCCACAAAGTTTCTTTTGCCCAAAAGCTGTCGAAAAGCTCAACAACTCCCCTACCGGCACTTTCTCTGAGCCTTTTCCGATAACAATCTTTTGGCCCTCCACCACCAAGCCAACTAACCAAAACCTAACCAAAAGCTTGACGGAAAATGTGAAGACAGGGACCCCACAAAAAACGTGCCGCCCCAAAGGGGGCGGCACGCAAACTTCTAATCAGCTCTTCTGTAGCAAGCACGCGACGTCCCAACGCCGGAGCGCGGGGCGGGGAAATA
>UQPJ01000046.1:0-20033 GCA_900543015.1 uncultured Collinsella sp.
CGGCCGTTCGGGTCAGGCGGGGCTGAATGGAATTTGGTGAATGAGGGCGTCGTTGGCGCCCTCATTCTTTATATATGTTGGGAGCGCCAGGTGGTGGGGGTGGTGCCGGTGTGTTGCTTGAAGGCTTGGGCAAAGGCGGCCTGCTGAGGGTAGCCTAGACGCTCTGCGACCTGCGCTATCGTGAGCGAGCTATCGGCCAAAAGGTCCTGTGCTCGCTCCATACGGCGTCTGCGGATGTAGGCGCCCAGGGACTCGCCAGTTTGGGCCTTAAAGGTGGCGCATAGCTTGGAGCGGCTCGTGTAGAGCCTCTCGGCCACCTCGTTGATACCCACATGTTTGCCCTTGTCGAGCGAGTGTTCTACAAGGCTCGTCGCTTCCTCGGCAATGGTCACGCTGGCGCGTGTGTCTGTCGCCTGCCGCGCCTGCTTGTGGGCCGCGCGCGAACAGGCGAGCTCCGCGACCATGGTCTCCACGATGCCTTGCATATAGACGTGTCCGCCTACGGTGCGGGCGCGTTCCTCGTTAATCCGGCGCAGCGTGTGGCAGATGGCAGACGTCGCCTCCTCGTGCCATGGCTCGGCAAACGCCTCGAAGATTCCCGCGAACTCGGTGGGATAGCGGTGCTCCAGTTCGTCAAAAAATCCAGGCAAAAAGAGCACCGAGCGCGAGTGATAAAGCTGCCCTGCAAACAGCGGACTTAGCTCCTCGCCGCAGCTATCTTGGATAAAGCTGCACACCGCGCTGTTCGGCCACGGCCCGCGCAGTGGCTTAAGGTTCGCAGGCGTTATGCCAGCCTTGGGCATGCATATGAGCGTGGGGGCGCTGACCTCGCTCACGCACGCGTACGGTTCGGGCGTGTATTCGGCTAGGTGCATGTTGTGCGTCGGGGTAATGAAATGCTCCATGACGATGCAGGTGGGGGAAAGGGGCATGATCCATGCGCGTCCGTGTGCCCGATCGTTTGCCACCTCGCCGGTAAAGACGGCGCCCTTGCCGGAAAGCTGCAGACCAAACTGCTCAAACTGCGGTGCGTAGAGCTCGGTTATATCGGTTGCTGCCCGCCGCATTTTCAAAAGCGTCCCCTTCATTTGCGAAAACGTCCACGCCTGGCCCAATTGTGTGCCCTGGCTAACACGCCCATGATAAGTTTCTTACGGTTAACTCTCAAGCCGTTAGAAAGGAATCTCATGGCAAAGGGATCAAAAAAGGAAGGCGGCGGCATCGGCGAGCTACTTGCATATGCCGGTGACCGTAAATTCCTAACGTATTTGGGCTTGGCCCTCTCGGCGTTCTCGCAGCTGTTGAGCTTTGGTCCGTACGTGTGCATCTGGCTTGTTGCGCGAGACCTGATTGCCGTGGCGCCCAACTGGAGCGAGGCCGCCGACATCGCGATGTATGGTTGGTGGGCTGTTGGTTTTGCCCTGGCAAGCATCGTGGTCTATTTCGTGGGACTCATGTGCACGCACCTGTCCGCGTTTCGCTGCGCATCTAATATCCGCAAGGCTACGAGCGAGCATCTGCTTAAGCTGCCGCTCGGCTACTTTGACACGCACGCCACCGGTGAGCTGCGCCGTATCGTAGACGGCTGTGCCGCCTCCACCGAGACGCTGCTCGCGCACATGCTGCCCGATATCGCCGGTGCCACCGCCATGGTCGTGGGCCTGCTTGTGCTGCTATTTGCCCTCGATTGGCGTTTGGGCGCGGCATGCTTAATCTCGGTCGTCGTTTCGTTTTGCGCCATGGCCACCATGATGAGCGGCAAGGGCGCCGAGTTTATGAAGGCCTACATGGGCGCGCTGGTCAAGATGAACAAGACCGGCACCGAATACGTACGCGGCATCCCCGTGGTCAAGGTATTCCAGCAGACGGTCTACTCCTTTAAGGCGTTTCACGATGCGATCGCCGAATACGCCGACATGGCGCAAAGCTATGCGGGCACGTTCTGCCGAGGCCCGCAGGTGCTCAACCTTACCGCGCTCAATGGCCTCGTGGCATTTCTTTTGCCCGTGGCGTTGCTGTTGGCGCCGGGCGAGACGGACTTCGCGCACTTTATGGTCAACTTCACGTTTTACGCGATCTTTTCGGCCGTGGTGCCGACGGCCATGACCAAGCTCATGTTTGTGGGCGAGGCCTCTCAGATGAGTGCCGATTCGCTGGCTCGCATTCGAAGCGTCATGGATTCCAAGCGGCTCTCCGTGCCCGCGCAACCCAAGCACCCCGCTGGCAGCGATGTGCGCTTTGAGGACGTGAGCTTTACCTACGAGGGCGCCGAGGCGCCTGCCGTCAACCATGCGAGTTTTAGCGTTCCCGCAGGTAGCACCCTCGCGCTGGTGGGTCCTTCGGGCGGCGGCAAGTCAACCTGTGCAAGCCTGATTCCTCGTTTTTGGGATGTTTCCGCAGGTCGAGTGCTCGTAGGTGGTGTGGACGTTCGCGATATGGATCCGCACGAGCTCATGGACCAGGTCGCCTTTGTGTTTCAGACCAACCAGCTGTTCCGCCAAACACTTGCCGATAACGTGCGCGCCTCCAAGCCTGGAGCCACTGACGACGAAGTGCGTGCGGCCCTCTCCGCAGCTCAGTGCGACGACATTGTGGCCAAGCTTCCACAGGGCATCAATACCATGCTCGGTGCCGGCGGAGCATATCTTTCGGGCGGCGAGGTCCAGCGCGTGGCACTTGCCCGCGCGATCCTTAAGGACGCGCCCATCGTGGTGCTCGATGAGGCCACGGCATTTGCCGACCCCGAGAACGAGGCGCTCATCCAGCGCGCCTTTAGCAAGCTGGCGGCGGGTCGCACGGTCATTATGATCGCGCACCGGCTTTCGACCGTGGTGGGCGCAGATCAAATCGTGGTGCTCAACCAGGGTAGCGTGCAGGAGTCGGGTACCCATGCCGAGTTGCTGTCCCAAGAGGGTCTGTATGCCAAGATGTGGGCCGAATACGAACAGGCCGCGAGCTGGAAAATCACTGCAGCGACCGCGGATGCCGACGTCACGAAGGGAGGCGAGGCCTAAATGTTCGCCTCATTCCAAAAGAAGTATTTCCTATCCGATAAAGGCGTCGCCGGCGTAAAACGCGGCATTTTCTGGACCACGCTCACCAATCTCATCATCATGGCCGGCATGGGCTTTTTATTCCTGGTCATGGCCGGCTTTGTCGAGCATCTCGCCAGCGGCGCCGACCTGCCGGATGCCCTGCCGATTGTGGGCGGCCTCCTGGTCTTTTTCGTGTTGCTCTTTGCCTCTAACTGGCAGCAGTATTACTACACCTACTGCATCTTTTACGAGGAGTGCGGCAAGCAGCGCATGGGGATTGCCGAGCGCTTGCGCAAACTGCCGTTGTCGTTTTTCGGCCGTCGTGATCTGGCCGATCTAACCGAAACCATCATGGGCGACGTTCAGACTATGGAGCATGCCTACAGTCATGTGCTGGGAGAGCTTTGGGGTGCCATCATCGCAAGTGCCATCGTGTTCGTGGCGTCGCTGTTCTTTTGCTGGCAGCTGGCGATTGCGGCGTTTTGGAGCGTGCCCGTGGCCTTTGCCGTGCTGTATCTGACACGCGGGCCCATGACCCCGGTGTTCGACCGCGTGCGCGCCGAGAAGGTCAAGGTCACCGAGGCGATCCAGGAGACGCTCGACTGCGTGCGCGAGATCCGCGCCACCAACCAGGAGGCCCATTATCTTGAGGGACTCAACGCCGTGATCGATGCCGAGGAGCGCGAGACCACCAAAGGCGAGCTCGCCAACGGGCTTTTGGTCAACTCCGCCTTTGCCATCCTGCGCCTGGGGATTGCCACCACGTTGGTCACGGGCGCTGCGATGGTCGCCTCCGGCCAGGTCGACTTTTTGGTGATGTTTGCCTTCCTGCTTATGGTGAGCCGTATCTATGCACCCTTTGACCAGGCGTTAATGTTAATGTCCGAGCTGTTTGCCGCCGAGTCGTCTGCCAAGCGCATGCGTTCCATCATGGAAGAGCCTGTGGCGCGGGGTAGCGAGAAATTTGAGCCCGTGGGCCACGATGTGGTGTTCGATCACGTGGCATTTGGCTATGGTGCGGGCGAGGACGGCCGCGCCGGCGAGAAAGTTCTTACCGATGTGAGCTTTACCGCCAAGGAAGGCGAAGTTACGGCGCTGGTCGGTCCCTCGGGTTCCGGTAAGTCCACGGTGAGCCGCCTTGCCGCGCGCTTTTGGGATGCCACCGCGGGCAAGGTTACCGTGGGCGGTGTGGATGTTGCAAGCGTCGATCCCGAGGTACTGCTGCGTGATTACGCCATTGTGTTCCAAGACGTGCTGCTCTTTGACGACACGGTGATGGGAAACATCCGCCTCGGGCGTCGTGATGCCACCGATGAGGAAGTGCTTGCTGCCGCGCGTGCCGCCAACTGCGACGAGTTTGTGAGCCGCATGCCGCAGGGCTATGACACCATGATTGGCGAGAACGGCTCCAAGCTGTCCGGTGGCGAGCGTCAACGCATCTCCATCGCCCGTGCGCTGCTCAAAGACGCCCCGATTGTGTTGCTGGACGAGGCAACGGCGAGTTTGGATGTGGAGAACGAGACCGTGGTACAGCAGGCACTCTCCCGCCTGCTCGCAGGCAAGACAGTTATCGTGATCGCCCACCGTATGCGCACGGTAGAAAATGCCGACAAAATCGTTGTACTCAAGGATGGTGTGGTTGCCGAGCAGGGCACTCCGGCGCAGCTCAAGGCGGCAGGCGGAGAATTCGCCCGCATGGTTGCGCTGCAAAAGGAAGCAGCTACCTGGCAGTTGTAAGAAGGGACAAAGGGATAGTCCCTTTGTCACATTGACAATCGGTTACTCCGCATCGTTAATTTTCAAAAGGTTAGCCATGGCTGACCTAGATAGTTAGATAGAATTAAGGTATTTCAAAAGCGTGCTCGAGCTGACTGATGAACTCGGGTGCTAAGGCACCATGCCGCGCCTCATGCGGCAAAAGGGAGAAGTAACATGAAGAAGTCGACGTTTAACACCCTGCTTGTCGGTGGCGGTTTTCTGCTTGGCACGGCCGGCATCAAGCTGCTTACCAGCGCTCCGGTCAAGAATGCCTGCGTGCAGGGTATCGCGTGCGGCATGCGCATCAAGAACGGCTACAAGGACATGGTCGAGCAGGCCAAGGCTAATGTCGACGACATGGTTGCCGAGGCGGCCTACATCACCCAGAGCGAGGCCGCTGCTGACGAGGCAGCCGAGTAACGCTTCCAGGCACAAACTATGAGATTCTCGATTATCAGCGAGATCCCCGGCAGGACCCGCCTCCAGTTGGCGGGTCCTGTGCCAGAGAGCGATCTCGATGCACTTCTTAAGCTTGGCGGCGACATCGACGGCGTGCACAAGGTGCGCGTCTACGGCCGCATCGGCCAGATGGCGCTCGAATACGATGAGCCGCGCCGCGCGAGCGTGCTCGACGCCTTGGGCGCACTCGATGCTCAAGCTATCGCCGATGCCAAGTCGGGCTATGTGATGCAGCTTGAGCCGCGCAAGCACAAACTCGTTATGGACCTGGCGACACTCGTCGGCGTCCACTACGCGCGCCGCTGGTTCTTGCCGACGCCTCTGCGTGCGGTGTTTGTCGTGGCCGGTTACATGGCATTTTTGCGCGCTGCCCTTCATGAGCTGGCGCAGCCGCGCCTGACCGTTCCCGTGCTCGACGCTTCGGCCATCGGCATTTCGTTCGTCAAGCGTGATGTCGACACCGCGGGCCAGACAATGTTCCTGCTCAACGTGGGCGAGCTGCTCGAGGACTACACCCGCGCCATGAGCGAAAACGAGCTCATCAACTCGCTGCTCGATGTACCCGACAAGGCGCAAAAGGTCGTCGGCGATACCGAGGTAAGCGTTGCTGCGACCGAGCTCGAGCCCGGCGATCTGGTCGCCGTGCGCACTGGCATGTCCATTTGCATCGACGGTGTCGTCGAGCAGGGGAGCGCTATGGTCAACCAGGCGACCCTGACCGGCGAGCCGCTGGCCGTTGAGCGCAGCGTGGGCGACGACGTGTTCGCCGGTACCGTCGTGGAAGACGGCAGCATCTTGGTGCGCGTGCGCGCCAACACGGCGCAGACCAAACTGCGCTCGATCGTCTCGCTCGTGCAGACGGCCGACTCGCTCAAATCCGAGGGCCAGTCGCATATGGAGGACCTCGCCAACAAGATCGTCCCGTGGAACTTCCTGCTCGCGGGCCTGGTTGCGCTCACCACGCGCAGCCTTATCAAGACCTCGGCGGCGCTGATGGTCGACTACTCGTGCGCACTCAAGCTCACGGGTTCCGTCGCCGTCATGACCGCTATGAGCGATGCTGCCAAGATGGGCGTCATGGTCAAGGGCGCAAAGTACTTTGAGTCGTTTGCCAAGGCCGACACCATTGTGTTTGATAAGACTGGCACGCTCACCGAGGCGCAGCCGCGTCTGGCTTGCGTGCTGACGACCGACGGCTGGAGCGAGGACGAGGTCCTGCGCCTTTCCGCTTGCTTGGAGGAGCATTTCCCGCATCCGGTGGCGCGTGCCGTGGTCAACGCCGCCCTCGAGCGCGGGCTCGAGCACCGCGAGCGCCATGCCGCGGTCGAGTACATCGTGGCGCACGGCATCGCTTCGTCCATCGAGGGGCGTCGCGCCATTATCGGTTCGGCGCACTTTGTATTTGAGGACGAGGGTGCGCAGCTCGAGTCCGACATCAAGGAGCAAATTGAGCTCCAGATGCAAGGCCTGTCGCCGCTGTATCTGGCGGTCGACGGCAAGGTCGTCGGCGTGCTCGGCATCGAGGATCCGCTCAAGCCCGGCGTCCGTGAGGCCATCGCCGACCTACATGCGCTGGGCGTCAAGCATGTCGTTATGCTCACGGGCGATTCGGAGCGCACGGCCGAGCGCATTGCGCGCGAGGCGGGTGTCGACGAGTTTAAGGCCGAGCTGCTGCCCGAGGACAAGTACGCCTATGTGGAGCGCATTAAGGGTGAGGGGCGCCACGTTGCCATGGTGGGCGACGGCGTCAACGATTCGCCGGCACTCGGTTTGGCCGACGTGGGGCTGGCAATGGGTGGCGGAAGCGACATCGCCAAGGAGGTCGCCGATATCATCCTGACCGACACGGATCTGGCCGCGATCGTGCGTTTGCGCCGCATGAGCCAGGGCCTCATTGATCGTCTGACGAGCTCCTACTCTAAGGTGATGCTCACCAACTCGGCGCTGTTGGCATTGGGTATTACCGGCGCGATTACCCCGCAGACGTCGTCACTGCTGCACAACGGCTCGACGATTGCCTACAGCCTGAGCAACGCGAAGGCTTACCTGCGTTAGCAGACGTGTTCGCCCACGTTATCTGGCCTGCGCCCAGACGGCATCGGTGTCGTCCGGGCGCAGGCCTTTTGCATTTGACCATTTGCTAGCTTCTCTATATAGTGTTGCTAGCGGTGCTAGCAATTGAAGGGAGCGGGATCAACGTGGGTGCTGTTAGCGGCATGGCGCAGGTGAACGTTCGCGTGGATCGCCAGGTCAAGGACCATGCGGAGGAAGCGTTGCGGCTTTCGGGCGGGTCACTGCCCGAGCTCATCAAAAAGGTGGTGGCCAAGGTCGCGCAGGGTGGCGGGCAGTGCGAGGAAGTGCTTGCGGCCGTCGACGACCGGCGGCAGACCGTCGCGCACGATACTCCGTTCGCCGCATCATGGGCGGCGGCGGATCAGCTTTACGCGGACCTGGGCATCGCTACGTCGCCCGTATCCGACAATCGCGATTGGAACACAATCTATTCCGAAGCCATGGACGAGCGCTATCGCCAAAAGGGGATGATCCTGTGAGCGGGGCTCCCCTCAAAATAATGGTGGATGCCAACGTATGGGTTGATTCGTTTTGCGTCGACCATGCCGAGTCGCTTGCCGCGCGTGCGTTTATTGGGCAGGCGACGGAGGCGGGGGCATTGCTGTTCTTTCCGGTGCATATCGCCAAGGACGTACTGTATGTTGTACAGCACGAACTGAAGCGCAGCGTTCTTGCCAGCGGGGGAGCGCTCGGCGAGGCTTCTGCCCGCGCGATTGGCGATGCGGCGCTGGCGTTTGTTCGGAACATGACCGAAAACGCCACGGCCGTGGGTGCAGATGCGTCGGACCTTTGGCTGGCCGACAAATACTTAGCGCTCCATCGCGATTACGAGGACAACTTGGTACTCGCCGCATGCAAACGCGCCCAGGTCGATTACTTGGTGACCAACGATCGAAAACTGCTCGAACATGCCGATCTTGCAGCAAAGACACCTCGTCAAATGATGCCGATTCTTGCCTTGGCCGAATGCGGCGGCGCGGCAATCGGTTGACGCGAACTGTTTGCGGGCCTCTTGGACGACGATGCGCCAAGGGGCCCGCGTCTGCTATTTACAAAAGCTCGGCCTTGATGGCGGGACTTTCTGCGAGCTGCTCGGCTGCCTTTTCGTCGGAGCTGTCGAGTGCTGCCAGACTGCGGTAGACCCACTCGTTGACCTGGGTGTTCTTGACGCCTGCGGTCTGCATAAGGGCGCCTACCTCGCGGATTGCTGCGAACAGATCGGCCTTGGGACCCGCGAGCTCGACCTCGATACCGTGGTAGGCGGCCACGCCGCGGTTCTCACTCACGTGGTCGATAAAGCCCTCGACGGTCTCAAGCTGCTGGGCGAGAGCTGCATCATCGTCAACGTCCAGCGCGACGAGTGCGTTCGATACCGTGAGGGCGGGATGTCCGCAGGGGACAAAGCCCTCGATGACATCCATAGCTTCGGTAATGGTTGAGCCCAGGCCTGCGAGGGCATCGACGAGTTGCTGCTTGGTATCCATAACGGTCCTTTCGACGGGTCAATTTTGCTTGGCGAAAATATACGTGACGCGATCGGTAACAAAAGTGCGAAGTGCGGCGCACATTGGGGTCTTCACAGCTCGTGCATAGAACAGCTGTCCGCTTTCAGAACGTGGTAAGATAACACTCCACAAGCGGGGCTCGCCCCGTATGTTCCTTGAAAAGTCGACGGTTATCGGGTGTTTGCAGGCCCGATACCATCCAGACTTTCCCGACATCCGGGGGCGACTGGTTTCGACACGATAGCTCTGAGAGAGGAAGCAAGCCGAGGTCTCCTCGCCTCGTTAAACAGGGGTACCGTCAAATTGAATTGACAACAACTCTTCTTTTGAGCCTATGGCTCTCGCTGCTTAGTTTATAGCGGCGCGTCAACCCGGTGATTTCCCCGACACCGGCGCGACGTCATGTTAGGGGAATGCTCCCGCGCACGTAATCGGTATGGCGCGGGCTAAGACCGAACCGGTTAGGACGCCGCGAGCGTGTCGCTGCGCGCAAAGCGTCCGAGACAAAACCAGCGACTGAGCTTGGAAATGCCAATCAGGGGGCTTTCGTGGACCGGAGTTCGATTCTCCGCGCCTCCACCATAAGTAACAGGCAGGTAGATATTCGTATCTACCTGTCTTTTTATTTCTAGTCCGTACCGCGGAGAATCGAACTCTGTGCAGGGCGCGGGCGTTAAGCAAACGCGAAGCGTTTGTAGCCCGCGGGCGAGGGCGGCGGCAGCCGGCCGAAGCCGGTGCGTATTTGCGAAGCAAATACGCGGATTCTTCGCGCAAAGCCTCAGCCCAATATAGATGCGATGTTTATCGAATTTCAGCTGGCCTCGCCCAGCATCAACGGATCCCCCGTACCGCGGAGAATCGAACTCTATGCAGGGCGCGGGCGTAAAGAAAACGCCTCAGTGACGCAGAGTGGGACGCGTTTTCCCAATGACTGCCCAGGCGGAAACCGCATCCCGGAATCTAAGCTCGGAATGGGATACATTTTCCGGATGACGCCTCAAGTGGAAGCTGCGACCCGGAATCGAGCCGTAGAGTGGGCCATGCTTTCCCCATGGCAACCCAGGCGGAAAGCGCATCCCGGAATCGCCCCTCAGAACGGGACGTGCTTTCCGCCAGCCGCCCCCTCAACTCCAAAACCCATGCGCCCTCCATCCCAAAACTGGGTAGAAGAAAGTCAAAACGCAATCGCAGGAGGTCAATATGACTGCAGAAGATAAGGCAAAGAACGCCGGCAAGGTCGCGCTCGTCTTGGAGGGTGGCAGTTTTCGTGGGCAGTTTACCGCCGGCGTGCTCGACGTTCTCATGGAGGCCGGTGTCGAAATTCCGGCGGTGTACGGCGTTTCGGCCGGTGCGCTCAACGGCGTCAACTACAAGTCGCACCAGATCGGTCGCACCAACCGAGTCAATTTGACCTTCTGCAACGACAGCCGCTACATGGGCGCCGCGTCGTTTGCGTCCACGGGTTCCATCGTGGGTTACGACTTTATCTTCAACGACGTCCAGGACCGCCTGGATCCTTTTGATAACGAGACGTTCGACGCCAGCCCTATCGAGATGTACGCCGTCGCGACGGACATGCTGTTTGGAACCGCTGCCTACCTGCCGGTCAAAAGCGCCGTGCTCGACCTCGACGCCGTGCGCGCCTCGACGTCGCTGCCGCTGGTGACGCCGCCGGTCGAGATTGACGGGCACAAATACGTCGACGGCGGCGTGGCCGATTCGGTCCCCATCGAGCACGTGCTGGAGGAGGCGGGCTTCGATCGCGCGGTTGTCATCGTCACGCAGGACCGCTCATACGAGAAAAAGCCCTACGAGTTTTTGCCTGCCGCGCGTGCGCGTTATGCCGACTACCCCTATCTGCTCGAGGCTATCGAGACACGCCACGACCGTTACAACATCCAGCGCATGCACCTGTGGAAGTATGAGCGCGAGGGCCGTGCGTTGGTCGTCGCTCCGCAAAAGCCGGTCGAGGTCGGCCATGTCGAACACGATCCAGCAAAGCTGCTCGACCTGTATATCCAGGGCCGCCAGGAGGCAAAGCGCTTGCTGGGAGATATCGAGGCATTTGTCGAGCGCTAGCGCTGCAACGTCACGGCTCGTGGATGACATGTGCAGAAACTCTGGTCGGAGCCAAAATACCTGTTGACTCGTACGGCGAGCGGGGTAATATGGACGGGTTACTTGCAGAGCCCCGTGAATCTCTGTAACAACACGTACTGTACATGGAGGAGTCTAAGTGATTTCGAAATCGACTCACTACGCCAAGCAGGGCGAGGTCCAGCGCAACTGGGTTCTCGTCGACGCCGATGGTGCTGTCCTGGGCCGTCTTGCCACCCAGATCGCAATGATCCTGCGCGGTAAGAACAAGCCCCAGTTCACGCCCAACAGCGACTGCGGCGACTTCGTTGTCGTCATCAACGCCGATAAGGTCCAGCTTACCGGTAACAAGGCCGACACGAAGACCTATTATCGCCACAGCGGCTACAACGGCGGCCTCAAGGCTGAGAGCTTCCGCCAGGCTATGGAGAAGCACCCGGAGAAGGTCATCGAGCGCGCCGTTCGCGGTATGCTGCCCAAGACCACCCTCGGCCGTGCCCAGATGACCAAGCTTAAGGTCTACGCTGGTGCCGAGCATCCGCATGCTGCCCAGAACCCCACGAAGATTGAGCTGGAGGCTTAAAGATGGCTGAGAACACCGTTGTCTACCAGGGTACCGGCCGTCGTAAGAACGCCGTCGCCCGCGTCCGTCTCGTCCCCGGCACCGGCAAGGTGACCATCAACAAGCGTGACGCCGAGCAGTATTTCGGCCGTCATCAGCTCGTTGAGAACGCCCTTGCTCCCTTCAAGGTGACCGACACCGCCGGTCAGTTCGACGTTATCGCTCTGTGCGATGGCGGCGGCATCTCCGGTCAGTCCGGCGCTCTGCGCCTGGGCATCGCTCGCGCTCTTCTGAACGCTGGCGACTACCGTGCTGACCTCAGGAAGGCCGGTTTCCTTACGCGCGATGCTCGCGTGGTCGAGCGCAAGAAGTACGGCCTCAAGAAGGCCCGCCGCGCTCCCCAGTTCTCCAAGCGCTAAGGTTTTATCTCCTTTCGAGATACAATGTACAAGCGGGGCCTGCCGATTCCTCGGCGGGTCCCGCTTTTCTTTTTCGACTAGGGTGGGCGGTTGCATATCGCCTGCTAGGGAAGGAGCGATCCTATGCCCCAGAACATCTTCGGTACCGACGGCGTCCGTGGCGTCGCCAATGCCGACCTCTCGTGCGACCTCGCGTTTCGCCTGGGCCGCGCGGCGACCAAGTTCCTTGGTCCGGATATCTGTGTCGGCCGCGACACGCGTCTTTCGGGCACCATGCTCGAGAGCGCTCTGACCGCTGGCATCATGGCCGAGGGCGGCCGTCCGCACTGCTGCGGCGTCATCCCCACGCCTGCCGTGGCGCTGCTCACCGTCCAGAACGAGCTCGACGGCGGTATCGTCATCTCTGCTTCGCATAATCCGCCGGAGTTCAACGGCATCAAGTTCTTTAGCCGCAAGGGCATGAAGCTTCCCGACGCGGTTGAGGAAGAGATTAGCGCCTGGGTCATGTCCGAGGAGGCCATGGCTGCCGACACGTTGCCGACCGGCGCCGGCGTGGGCCACATCATCAAGATGAAGGACGCTCGCAAGGCATACGTCGACCACGCCATCGATACGCTTGATGGCCTGAGGCTCGATGGCCTAGTCGTTGCCGTCGACTGCGGTCATGGCGCTTCTTGCCAGACCACGCCCGCCGCGCTGCAGCGCCTGGGCGCCACGGTGCACGCTATCAACACCGATTATTGCGGCACTGACATTAACGTTGAGTGCGGCTCTACGCACCTTGAGCCCCTGCGCGAGCTCGTGCTGCGCACCCACGCCGATATTGGCCTGGCCCACGACGGCGATGCCGATCGCGTGCTGTTCGTGGACAGTGAGGGCAATGAAATCGACGGTGACTACATCCTGGCTATCTGCGGTTCTGACCTCGCCGCCCGCGGCAAACTCGCCAACTCCGAGATCGTCTCGACTGTCATGTGCAACCTTGGCTTCTCCATCGCTATGAAGGAGCAGGGCTTCGAAATGGTTCAGACCGCTGTGGGCGACCGCTACGTTCTTGAGCGTATGCTCGCGGACGGCGCCGTCATCGGCGGCGAACAGTCCGGCCACATCATCTTCCTGGAGCACAACACCACCGGTGACGGCCTGGTGACGGCTCTGCAGCTTCTGGCCGTGCTCAAGCGCACCGGCCGTACCCTCACCGACCTTGCCGGCATCATGAAGAAGTACCCTCAGGTGCTTGTCAACGTGCATTCGGACAACAAGGCCGGCTTGGACGATTGCCAGCCCATTTGGGACGCCGTCGCTGCCGCCGAGAAGGAGCTTGACGGCCGCGGCCGCATTCTGGTGCGCCCGAGCGGTACCGAGCCGCTGGTCCGTGTTATGGCCGAGGCGGAGACGCACGAGCTCACTCAGCGTGTTGTCGACGACATCGTCGAGGTTGTCAAGCGCGAACTTCCCTAATGGTCAAAAACGGGTGCCAAGTGGTAAACTGTTAAAGCTATTTTGATTGATCGGTATGTCCGAGGGGGAGCATGTTCACTAAAGTCCTAAGGTCTTTTGGTATGCGTGGACGAGTTCTTACGCTGGATGCTCCCATCTCGGGCGACGTCATTCCGTTGTCCGAGGTCAATGACCAGACATTTGCCACCGGCCTTTTGGGCCAGGGCGTGGCGATTCAGCCTACTGGCACGCGTGTGATTGCTCCGGCAGACGCCAAGGTTGAGGCCATTTTTCCCACGGGTCACGCCGTTGCGCTTAACACGGTCGATGGCCTAGACGTGCTCATCCACGTTGGTTTGGACACTGTTCAGCTTGAGGGCAAGCATTTTAGCGTGCATGCACAGGTGGGCGATGTCGTCCATAAGGGTGACGTGCTCATCGAGTTCGATCGCGAGGCAATTGCTGCCGAGGGCTACGATGTGACGGTTCCCATCTTGGTGTGCAACTCCGTTGAGTTCTCGAGTATCAAGGGCTCCGTTGGTGTGCATGTCGAAGAGATGGACCAGCTCATCGTTGCTCGCGAGCGCTAGCAAGTGCACGTGGCCATTAGCCTACAATTCAAACACGTTTATGGAGGGCGCCCTTGAAAGAGGGCGCCCTCCGTGGCAAGATGGGATTTGTCCGAAGCTAAACGGCTTTGGGTCACCGTGGACGGGCAGGGGCCTCGACGCGGTTAGACACGAGACACATACATTACGCGACCTCGCCCTGGTGGCCGCACACGTTGGTTGCGGCCGACGCGGGCCGCGGGCAAGTGCTTGTAAGGGGAGCCTTGCCTCTCTTGTACGAGAAAGGACGCGTAATGAAGATCATTAAAGCTAAAGACTACGAGGATATGAGCCGCAAGGCCGCCAATATCATCTCGGCTCAGGTTATCCTCAAGCCCGATTGCGTGCTGGGTCTTGCCACCGGCTCCACCCCGATCGGTGCCTACAAGCAGCTCGCTGCTTGGTATGAGAAGGGCGACGTCGACTTTGCCGAGGTCAGCACCTACAACCTGGACGAGTATCGCGGCCTTTCGCACGACGATCCCCAGAGCTATCACTACTTCATGCGTGAGAACTTCTTCGATCACATCAACATCGACCTGAACAACACGCATGTGCCCGACGGTTCCAACCCCGACGCCGCCGCTGCCTGCTCTGAGTACGACAAGATCGTCGCCGCCGCCGGTTACCCGGATCTGCAGCTGCTCGGCATTGGCAACAACGGCCACATCGGTTTCAACGAGCCCGATGACCACTTCTCCAAGGGCACGCACTGCGTCGACCTCACCGAGAGCACCATTCAGGCCAACAGCCGCCTGTTCGACAGCATCGACGACGTTCCCCGTCAGGCCTACACCATGGGTACCCAGACCATCATGTACGCCCGTATGATCCTGGTCGTCGCCAACGGCGAGGCCAAGGCTCAGGCCGTGCATGACATGTGCTACGGTCCGGTTACGCCCGCGTGCCCGGCTTCGATCCTGCAGCTGCACACCAACTGCGTTGTCGTTGCCGACGAGGCCGCCCTTTCGCTCTGCGAGTAGCGCGAATCCTGCACCTCGACATAGCCTTGCCTAAGGCCTCCGCTTTGCGGGGGCCTTTTTGTTATCCCTCTCCGCCCGCTTGACCAAAATCTTGCCGCAAGCTTGACGAATGCCGGATGCCTAACAGCTTGATTCATTCCATACCAGATTCTATGCAAAAATGCCACTAAAAGGTCGTAGACGGTAGCGGGTGCTAGGCGAGTTGAATGACATAGCTGAACCTTGTTCATTTGCGTTACACTGCCGCTTAGATGGGACAAGCTGACAAGCTCATTTACCTGCTTAAAGACCGATTAGTCGGGGGATTAATAACAATCGGCCCTCGCTGTACAAAAACTTGCCGCTTGCGTACCAAAAGACAACCTTAAACACAAGGTCGCTCTATTCATAGCGCGGCTTGTATGGTCTTGCGGTTACAGTGTCCATGCGGTCGAGTTGAGGAGCGGGCATGGTAAACGATTTGGGCAGTATGGACGACCTCGAGCTGATGCCGCTGGGCGGAGGCTATATGGTGCGACGCGAACGCTTGATGAATGAGCTTCTCGCCAAGGGCCGAAAGGCCGGCATCGTGGTTCTTTATGCGCCCGACGGGTTTGGGAAGACCTCGGTGCTGCTGCAGTACACCCATGAGGTTAAATGCGACCCGACGCGAGGCCCCGTGCGGATTATCGAGGCCGATCGCGCCATTGGGCGCGAGTTGTTTATGCAGCTCGAGGTGGTTACCGAAGAACTCAAAGACAAACCGCACTCCCTTATCGCGATTGATAATGTGCCAAACCTCGATCAGCACGATACCGAAGACCTCATCGACAGGATTCGCGGCCTGCGCGCTATGGGGGTGGGGGTCTTTATCTCCTGCCGTCCTTCAAATCGTCAACTGATTCATGGGCTGGGCGATTCGGTTAAGATCAATGCGCAGATGCTCAAGGTGCATGCCTATGAGTATTCGGCGTGGGCATCGGCGTTTTCGATCAGCACATCGCTCGACTTTTATCAGCTCACGCAGGGCGTGCCCGAGCTCGTTTCGGCATTGCAGACGGGTCTGTATGGCCAAGGCGACGTAGCCGGTCTGCTCGAAAACGAGATTGTCAACGTATATGGCGCGGCACTTGTCGACCTGGCTTCGCTCGACAATAATGCACTGTTTTGCGTGGCATGTCTCATGATTTTGATGGGCGAGGGCAATATCGCAGAACTCGAGGCTTGCGGGGTGAGGCTATCGATGGTCGACCAGTCCTACTTCGTACGCGACTACCCGATCTTTGGCTTGGACCCCGCCGAGCGGAGTTTTACGTGTCTGGGCACGGAGGATAACGGACGCTTGCGCTTGCGTAAGTTGGTGGCCGAGGTTCGCCCCGAACTTGTTCCGAGGGCGGCCCGGATTTTGCTTAAGGCGGGCCGATGCGATGCGGCGATGGGCCTGGCGGACGCCTTTTTGGACCGTGATGCGGTCCTTGAACTTGCTGGGCAGTATGGGGTCGATCTGGCTCTGACGGGGCACGGGGCCGATATCTGCCGAGCAGCGCTGGGCACGATCGATGCCGAGGATCCGGCTCCAGAGCCAACGCCTGCCGAGGCGCTTGGCGTATATCTGGCAGCGGTCAGCGTGTCCAATACAAAGCTCGCTCGCTATATGGCATCGGTCATCGAGCGCGGGGGCGAACGGGCGGCCTGCGAAATAGACCCTGTTTCATGGAGGGTGGCCCAGACACTGACGGCTGTTTGCTATGGGGACAACGGGCTTGGGCTTCCTACGAACCTGGCCGTGCCAGAAATAGAGACGTCCCACACCGCACTCAACATGCTGTCCGCGCATATCGAGGTCAAGCGATGCCTGACCGAACGGGGAGATGACGGCGGCGTTCTACAGCAGCTCAAAACGAGCAAGGCCTACGACTGTGAGCTCGACATCGCGGGGATTGTTATACGGGCCGATAGCATGCTGGTGGAGCTCTTTGACGGGTCGTTTGCGGGAACCGACGAGCGCGACGACGAGATGACGGTGGTGCGGGAGGCGCTCGACGTACGTGGGCTTAAGGCGATGGCTATCTGGGTGCGCATGGTGCTGGCGGCACGGCGGCTCCTTTCCGGCCTGCCGGTAACCGACGACGCGGCGTTCAACGAGCTCGATCGTTTTGCCGTGCGCATGCGCGATAACCAGATTCAGCTGTTTGGCCTGTTGCTAGAAGGCTGGCAGTCGCTGGCAGAGGGACGGCCGGTTAATGCAAAGTTCCGTGCGGTCCAAGTGCTCAAACTTGCCGAAGAGTCGATTGCGTACATGCGCGATAACGCATTGCTGCTGGAGCGCGCGGCGTATCTGCGTAACACCTCGATGGTTTCGGTACGTGAGGAAGCGGAGTTGCTCGATATAAGCCAGACGCAGGTTGGTGGAGCGGAGGCCTGGATAGTGGCGCTGCATTTGGCCTGTGCGGGCCGAGACAGCGATCTTGCGGCCTGGATGTCCATGAATCGTGCGGGGATTCTGGAGCCATCGTATCGGCTCTTTGCGCGCCTTGCCATGCATTGTCTGGGCGAGCCGGCGACCAGGATTCGCAAGAAGCTTCCCGTGCGCGAGTTATCGCGGTATTCGCTGCGCGACGATCTGGAAGGGGAGGGCGAGCGCCTGTTCCAGGCCGGCGAGGTTGAAGCCGTTGATACCATTGACCATATCGAGATTCGCATGTTTGGTGCGTTTCGCGCCGAGCGCGACGGGTTTCCCATCACGGACAAAATGTGGCGCCGCAAGAAGGCGGCGACACTTGCCGAGCGGCTTGCGCTGGGCATGGATGCGCTCGTCGATCGTGAGACGCTGGCCATGGAGTTGTGGCCCCATGCCGAGTTCAATAGCGCCCGCAACAACCTGTACTCGACGATATCGCGCTTGCGGTCGGCTTTGGGACCGACGCCGGATGGCAAGTCGTGTGTGCTCATCCAAAATGAATGCATCGGACTCAACGGCGACTACGTCAAGACCGATGTACGGCTGTTTGACCAGATAAGCCGCGAGGTTTTGGGAAATCGCACGGGTGCGCGCGGGCCCCATTTAGTTGAGCTGTGCCTTAAGATTGAGCAGCTTTATGCCGGACCGCTGTATGTTCCCAATGGCTGTAATCCCACCTACTTTTTGCGTATGCGACGCATTATGCAGTCAAAGTACATCGATTGCATGATTAAGGGAGCAAATGCCGCTCTAGAAGAAAACGATTTGCAGTCGGCGATTTGGCTGGCGGAGTCGGGGCTTCGACAGGAAACGGCGCGTGAGGATATGGTGCGCTGCGCCATGCGCGTCTACAGTGCGGCGGGGCGGCGGCGCGATATCGTCGAGCTATACAGCGGGCATATGCACCATCTAAGGGAACAGGTCAATGGCGTACCCGAGCCCGAGACGCGGCATCTATACGAGCGCTTGGTGGAGGGGCGGCTCAATCGCGTGCTGGTCGAGCGATAAAAAACGGGCGCCCGAAGTACTTGGGCACCCGTAAGCTTGCTATGTGTTGGCTCGCCGGATCATTGGCTCTTAGACGAGCTTGATCTTCTCGATGTCCTTGCGCGAGGACTCGCGATACAGCGAGAACTTGCGGCCGATGACCTGGACGACCTCGGCGTGGCAACGCTCAGCGAGCTCTTCGGCGGCCTCGCGGGCGGAAAGACTGGAGCCATCGAGCACGGAGCACTTAACGAGCTCGTGCTTCTCCAGGTAGGCGACCGTCTGCTCGACGGTGCCCTCGTTGACATCGGACTTGCCGATGATGATGGCGGGGTTGAGGTGATGGGCCATGCTGCGAAGCTGCTTGACCTGGGCTCCTGTCAGTGCCATGGGTTCTCGCTTTCTATGTATGGGGCGCCCCGCGACGGGGCCTTAATCTACGTGAGCTGTCCCACGATAGCGCAGGAACGGCGCGGTGTGGAGTGCGTTTGCCCAGTTCGCAAAGAATGCGGATGCCGAGTGAGTGGGCGGTGCGGGCTGCGAACAGGCTATGAGCTGGGCGCAGAGACCGGCTCCCATGCAATAAACGCCCAACGAACCTTGCGGACATGATCGAGCATATAGCGCCCCTGCGGCACGCCCTTGGAGCCCGGCTCACCGGCATGGGGGTTCTCAATCATGTGTTGAGCGATGTAGTCGCGTAGGCGGTCGATCTTATCCTCGTTGCCATGCTCGAGCATACGAGAAAAATCCGCCACACCTGCTTCAAGGTTGTCGAAGGTATCGCGACGAGGCGATTCAAAGTACGTGACCTGCGGCAGGGCACCCATCTGAATGAGGATGTTGAAGGCGTACACAAAGCCATTACTGCAGGTAACCGAGGCGCCGATAGCGTTCATCAAGTGCAGATCATAGCGCGGGCTGGAGTTAGCGACCATCGTGACAGCACAACGGCGACGAGCCGTACGGTCGAGCTTGGCAAGCGCACCTTTTAGGTCATTTGTGGTGACGGAACGACTGGCAAAGGCAACATCCACAGTCTTGGCAACCGGCCCAACCAAATCCCAATCATCGTCCCAAGCAAGCTCAAGCGGCGTAATGCGATCCTCGAGCCCATAGTACTCAATGCCAGCATCAAGCGTGCCCAACATGGCAGGGGAAAAGTCAGCAGCAATCACAGGATGCCCAGCCTGAGCAAGCGGAATAGCAATCGACCCAGCCCCACACCCCATATCGAGCACCGATTCACCAGGCTCAATCGCCAACAGTTTTATAAAATCCCGAGCATAAGGGGCAGTCTCCAGCGGCCGAAAATGCCGAGCCCGCTTATCCCATTCAAAAGAATCATCAGCCCGATGCCGAGCGGCCTGCAGACGCATCCATTCGCCATTCCAATCCGCAGCAAGCAGCTCAGAACGAATCTCCCCATCAACCACGGGCCAACCTCCTAGCAACAAAAAAGCGACTCCTCCCAAAAGAAGAGCCGCAACCAGCATATATCAGAAAAAGAACCGCTCCAACGCCAAACCGCCACACCAACCAAGGCGGGCAGAAGCGAAGCGACTGCCACTGAGCCAGAACCCAGCCAAGGTTGAGATGTGCGGGAGCCCCGCCGCCGGGCGGCAGACATATAAGGTCGATCGCGAGTTCCGCACGAGCCGGAGAGC
>UQPJ01000047.1:0-19248 GCA_900543015.1 uncultured Collinsella sp.
GCGCCTGCTTAAGCAGACCGAGTACATCGACTTCGAGAGCAACACGTACAAGGCCCCTAAGACCTTAAAACGCAAACATTCGGAGCTTGCTCCGCGTGAGATTTACCAAGATCACGAATAAATTTGTGCATAGACCGACGATGCGCCTGCATCGTCGGTCTTTTGCTATCTGGGCATTAGGCGATAAACGGTTCATTTGTCGACGTTTGCCTGAATAAATGGACATTATTGCGCAAGGTTTTGGTCAGCTTTTGGTTTGACCGCGAAAACCGGTTTTGGGGCGTGGCTGTTGCGGAGCTCCTTTCCTGACACGATGGTGTTGGGAGGTTTTGCTATGGCGCAGCGCGAACAACATGAACGAGTCAAAAAGATGGACCGCTGGGCGGGCAAACTGCTCGGTCATAAGGCAGTGGTGATGGCGATACTGGTCGTCATTGCGATGGCGAGTGGACTGGCAATGGCGAACCTTGGCGGCGGTGCCGGCGGCGTGTCGTTTGAGCGTACTGATGGTTCGGGCTCGTTAGTGGAGCCGGGATCCGGCGATGCCTCGAGCGGAAAGACATCCGAAGGCTCTTCGACTAAGGCGTCTGCCGCGGCAGAGGTCTATGTCGATGTCGATGGCGCCGTTGTGTCGCCCGGCGTATATCGTCTCAAGGACGGCGCGCGGGTGGCTCAGGCGATTGATGCCGCCGGCGGGCTGGCGCCCGAAGCAGACGTTACGGGGCTTAATCGTGCATCAAAGGTCACTGATGGACAAAAAATTCACGTTCCAACGGTAGGGGAGCAGCAGGCGTCCATTGCGGAAGCCGGTGTTGATGGTGGGGCTTCCGCATCATCAGGCGTCGGTGGCGCAACAGACCTAGTAAACATTAATACGGCAAGCTCGGCAGAGCTGCAGACGCTCTCGGGAATCGGTCCCTCAATGGCACAGTCGATTATCGATGAGCGGACAAAGAACGGTGCTTTTGCTTCGGTTGACGATCTGATGCGCGTGTCGGGAATCGGCGAGAAGAAGCTTGCCAAAATCAAAGATTGCATCTGCGTATGAGTGCGACCGAGCGAGAGCACGTGATGCCTCCGCGGCCCCTGATTCCGTGGACGATGGCCCTGTGTGCCGGCATGTGCGTGAGCTGCGCCTTGGTGCTCAGCATAGCCGCTGATGCGCTGCTGAGGGAGCGGGCGACGGCGGTCGGGCCGCTATGGGCCATTCCCGTTGTGGCAGCGGTTTTCGTTGTGCTGGCTCACTCTTGTGCGCGGCTTGCCCCTTTGAAGCGGTGGCTGTATGCCGCGTCCGCCGGTCTCGTGGCGGGAGCGGTCGTCTCGGCGTGGTGGGCTGTGGGTGTGCTCAGAGCCTCGAAGGCGCTCGACGGTCGAGCGGCAAGCGGCCTCGAGTTTGTCGTGCAGGGTGATCCATCCATAAACGACGACGTGTATTCCTATACCTGCGAGGCACGCGCGGACGGTAAGAACTTGGCAACGGTTCGCCTATCGTGTGATCGTGAGCTCAAGGTCGGGGCGCACGTGTGTGTTATCGGTCGCGTTTCGCGTTTTGAGAACGATGCATATGGACGATCGCGCGTGCTCCGAGGCGAGGTGCGCAAGGTTAAAGCCGTTCGGATTTTATCGGTCGATGAGGGTTCTCCGGGGCCGCTGCTTCGGCTGCGAAATGGGCTGCTTGCATCCATCGCGCCTGCGACCGACCCGGCGCGTGCGCTCATAGCCGGTGTCGTCTGCGGTCGTTCGGCCGAGCTGTGCGCCCAGCCGGCGGGCGACTGGTTTTCTGTGACGGGAACGACACATCTTATCGCCGTCTCGGGCAGCCATTTGGCTATCGTGGGGTTTGTAATCGAGGGCGTATTGCAAAAGACTCGGTGCTCACGTGGTCTTCAGCGGGCGATATTGGCGATAACGCTTGTGGGCTACGCTGCATTTACGGGCGCGTCTCCCTCGGCCGTGCGCGCGTGCTGCATGGTGTTCGCGACGCTTGTCGTAAACGGCGCGGGGCGTCGCCGGCATGGCACATCGGCGCTCTTCGCAACCATGTCCATCTTTGTGCTACTGCGGCCGACGGTGCTGTTTGAGATGGGCTTTCAGCTTTCATGTGCCAGCGTCTTAGCCATTCTGTGCTTTTGCTCTTATGCGACCTACGCTTTGGGTGAGCTGGGCTTGCCATCGGGCGTTGCCGGCATGCTTTCCGTCACGCTGTGCTCGCAACTGGCGACACTTCCCATTACCGTTCCTGCCTTCGGTACGTTCTCGCTCATTGCTCCGTTGGCAAATGCGGTCATCGGTCCGGTGGTGAGCGTACTGCTCGCTGTGTCGATCGTTCTGGCTCCCTTTTCGCTTGTGGGACCGTTGCGGACTTGGGCGCTCGTTGTGCCCATGATTGCCGCCCGTTGCGCGCTGTTCTTCGAGCAGCTGTTTGCCGCCATGCCGGGTGCATCAGTGAGCGTGCCGCCCGATAGCATGTGGATTTACCTAGTGCCGTGTTTGCTGGCGGTTCTGCTGGTCTGGTGGCCGCGTCCCCGTGCACGTCCTATGGCGGTGGGGCTTGCATGCCTGATGCTCTTGGCTGCGATTCCGTACGTCTATTGGGATCGATTCGCTCCGCCTTCGGTGACGGTGCTCGATGTGGGCCAGGCCGATGCGATTCTTATCCGCCAAGGCGGCGCAGTAGCTCTTGTCGACTGCGGGCTCGACGAGCGTGTGGTTGCGGCGTTGGTTCGCAATAACGTGCACCATATCGATGCCGTCTTTGTGACGCATTGGGATGAGGACCACTGGGGTGGTTTGCCTGCCGTGCTCGAACAGTTTTCGGTCGGAACGATTGCCGTGGCGGCGGATGCGCTGGAGGATGCTCCTGCCGAGGTATTGAACCGACCTGGCGTGGAGTATCGGCAGGTGCGCCGTGGGGATACGGTCGACATCGGCTCATTTTGCGCTCGTGTGATGTGGCCATTCGAGTCCGTGGATGGCGAGGGAAATGAGGACTCGCTTGTCCTGCTGCTCTCTTATGTTCAGGAAGGCAAGGGCCTGCGCATACTCCTCACCGGTGATGCCGAGCTCGACCAAGAGCGGGAATTCGTGCAGGAGGTGGGGGACATCGATGTCCTTAAACTTGGGCATCACGGCTCCAAGGTTTCAGTCGATGGTGAGTTGCTGGACGTCCTGAAGCCCGAGCTTTCCCTCGCGAGCGCGGGCGAGGGGAATCGATACGGCCATCCGTCCGATGCCTGCATCGATGCCGTGAAGGAAGCGGGTGGTGTGTTCGCGTGTACCATCGAACACGGCGACATTACCGTCACGCCGACTGCGAATGGTTTTGCGATGCGATGCCAGCGACCGTGACGACGTCGTTGGCGTGCGGTGGGCCCCTGGGCTAGAATGGCACGGAACGAATGCGAAGGCCTGCGGGAGGGGAGCGCAATGTCCGAAACCGGTCTGCTGCCGGCATATCTGATCGTCGGTACCGACGGAGTCAAGCGCGATCACGCCGTCTCGCGTATGAAAGCGCGTCTGGAAAAGTCGGGCATGGTCGAGTTCAACCTCGACGAGCGCGACATGACCAAGGACCCCGATATCGAGTCTATTATCGGATCGCTTAACACCTTTCCCATGGGCAGCGAGTTTCGATTGGTAATCCTTGATGGCTGCTCAAAGCTCGCCAAAGCGGTTTCGGAGCCGCTCGTCGAGTATCTGGCGAGTCCCAGCCCCACAACGGTCTGCCTCATCATCGCCGACTCGCTTGCCAAGAACACGCGCCTGTATAAGGCGATCGCCAAGATCGACAAGAAGGCCGTGATCGATTGCTCCGGCACCAAGCGCTGGGAGCTACCGCGCCGCGTGCAGCAGATGGCGACGCAGCACGGCAAGTCGATCTCGATGGCGGCCGCCGAGGAACTCGTCTCGCGTTCGGGTGAAAACACTCGCATGCTCGATAACGACTTGGCTAAGCTTGCCCAGATGGTCGAGGCGCCCCAGATTGAGCTTGCCGACGTTGAGCGCTGGATTGTACGTACGGCCGAGGTTCAACCCTGGGACTTTCTCAATGCGGTCTCGGCTCGCGATATGCGGCGTTCGCTCGAGCTCTTTAAGCTCCTGCCCTCCAAGAGCTACGTGTGGACTTACACATTGCTGTGCGGTCGCATTCGCGAGCTGATCGTCGCCAAGGCGCTCGATGCGCGTGGACAGGGTCGTGAGCTGGCCGCAACGCTCAAGCTCCAGTCCTGGCAGGTCAAGAATCACCTGACTTGGGCGCGTCGCTTTTCGATGACCGAGCTCGTCGCAGCGCTCGAGGGTGCGGTCGATGTGGAGCTCGCGCTCAAGGGCTCTGCCGATTCTGAGACCGCGCTTTTGCTCTGGATTACGAACATCTTGAGAAAATCGTGATGATACCTGCCTATTTGACAAATTCGTTCTATCCCTTTGAGAGGGAGCGTGCTATAGTAGGCGCTTGCATGACCTCACCGTGTCTCAGAGGTGTCATACATTTTTTGCAAGGAACTCGAAAGGAACTCCAGAAGTGGCAAACATCAAGTCTCAGAAGAAGCGTATCCGCACCAATGAGGCAGCTCGCATGCGTAACAAGGCTGTCAAGTCCGAGCTCAAGACGCTGACCAAGCACGTCCAGTCCGCCGTCGCCGAGGGCGACGCCGAGAAGGCCCAGGCTGCCCTCAAGACCGTCACGAAGCGTCTCGACATGGCTGCCGCCAAGCATGTTATCCACAAGAACCAGGCTTCCAACCGCAAGTCCGGTCTTGCCAAGCTCGTGAACAGCATCAACGCTTAAAGTTGTAAATTTCACACCACACAGATTACGCGCATAAATGGAGCCTGTTTTATGGAACAGGCTCCATTTTTTGTACCTCTCGGGTAAGATAGTCCGCATGAATACTTCAATTGACATTTCCCACATCCGCAACTTCTCAATCGTTGCGCACATCGACCATGGCAAGTCTACGATCAGTGACCGTATCCTCGAGCTCACCCATACCGTTGACGAACGCGACATGGAGTCGCAGCTGCTCGACACCATGGATATCGAGCGCGAGCGCGGCATCACGATCAAGTCCAACGCCGTCCGCGTGTCCTATGACGCCGATGACGGCGAGACGTATCAGTTCAACCTCATCGATACGCCGGGCCATGTAGACTTTACCTACGAGGTCTCGCGTTCGCTGGCCGCTTGTGAGGGCGCGGTGCTCGTCGTCGACGCCACTCAGGGTGTCGAGGCACAGACCGTCTCCAACGCGACGCTCGCCATGAACGCCAATCTGGACATTGTGCCCGCCATCAACAAGATCGACCTGCCCTCGGCCCATCCCGATGAGGTTAAGACCGAGATCGAGGATGACCTGGCGATCCCTGCCGATGATGCCGTGTGCGTCTCGGGCAAGACCGGCGAGGGCATCCATGATCTGCTGGAGTCCATTGTCTTTTTGATCTCTCCGCCCAAGGGCGATGCGAACGCGCCGCTCAAGGCGCTCATCCTTGACTCGTATTTTGATGAATACCGCGGCGTCGTCGCCACTGTTCGCGTTTTTGACGGCTCGATTAAAAAGGGCGATACCCTGCGCATGATGCAGGCCAAGGGCGATTTTTTGGTCGATGGCGTGGGTGTCAAGCGTCCCGCCGAGACGCCGGTCGACGCGCTGACCGTTGGCGAGGTGGGCTATGTGGTCACGGGCTTGAAGGACCCCGAGGCCGTTCGCGTGGGCGATACCCTTACGTGGGCGTCGAACCCCTGCCCCGAGCCGCTTCCCGGTTATCGCGAGGCCAAGCCCATGGTCTATACGGGCCTGTTCCCGATCGACAACAAGGACTACGAGAACCTGCGTGACGCGCTCGATAAACTGCACGTCAACGATCCGTCGTTGGTGTGGGAGCCCGAGACCTCGGTGGCGCTCGGCTTTGGCTTCCGCGTGGGCTTCCTGGGCCTGCTGCACATGGAAGTCGTCAAGGAACGCCTGGAGCGCGAGTTCAACCTGGACCTCATTGCCACGAGTCCCTCAGTTGACTATCACGTCTACAAGACCGACGGCGAGATGATCGATGTCCGCAGTCCGCAGGACCTTCCCGAGGCCACACGCATCGATCGTATTGAGGAACCCTACCTCAAGGCAAAGATCATCTGCCCGCCTGAGTACACGGGTGCCGTCATGCAGCTCGCCATCGAGCACCGCGGCGTCACGACCGACATGATCCACCTGACGAGCAAATCGGTCGAGATGCGCTTTGATATGCCGCTCGCCGAGCTCATCTTGGACTTCTTCGATCAGCTCAAGAGCCGCACCAAGGGTTACGCCTCGCTCGACTATGAGTTCAACGAATATCGCCCCTCTGAGCTCGTCAAGCTCGACATCCTGCTTTCGGGCGACGAGGTGGACGCGCTTTCGTTTATCGTCCATAAGGACAAGGCATATGGCCTGGCCCGTGGCCTGTGCGACAAGCTCAAGGAGATCATCCCGCGTCAGCTGTTCGAGGTGCCCATCCAGGGTGCTATTGGCAACAAGATCATCGCCCGTTCCACCGTCAAGGCGCGTCGCAAGGACGTTCTTGCTAAGTGCTACGGCGGCGATATCTCGCGTAAGCGCAAGCTGCTCGAGAAGCAGAAAGAGGGCAAGAAGCGTATGAAGGCCATCGGATCGGTCGAGGTCCCGCAGGAGGCGTTTATGGCGATCCTCAAGGTGGACGAGTAGGTCCATGGCGCTTTCTGAATACAGCAAGCGGCTGCTGGGTGCCTATGCCGAGCAGCCGTTCCTTATGGCTCCCATGGCGGGCGTGACCGACCCCGCCTATCGCATCATGTGTCGCCGCCGCGGTGCCAACCTTGCCTACAGCGAGATGGTGAGCGTGGCGGGTCTTGCCTATGCCAGCAACAAGACCTGGCGCCTGGTGCTACCGGCCGACGAGGAGCAGCAGATTTGCGTGCAGCTCTTTGGCTCCAAGCCCGAGCAGTTTGCGAGCGCCGTCGCCGCCGTCGAGGAGCGCGTTGGCGATCGCCTGTCGCTCATCGATGTCAATATGGCATGCCCCGCCCGCAAGGTTGTCACCAAGGGCGAGGGTTCGGCGCTCATGCGCACGCCCGACCTGGCGGAGAAGATCGTCGAGGCCACGGTTGGCGCGGCGCACGTGCCCGTGACCGTCAAGATTCGCAAGGGCTTTTATGCCGAGGACCGCAATGCCGCGACATTTGCCCAGATGCTTGAGAGTGCAGGGGCTGCCGCAGTCGCCGTGCATGGTCGTTGCGCCACGCAGCTCTACACGGGCCAGGCCGATTGGTCGGTCGTCGATGAGGTTGCCGACGCTGTCGAGATTCCCGTGATTGGTTCGGGCGATGTGTTCTCGGCCGAGGACGCTGCTGAGCATCTGCACGGCTCGGGTGCCAGCGCGGTGTTTATCGCGCGCGGCATCTACGGCAATCCGTGGGTGTTCGGCGATGCCCGAGCCCTTGCACTCGATGGCACGCCGGTTCCTTCTCGCTCCTCGGTCGAGCGCCTGGAGGCTCTGCGCGAGCACCTGACGTTGACGCACGAGCTTCTGCCGCTCATGTCGCGTGCTCGCACGTACGCAAGCTGGTACTTAAAGGGCATGCCCCATGCCGCCGCCTGGCGCGCTCAGGTGGTGCGTTGCTCTACGTACGAGGAGTTTATGGCGCTGGTCGATGATATCGAGCGCGACGTGGTGGCCTGCGAGGCCGCGCTTGCCGCCGGCGAGTCGGTGCCTGCTCATCCGCTGGAGGCCTAACGGTGGCCGTTACCGCGCTGTACGTGCACGTGCCGTTTTGCGCTCAAAAGTGCCGGTACTGCGACTTTGACTCGCGCAGCTTTGCTGCGTGTGATTTGGATGCCGCGCTCGATTCCTATTTTGAGCAGTTGTATGCGCGCCTCGATTCCTTTGGCGACGCCGGGGCGCTTGCGCAGGTCCGCACGGTCTATACTGGCGGCGGCACGCCATCGCTGGCAGGGGAGCGCCTGGTGGAACTTGCCCGGCGTATCTCCATGTGGTGCAAACCCGTTGAATTTACTTGCGAAGCCAATCCTGAGTCCCTGACCGTCGAGCTCGCCACCGCGCTTGCCGAGGCGGGTGTCACGCGCATCTCTCTGGGCGTGCAAACCCTCGACGATACCGAGCTGGCTGCTATTGGCCGCATTCACGATGCTAATCGGGCACTTGCGGCTATCGCGACGGTGAAGGAAGCTGGCCTCGATGTGTCGTGCGACCTGATGTGCGGCCTACCCGGGCAGACGGCCGCAAGCTGGCGGAGCACGCTCGACGGCGTGCTGGCGGCGGCGCCGCATCATGTATCGGTTTACCCGCTCACGCTCGAGGAGGGCACGCCACTCTATCGCATGGCGTGCCGTGACGAGTCGCTCGAGCCCGATGAGGATTTTCAGGCTTCGTGCATGGACGCGGCGCGTGAGCGCCTGGGTGCGGCCGGCTATCATCCGTATGAGGTGGCGAGCTACGCGCTCGACGGCCATGAGTGCGCCCATAACATTGCCTACTGGACCGGACAGGGCTACCTGGGCCTGGGTCGTTCTGCCGCGGGTATGCTCGACGACGAGGATTTCGACCGTCTTGCAGGTTTGTTCCCCGGCGTGTCTTCTCGAGGCGATGCGTACCGCGTGCGTCTGGTGCAACGTGACGATGACGCGACGGCGTTCGAGGCCGAATATCTGTCGCAGCGCGAGGCTGTCGCCGAAGACTTGATGCTCGCTTGTCGCATGACGCGCGGTGTTGCGTCCGACCTGTTGGCTCGTGCAGCTTGCGTCATCCCAACGGGCGAGCTGGCAGCTGCCTGCGATCGCGCGCTCGAATTGGGTCTTGTCACTTGGGTGCCCGAGACGCTCTGGGGTCATGAGGGACCCTTCACTTCGGCAGATGTCGTCGCGGGCCATGTTCGAGCTCGTCTGGCGCCGACCCATCTGGGCTGGCTCGATGGAAATGTTCTGTTCGAGCTGTTTTGGGATCTAGCTTAGGCCGCTCGGGTAGAATTACCGGAATATATACGCTGCTGTGAGCAGGAGGTTGCCGCGCATGGCGACGATGAACGAAAAAGATTACTACGAGATTCTGGGTGTCTCCAAGGACGCCACCTCGCGTGATATTCAAAAGGCCTTCCAGCAAAAGGCCCGTAAGCTCCATCCGGACGTCAATAAAGAGCCGGATGCCGAGGATAAGTTTAAAGAGGTTTCCGAGGCCTACGCCGTGCTTTCGGATGAGCAAAAACGTGCGCGCTACGACGCCATGCGTTCTGGCAATCCCTTTGCCGGTGCTCCTACGGCTTCGCCCTATGGTGGCGGCTACGCCGGCAGCACGGGCTATGGCAATCCCTTTGAGGGCGGCTTTCCCTTTGGTGGCGCCTGGGGCCAGCAGCGTCGCGGCCAGGCTGCCTACAATCCCGAGAACGGCGCCAACGTGGTCGTCGATATCAAACTCGACGCCAAGGAGGCCAAGGGCGGTGCCCGCAAGACCGTCCGCTACACGCGCTTCGATACCTGTGGTCACTGCGGCGGCTCGGGCTCTGTTTCGTCCGAGCATGCACATACCTGCCCGAGCTGCGGTGGCCGCGGCCACATCGACGTCGACCTGTCCTTCCTGTTTGGTGCGGGCACGTTCCAGTCGGTCTGCCCCGAGTGCGGCGGTTCCGGTAAGGTCGTGGCCGACCCCTGCCCCGATTGCGGTGGCAGCGGGCGAACCCGTGTGACCTCCGAGCAGACGATTGAGTTTCCTGCCGGCACGCACGATGGCGACGAGGTCCGCATTAGCGGCATGGGCCATGCTGGCACTAACGGTGCCGCGGGCGGCGACCTGGTCGGCCGCGCCCATGTTGAGGCCGAGCGCTTGGAAGGCAAAGCTCGTACTGGCTTTTACCTGATGGGCATTGTGGCGCCGTTTTTGGTGCTGTCGGCCATCTCGGGCGTGTTCTCGGCCTTTGCCGTGATGTGCTTTATTCCGTTTACCATGGGCCTGTTCATGGTGCTTTCGGACGGTGTGCTTCATCGCAGCCTGCTGTGGTGGAAGCGCGGTGCGATGCAGTTTGCCAACGGTTTTGCCAACGGCTTCATGTTCGCGCTCGTGTCGGTTTGGTTCGCGAGCTGCTCGCAACGGGCCATGCTTTCGCCGTATCAAATGCAATAACATCAAACCCTTTGTTTGCGGTCGGCCCAGCTTGGGTATAGGACGCACTGTGACAATAATGAAAGTCGGAAGGATTCGGTCGTGTCGGAAAATAGGGATTACTACGAGGTGCTTGGCGTCGACAGGGATGCCGACGCGCGGACGATTAAGCGTGCGTTTCTAAAGAAGGCCCGTACCGTACATCCGGATGTTTCGGACGATCCCGAGGCCGAGGCCAAGTTCAAGGAGCTCAACGAGGCCTATTCCGTTCTTTCCGATGAGCAGAAGCGTGCTAACTACGACCGTTACGGCACTGCCGACGGTCCTGGTGGTTCGGGCTATGTCGACATCAACGATATCTTTGGTGGCATGGGCATGGACGACCTGTTCTCGTCGTTCTTTGGCGGTGGCGCCGGTGGTGGCGCCCGCAGCCGTCGTGAGCGTCGTCGCGGACGTGACATGGCCATCTCGCTTTCGGTGACGCTCGAGGAGGCGGCACTCGGCTGCAAAAAGACGATCAGCTATGATCGCCTTGCTCCTTGCGAGGACTGCAACGGTACCGGTAGGGCCGAGGGTGCACAGGAAGAGCAATGCAGTCGTTGTCACGGTACGGGCTACGTCACGACGGTTCAGCGATCGTTTTTGGGCCAGGTTCAGTCTTCCTCGCCTTGCCCCGACTGCCATGGCGAGGGCACGGTTATCGACCATCCCTGCGAGACCTGCGACGGTCAGGGCCGCACGCCTTCGCACGAAAAGATCGACATCGATATTCCCGCCGGCGTTTCGACCGGTCGCCAGCTGCGTGTGAGCGGCTTTGGCGAGGCCGGCCTTCGCGGTGAGCCTTCGGGCGACCTGATTGTCAACGTGCGCGTTGCCGACCATGAGCGCTTTAAGCGCAACGGTGACGACCTGTACCTGGTGAGCGATATCTCGATTGCGCAGGCTGCGCTCGGCTGCGAGATCGAGGTCGAGGGCATTATGCCCGACGAGGTCGTTAAGGTGACGGTTCCCGCCGGCGCCCAGTACGGCGACACCGTGAGCGTCAATAATTACGGCATGCCGCGCATTGGCGGTGGCGGTTCGCGTGGCCGCCTGATCGTGCAACTGCGCGTGGTCGTTCCCACCAATCTTTCCAATAAGCAACGCGAGCTGCTCCGTGCTTTTGCCGATGAGATGGGCGATGACGTCGCTTCTGGGAAGAAGTCGGTGACCGACCGTATCAAGAGTGCCCTCGACGATATCCTCGATTAAGGAGCCCGCGTGCTCGCACCCCATATTTCCGTCGTCAACCTCGGCTGCCGTGTCAACCGGGTTGAGTCTGACCGTATCACTGCCGATCTTATGCGCCTGGGCTTTGCTATTGTGGAGCCCCAGGATGCCGATCTGATCGTCATTAACACCTGTGCCGTTACGGGCGAGGCCGAGGCCAAGACCCGTAAGGCCGTCCGTCATGCGCTGGCCCATCCAAACGAGCCTTTTGTGCTCGTGACCGGTTGCGTGGTCAATTTGCATCCCGAGGAGCTGTTGGAGCTTTCGGATCGCGTGATCGCCGAGCCGTCCAAGATCGATGTCGCCGAACGTGTCTGCGAGGTGCTTGGCGTTGAGTCCGATAGCGTTCCCGCCTGCAGCGATGGCGAGGTGGTCGATGCGCTCGGTCGCTCTCGCCTGGGCGTGAAGATCCAGGACGGCTGCAACCATCGCTGCACCTATTGCATTGTGTGGAAGGCGCGCGGCCCCGAGCGCTCCGTGCCCGTCGAGTCCGTGCTTGAGCAAGTTCGCGAGGCCCAGGAGGCCGGCGTGCCCGAGGTGGTGCTGACCGGTGTGAACCTGGGTGCCTACGATGGCAAGAGCGCGACCGACGAGCATGTCGAGATCGATGAGCTGCTCGAGGCGATTATGGAGCGCACGACTATTGCGCATGTGCGCATTTCCTCGGTCGAACCCATGGATATCTCTGAGCGCCTGCTTAAGGTTATGGCGCGCTATCCGCAGCGCATCGCCCCGTTTTTGCACCTTCCCGTGCAGTCCGGCTGCACAAAGACACTGCGTCGCATGGGCCGTCCCTATAGCGCCGAGGCCTTCGAGGAGACGGTGCGCATGATTCGCACCAACTTGCCTCAGGTGTCCCTTTCGTGTGATGTCATCGTCGGTTTTCCCGGCGAGACGGACGAGGAGTTCGAGGAGTCGCTGGCGCTGTGCCGCCGCGTGGGGTTCTCGCGTATGCACGTGTTCCGCTACAGCAAGCGTCCCGGTACCCTTGCTGCCGATATGCCCGACCAGGTGCCGCCCGAGGTTATGGCCGAGCGCAGCCGCCGTATGCGAGACACGGCGCAGGAGCTCGCTATTGCCGATGCTCGTCGTCGCGTGGGCACTGTCGAGCGTGCCGTGCTCGAGTATGGTGACAGCCTGACGCTCGGTTCGTTCCATCATGCCCGTCTTGACGATACCTGTGGACTTACAGCCCCGTGCCTGCTCGATGTTGCTATCATCGGAGTCGATGATTCCGGCTTGGTCCATGCGCGCAGGGAGGTCCATGGAAGCCTCGAAGATTAGACTTACCGTTCCCGAGGGAGTTGATCCCTCGCGTGTTTTGGGCGCCGGCGACGGCGTCCTTCGTGCGCTCGAGAGCTTGGTTCGCGCTCACGTGGTCGCCCGTGGCGATAGCATCTCCGTGAGCGGCGACCCGGACGAGGTCGAGCTCGTGGCTCGCTTTTTCGAACATGCTTTTCGCGAGGCGGCGGCCGGTCGTACCCTGTCTGCCGACGATGTCTCTCGCTGCCTGGCCGTCTTGCGCGATGGTGAGCACGAGGCTACGTCGCTTCGCGATGACGTGCTGCTTTCATACCGCGGTCGTGTCATTCGTCCCAAGACGCTTGGGCAAAAGCGCTATGTGGATGCCATCCGCTCGCATACCATCACGTTTGGCCTGGGTCCAGCCGGTACCGGTAAGACTTATCTGGCCATGGCGCTCGCCGTTGCCGCGCTCAAGCGCCACGAGGTGGGCCGTCTGATCTTGACGCGTCCGGTTGTCGAGGCGGGGGAGAACCTGGGCTTTTTGCCCGGCACCCTCGAGGAAAAGATCGATCCGTACATGCGTCCGCTCTACGACGCCCTTTTTGACATGATGGATCGCGAGCGCACCGATGAGCTTATGGAGCGCGGCGTGATCGAGATCGCCCCGCTTGCCTATATGCGCGGTCGTACGCTGAGCGATGCTTTCGTGGTGCTCGACGAGGCGCAAAATACCACGCCCGAGCAGATGAAGATGTTCCTGACACGCCTTGGATTCAACTCCAAGTTCGTGATTACCGGCGACCTCAGCCAGCGCGACCTGGTGGGTCGTCGTGGTGGCTTGGCGGATGTCGAGAAGATTTTGGGCCGTGTCGACGATGTGGCGTTTGCACACCTGGAGCGCGCCGATGTGGTGCGCCATGCCTTGGTGGGGCGTATTGTCGAGGCATACGATGCTTATGATGATGTGCGCGAGCAGCGCTCGCGCGACCGAAAGGAGTCCCGTTGAGTGTATTGATCAGCAACGATGCCGAGCTCGATACGCTGCTCGACGCGCAGGAGGTGGAGCACATCTGCGAGGTTGTGCTTGCCGCCGAGGGCGTTGAACGTGAAGTCGAGATTTCCCTTTCGTATGTCGACGAGGACGAGATGCACGAGCTCAACCACGAGTGGCGTGGCATCGACCGCACCACCGATGTGCTCTCGTTTGAATGCGACTCGGCCTTTGACGAGGATATTCCCGTCGACGAGACGCTCGAGCTCGGCGATATCATCTTGGCCCCGCAGGTTATTGCCCGTCAGGCCCCCGGTTTTGGCAATAGCCCTGCCGACGAGTGCCGCCTGATGCTCGTACACGGCATGCTGCACCTGCTGGGGTATGACCATATCGAGGACGACGAGGCCGAGGTCATGGAGGCCCGCGAGGACGCTATCCTGCGCGATCTGGCGCTCGAGCGCGGCGAGGACCCCAAGCTGGTCCACGTCGGTCCCATCACCAATCATGCCCACGACTAGGAGCCGTTTATGATTCCCGGATCGAACAAGGACCATCCGTCCTTTTTAAAGTCGTTCTCCTATGCCATGGAGGGCTTCGTCACCGCCGTCAAGACCGAGCGCAACATTAAGGTCATGCTCGTGGCGGGCGTGTGCACTGTCATTGCCGGCTGTATCGTGGGGCTCGACATTGCCGAGTGGGCCACGATTATCATCTGCTGCGGCCTGGTGATTCACGGCGAGCTGTGCAATACCGCCATGGAGGCCATTGTCGATCTGGCGACCCAGGAGCTCCATCCGCTGGCAAAACGCGCCAAGGACATCGCCGCCGCCTCGGTATACGTACTTTCAATCACCGCCGCGATTGTGGGCTTGCTGGTATTTGCCCACGCGCTCGGCTTTATTTAGAAAGGGATTCCCATGTCCGACAATATGCAGCCTATCGATGAAATTTTGGACGACGAGTCCCCGGATGCTAAGGCGACCGAGGCCTATGAGGAAGTCGAGGAGTTCGACCCGTTTGAGGGCATGAGCGACGAGGAACTCGACGCCCTGTGCGACGAGGACGACAGCCTCGCGGGCTTTGGCGACGTTGAGCCCGGTTTCCGCAGTGGCTTCGTGGCCTTGGTCGGCCGCCCCAACGCCGGTAAGTCAACGCTGCTCAACGCCTGCTATGGCAAAAAGGTCGCCATCACCTCGCCGGTGGCCCAGACGACCCGCCGCCGCATGCGCGCCGTCGTCAACCGCCCCGGCTACCAGCTGGTCTTTGTCGATACCCCGGGTATCCACAAGCCCAAGGACGGTCTAGGGTCCGAGCTCAATAAAAGTGCGCTGTTCGAGCTGAACGATGTCGATGTTGTCGCGTTTTTGATTGATGCCGCCAAACCGATCGGCAGGGGAGACGCCTGGGTTGCCGAGCGCGTCAGATGCGCCCGTTGCAAGAAGGTCCTGGTGCTCACCAAGGCCGATGAAGCCGACCCCGCACAGGTCATGGAGCAGCTTAAGGCCGCCCACGAGCTTATGGAATATGACGACGAGATCGTGACGTCGTCGGTCAAGAACTTTAACGTCGATGCCTTCATCGAGACCGTTGCGCACTTTTTGCCCGAGGGTCCGCGTTGGTTCCCCGAGGACATGGGTACCGACGCTTCCGATGAGACGCTCGTTGCCGAGTTTGTGCGCGAGAAGGTCTTGCGCCGCACCCGTGATGAGATCCCGCACTCCGTGGGCGTGATTTGCGATGCGCTTGAGCAGACCAAGAAGGTGCTGCGCGTGCACGCCACCATTTACGTCGAGCGCGAGGGCCAAAAGGGCATCATCATCGGCAAGGGCGGCGAGATGATCAAACATATCGGCATCGACGCCCGTCGCGACCTTGAGCGCATCTTTGGCACCCAGGTCTTTTTGGAGCTGGACGTGAAGGTCAAGGCCGGCTGGCGTGACGACGAGGCCCAGATTCGCCGCTTTGGCTATAACGCCGAGGATTAGGGACACGCGGCGCGTATGGCAGGTTCTCGTACATATCGCACGAAAGTGCTCGTGCTCGATAAGACGAAGCTCAAAGAGACGGACCTGATCCTGACGATGCTTGACGAGCGGGGTCGGCAGGTTCGTGCCGTGGCAAAGGGCGCCCGTAAACCCGGCGGACGCCTGGCTGCGCGCTGCGAGATGTTCTGTACCGTTGATCTGCTGCTTGCGCATGGACGGTCGCTCGACGTGGTTTCCCAGGCCGAGCTTATGGAGGCGCCGCTCGGCGCTGCTCCCGATTACGAGACGACATGCGCCGCAAGCGCGATCGCCGAGGTCGCGCGCGTGTGCTCGTTCGAGGACGCCGAGGACCCGTTTACCTTTGCCATAACGCAGCGAGCGCTTGCCCTGGTGGGCAGCGGGCTCGACGCGGCGCATATGGATCTACTTGTGGCGGCTTTTGTGTTTAAATTGCTGTCGCACGTTGGCTATCGACCCGATTTTTCGGCCTGTGTACTGTGCGGAGACCCCATGCTGTCGTATTTTTCGCCCCAGGCGGGCGGTCTCATGTGCGGGTCGTGCGCGTCGAGCGTGCCCGGTGCCGAGCTGGTGTCGACCGGTGAGGTCGCATGGCTGCGCGCCCTCATGTCCATGACCTTCGATGCGCTTATGGCCGAGAGGGTCGACCCCCATACCGCTGCCTTTTTGCTGGGGCTTTCGCACGTGTGGGCTGCGACGCACACCGACCAGCGTCTCCGTGCGATGGAATTCATGTTGGGTCGGTGATGATGCGCAGGCGCGGGCTGCTTGTGGTAACATAACGTCCTGTTGGTACCTCGACCTTGGATGCTCGCTCCACCGGCGGCTTCCCAGTCCGAGGCGAATCGAGTCGCCCGTGGGCGACGCAAAACGAAAGGTGAAACAATGACTGTTTCCAAAGAGCGCAAGGCGGAGCTGACTGCCCAGTTCGGTAACACCCCGGTCGACACCGGCAACCCCAAGGTTCAGGTCGCCATCCTGACCGAGCGCATCAAGGAGCTGACCGAGCACATGAAGTCCCACCAGAAGGACTTCCACACCCGTCGTGGCCTGCTTATGCTCGTTGGCCGTCGTCGTCGTCTTCTCTCCTACATCAAGAAGAACGACATCGTCGAGTATCGTGAGCTCATCAAGGCTCTGGGCATCCGCGACAACATCCAGTAGGATTTGTACATGCAAGGAGCGTCCTGCGCAGCGGGGCGCTCTTTTTGTGTAAGGGCGTGAACAATCACGCTCTGAAGCGTGGCGGGGGCAGGGGGCCCGCGTCACATGAGGAGCCTGCAGGCAAGGGGCCTGCGGGGTAAAGGAGAACAATGACACTCGTATCCAAGACCTTTGAGCTGTACGGCAAGACCTACACCTTTGAGTCGGGCGAGCTTGCCAAGCAGGCCACCGGCGCCTGCCTGGTCAAGCAGGGCGACACCACGATGCTCGACACCGTGGTCGTCTCCAAGGAGCGCAAGAACTACGACTTCTTCCCGCTGACCGTCGACTTCAACGAGAAGATGTACGCCGCCGGCCGCATCCCGGGTGGCTACCTCAAGCGTGAGGGCCGTCCCAGTGAGAAGGCCACGCTCACCGCGCGCATGATCGACCGTCCGATTCGCCCGAGCTTCCCGGACGGCTTCCGCAACGAGGTGCACATCGTCGCTACCTCGCTCGTCGCCGACCAGGTCAACCCCTTTGACGTCATCAACGTCATGGGTGCCTCCCTGGCCATGACGCTCGGCGGCGTGCCCTTCGAGGGCCCGCTTGCCTGCGTGCGCATCGGCCGTAACGTGGAGACCGGCGAGTTTATCGTCAACCCCACCTACGAGGAGCGCGAGAACTCCGATCTGGATCTGGAGCTGGGTGGCTCCGCCGACTTCATCTCGATGGTCGAGGCCGGCGCCGAGGAGATCTCCGAGGACGACATGCTCGCCGCCATGAAGTTTGGCCAGGAGGCCCTTGCTGCCTTCTGCCAGGCTCAGGACGAGTTTGTCGCCGAGTGGGAGCAGGTCAACGGCGCCATCGTCAAGAAGGAGTACCCGCTCGACCAGCCCGTCGAGGAGGTCCAGGAGCGCATCTTCGCCCACTACGACGAGATGGCTGCCGCCCTTCGCGATGCCGACAAGCTCTCCCGTATCGGTAAGGTCGAGGCTCTGAAGGAGTCCATCCGTGCCGAGTTCACCGAGGAGGAGCAGGCCGCTTGGGAGCGCGAGATCCCCGTGGCGCTCAAGAAGCTCGAGAAGAAGGCTATGCGTACCATGGTCGTCGAGACCGGCGAGCGCGTCGACGGCCGTGCCGCCGATGAGATTCGTCCCATCATGGTGAAGGACAACTACCTGCCGCTCGTTCACGGCTCCGGCCTGTTCCAGCGTGGTCAGACTCAGGTGCTCTCCGTCCTGTCGCTCGGCATGCTTAACGAGGGCCAGCGTCTGGATACCATCGAGCCCACCGAGGGCAAGCGCTACATGCACCACTACAACTTCCCGCCTTTCTGCACCGGCGAGACCGGCCGCATGGGCAGCCCCAAGCGCCGCGAGATCGGTCATGGCAATCTGGCCGAGCGCGCTCTGCTTCCGGTGCTTCCCGACGAGAACGAGTTCCCCTACGCCATCCGCGTCGTCTCCGAGGTCATGGAGTCCAACGGCTCCTCTTCGATGGCTTCGACCTGCGGCTCCACGCTTGCCCTTATGGACGGCGGCGTGCCCATTAAGCGCCCGGTTTCCGGTATCGCCATGGGGCTGATCCAGGAGGAGGGCAAGACCGTGGTCCTGTCCGACATCCAGGGTCTCGAGGACTTCCTGGGCGACATGGACTTTAAGGTCACTGGCACCACCGAGGGCATCACCGCCCTGCAGATGGACAACAAGGCCACCGGCCTCACCTTCGACATCTTGGCCCGCGCCCTGCAGCAGGCCAAGGAGGGTCGCGCCTTCATCCTGCAGAAGATGCTCGATGTGATCCCCGAGCCGCGTCATACCACGCGCAGCACCGCTCCTCGCATCGTCTCCATCCAGGTTCCGACCGATAAGATCCGCGACGTCATCGGTTCCGGCGGCAAGGTCATCCGCGGCATCCAGGACGAGACCGGCGCTTCGGTCGACATCCAGGAGGACGGCACCGTCTTTGTCGGCGGCACCGGCGAGTCCGTCGACCAGGCTGTCGAGCGCATCAAGCTCATCATCAAGGTTCCCGAGCCGGGCGAGGAGTACACCGGTCGTGTGGTCTCCATCCAGCCCTTCGGCGCCTTCGTCAACCTGCTGCCTGGTAAGGACGGCCTGCTGCACATCTCCCGCGTCGCCAAGGGCCGCGTGGAGAAGGTCGAGGACGTCCTCAACGTCGGCGACGAGGTCAAGGTCGTCGTCATCGAGGTCGACGATCGCGGCAAGATCTCGCTCGATCGTCTTGACAAGCCTGAGGCTCCGGCTCGCGCCGAGGGTTCCTCCGAGGGCGACGGCGAGCACTTCCAGCGCCGTGAGCGTCCGCGTCGCGAGCGCTCCGAGCGCAGCGACCGTCCGCGCCGTCCCGGCGACAACGGAGGCCGCAAGCCCCGCCGTCACCACGACGCCGAGTAACAGCAACACATAAGCAGCTCAATAAAGGGCGACTCCACCATGGAGTCGCCCTTTT
>UQPJ01000048.1:0-18751 GCA_900543015.1 uncultured Collinsella sp.
GATTGAACGTCAGATTGCCGCTCTGGCGGGCTTGCAGCGTCGAGTGGTTCCGGCGTTTGGTAAAACGCCGGAACGCAAGTCGCCCCCTCCCGCGCACGGAACGGGAGGAGGCTAAAGGTAGGAGTCTACCGGTGGGGTTACCCCACCGGACAGACGATGACCAGGTGATCCTTTACAGGATCGTCATGGTTTCCGTGGGGTACCCAAGGGGTACTTAGAGCATCACGCAAGCGACGGTCAGGATGATGGCGCAGACGACGGAGAGAGCGACGATGAGCTTAAGAGCAAACTTGAGCCAGGTCGTCCACTCGATCTTGGCCAGGGCAAGACCGCCCATGATGGCGCCGGAGGTCGGGGTGAACAGGTTCACGACGCCGATGGCGGCGGAGAAGATCATGACCATGACCTCGGGCGAGAAGCCGAGCTTAACAGCCAGCGGTCCCATGATGGGCATGGAGACAGTAGCCATACCGGAGGTCGAGGGGATCAGGAAGGACAGGCCGAAGTAGACCAGGAAGCTCATGGGAGCGAAGATCACGCCGGACAGGCCAGCCAGAGCATTGGCGGCAGCGTCGAGGACGTAGACGTCGAGGCCGGTGCTAGCCATGAGGACGGAGATACCACGGGCGAGGGCGATGACGAGGACAACGGACATCATGTCGGCAGCGCCGGTGATGAAGGTGTTGACGATCTGCTTCTCGGACAGGCCGCCGATAATACCGATCAGGACAGCCATGAGGAAGAACCAGGTGGAAGCCTCGTCGAAGTACCACTGACCAATGGGCAGGCCGGTGATCAGGGCAGACCAGCCCTGAACGATGGCGTTACCGTCGGCGTCATAGACAGCGCCAGCATCGAAGAAGTTGGCGACGCCCTCGTTAAGGTCGGCCAGCGGGATGAAGCCGACGATCATGACGACGAAGGTGAAGGCAAAGGCGATCAGAACACCCTTCTGACGACCGGTGAGCTTGACCTCCTTGTGAACCTCGGAAGCAGCCTTGCCGTGAGCCTCTTCGGCGTCCTTGAGCTCCTGCATCGAAAGGATGGTGGAACCCTTGTCAGCCTTGACCTTCTTGGCATAGCTCATGACGAAGAAGATGGACATGGCGGTGGTAACAATCCACAGGACGGCACCGAGGCCGATGATGATGGACTGGTTGACCTCAATGCCAACGCCGGTCAGAGCGTCGACGGCAGCGCCGACGGCAAACGGGTTAACCGTGGAGCCGAGGCAGCCGCAGCCAGCGCCGAGCAGGACGGTTGCAGCGCCGACCATGGGGTCGAAGCCAGCAGCCATCATGGTAGCGGCAAGCAGGGCGTAGAAGGGAACGGTCTCCTCGCACATACCATAGGTGGTACCACCGAGGGAGAAGATGAGCATCAGCACGGGAATGAGCATGATCTCATTGCCCTTAAGCTTCTGCACCAGAACGGCAATGCCGTTGTCCAGGGCGCCGGTCTCGGTCATCATGCCGAGGAAGCCGCCGAGGATCATAACGAAGAGACAGACGGGCAGAGCGTCAGCGAAGCCCTTGACCGGGGCGGTGCAGAAATCGCTCAAGCGGGCAGCGGTAACCGCGCCACCGGACGTACCGGAGACGATAACGGTAACAACCGCGACGATTGCCAGCAGAGCAAGAAGAATGGTGAACGATGAAGGCATACCGCGCTTTTTCTTAGCGGTCTCAGTCATAGTTCTCATCCCCCCTTCATAAATCATTTACTGATCTCGCCCGAAGCGGCTCTTCCGTGCCGTGCATGTCGTTCGGTGCGAGATTTTTACCAGACAAAAGTGCTCGGGGTGCGCAGCAATGCACCCCGAGCGAGATGCTAGATGCTCTTACTTGAGCGTAGCGTACATGACAGCCTTGATGGTGTGCATGCGGTTCTCGGCCTCGTCGAAGACCTTGGAAGCGGGGCTCTCGAAGACCTCGTCGGTGACCTCCTGCTCGGTGATGCCGAACTGCTCGCACTTCTCGGCGCCAATCGTGGTGTTGGTGTCGTGGAAGCTGGGCAGGCAGTGCAGGAAGATGGCACCCGGGTTGGCCATAGCCATGACCTCGGAGGTAACGCGATACGGGGTGAGCTGAGCGATGCGCTCGGCCCAGACCTCGTCGGGCTCGCCCATGGAGACCCAAACGTCGGTGTAGAGAACGTCGGCACCGGTGACGCCGTCCTTGACGTCGGTGGTCAGCTTGATGGTGCAGCCGTTGGCCTCGGCGATGGGCTTGCAGGCCTCGATGACGTCGTCAGCGGGCATGCACTCCTCGGGGCCGCAGGCCACGAAGTTCATGCCGAGCTTGGAGCAGACAACCATGAGGGAGCGAGCGACGTTGTTCTTGCAGTCGCCCATGAAGACGAGGGTCTTGCCCTTGATGTCGTAGTTGAAGTTCTCCTGGACGGTCAGGATGTCGGCGAGCATCTGGGTGGGGTGCCACTCGGTGGTCAGGCCGTTCCAGACGGGAACGCCAGCCTTAGCGGAGAGCTCCTCGACGTCGTCCTGAGCGAAACCACGGAACTCGATGCCGTCATACATGCGGCCGAGAACGCGAGCGGTGTCCTCGATGGACTCCTTCTTGCCCATCTGCGACGAACCCGGATCGAGGTAGGTGACGCCCATGCCCAGATCCATGCCGCCGACCTCGAAGGCGCAGCGGGTACGAGTGGAGGTCTTCTGGAAGAGCAGGACGATGTTCTTGCCCTCGAGATAGCGGTGCGGAACGCCAGCGCGCTTCATGTCCTTGAAGTTCTTGGAGAGCTTGAGCAGGTACTCGATCTCCTCGGTGGTGAGGTCGAGAAGCTTGAGGAAGCTACGGCCGGAGAGGTTAACACCCATGGTTCGATTCCTTTCGAAGAAATGAATTACGTAAGTATTAGTGTTGCCCGTTTAACGGGCGAAGCCGGTGCGGTTGTAGGGGGACCGCACCGGAAACGGAAAGACTTAGAGGTCCTCGCGCCAGAAGGGCATGCTCATGCAGCGCGGGCCGCCGCGGCCGCGGGAGAGCTCGGCGGAGGGCACGACGAGAAGGTCCAGGCCCTCCTTGTACAGCACGTCGTTGGTGACGGTGTTGCGCGCGTAGACGCAGATCTTGCCGGGCTCGACGCACAGGGTGTTGGAGCCGTCGTTCCACTGCTCGCGGGAGGCCGCGATCGGGTCGCCGCCGCCGCAGGGGATCAGCTTGACCTGGTCGACGCCGGTGGCGTCCTCCAGGACGTGCTCGAGGGTGTCCTCGATCAGGCGGATGTTCACGTCGCCCGGGTTCTTGCCGGCGGTCAGCTCGTAGACGCGCAGGGTGCCCATGATGGCGGGGTGGATCGTGAACTTATCGACGTCGATCTGGGTGAAGACCGTGTCGAGGTGCATGAAGGCGCGCGAGACGGGGATGTCGAAGGCCAGGATGCGCTCGACCTTGGAGTCGGAGTTCCAGAAGATGTTCTGGGCCATGACGTCGATGGCGGCCGCCTGGGTGCGCTGGGAGATGCCGACGGCGAGGGTCTTCTCGTTGATGTTCAGCACGTCGCCGCCCTCGGTGTGGAACTGGCAGTCGCGGCGGAAGTACAGGGAGACGTCCTTGTAGTCGGGGTGGTACTTGAAGACGTACTTGCCGTACAGGGTCTCGCGGTTGCGGGTGACCGAGTACATGCGGTTGAGGTTGACGCCCTCGCCGACGACCGCGAACGGGTCGCGGGTGAAGTAGAGGTTGGGCATCGGGTCGATGATCAGGTCGGACTCGGACTCGGAGTTGACCAGGGAGTCGAGGGTCGTGGACGCCGTGAGGGGCATGTCGATCTCGGCCTTGGTCATGCCGGCCATGGTCTTCTTGACGAACTCGAGGTTGTCCTCGATGGAGTCCAGCTTCTCGCGGACGATCTGCGGCATCTGCTGGCCGCGGATGCCTGCCTCGGCGATGTACTGGTCGGTGAACTCGGCGCGGGCGCCGGGGACCTGGTCGAACACCTCCGCGACGAGGTTCTCGAGGTAGAGGACCTCCACGCCCTGGTCCCTCAGGATCTGGGCGAAGGTGTCGTGCTCCTGCTGTGCGACCTCCAGGAACGGGACGTCGTCGAACAGGAGTCGCTCGAGCTCGTCGGGCGGCAGGTTGAGGAGCTCGTCGCCGGGACGGTGCAGGCAGACCTTCCTGAGCTTGCCGATCTCGGAAGGCACGTGCAGACCTTTCGTCATGGCCTCCTACCTTTCTTTCGGGCCCCTGTCAGGGCCGATTCGTTAGCGCCCCTCCGTGTGAGGCGTTATTGCTGACGACATATTTATATCCAAAATCAGTCCATACTTCCACCTCGCCCCCGAACGGTTTTATATGAGGGGTGAACGGCATACACATATACTTCACGCATGGCACACTTTGATTTAATAAAGTTTATTTACGTGCTAAAACGCGTTTTCAATCCAAATAGCAAATGGAACTTAACTTTATTAAACCACCCTCAAATTGCATATTTCTAATATAGCTATGAATAGAATTAGCGATTCATGCCGCGTCCCAACCATTTTCATTTTTATTCAGAAAAAAGTTTGTCCTATTCATTTCTGATAAATAAATTACCGTTTACCAGACGCTTGATACCGTTCACCGGAAGCTCAGTATAAGGCCCAGCGGATACCGGCTCGCTTTACGGCCCCATTTGTAACAACTTGACTTCTCGGTATAGAAAAACGAACCCGCTTCCCCTAGGGAAACGGGTTCGTTTTCGATTATCTTCGGCCAATTTGGATAAGGCCCTCGAAGATCGTCGGAACCCTAGCGATCGAACTCCGCCAGTGCCTCGCCCAAAAGCCTCAGGCCCTCGCGAAGAACGTCTTCGCTCGCGCAGTAGCCCAGGCGTGCGCCGCAGGGAAGCTCAAAGCGGCTACCGGGGACCAGCAGCACTCCCCTCTCGGCCAACAGGCGCTTACAGAATTCCTCGTCATCCTCGGGAATATCCAGCTGGATAAACGAGGTGGATATTCCCTGCGGGGCCGTCCAGGAAACGCGATGCTGCGTATCGATCCAAGCCTGCGCGATATCGCGGTTGCCAAACACGATCTTGCGATTGCGCTCGAGAATCTTGTCCTTGTGCTCGAGCACGTATGTCGCCAGGGCATCGTTGAACACGCCGCCGCAGATCATGGTGTAGTCGCGGTAGGTGCGGATGCGGTTGGACACCTCTTCGTCGGCCACGACCCAGCCCACGCGGGCCGCAGGCGTCGAATAGGTCTTGGACACCGAGTTGGTGACAATGGCCTTCTCGTACATGTCGGCCATCGACATAAAGGCCTTGGTGTTCTCAAGCGGCAGGTACACCTCGTCGCACAGCACATAGGCGCCAGCCGAACGGGCGATCTCGGCAATCTGGCCGAGCATATCGGCATCGAGCACCGTACCGATGGGGTTCGATGCGTTGTTGATGCAGATGAGCTTGGTATTGGGACGCACCAAGCGTTTAAGCTCCTCGATATCGGGCTTCCAGCCAAGCTCCTCGCGAAGCTCCCAATACTCGACCTCGGCACCGAGCGTACGCGGAATCTCGTAGAGCGGCGCGTAGGTGGGCCACTCGGCGATGACATGGTCGCCGGGCTCGACCACGGCCATGATGGCGTTGAGGTTAGCGCCCGTGCAGCCATTGGTCTGCAGAATGTGATCGGGATTGACCTCGCGACGATACAGCTTGGCAACCTCGGCCTTAAACTCCGGAGAGCCCTCGATCCAGCCGTAGTTCATCTTCTCGCGGTCCAGGCGCTCGTAGAACGTGGCACCGTCCTGCTCATCGAGCGCGCGCAGCTCGCCCATGGTGAGCGACGAGATCGTCGACTGGGCGATGTCCCACGTGGCGCTCTTCTCCCAAACGTTGAGCCATTCCTCAACGCCAATCGTCTTAATGTCCATGGCCAAGCTCCTTACAAAAGCAGTCATCCAACCGTGTTGACGTTCCTCATACAAGATTGGGGCGGCGCGAAAACCCGCACCGCCCCAATGGGAGACATCTAACGTCAGCTAGATGTATGTATTAAGACCTATACGGGTCCTAGAAGACCTTAGAGGTCCTCACGCCAGAAGGGCATGCTCATGCAGCGCGGGCCGCCGCGGCCGCGGGAGAGCTCGGCGGAGGGCACGACGAGAAGGTCCAGGCCCTCCTTGTACAGCACGTCGTTGGTGACGGTGTTGCGCGCGTAGACGCAGATCTTGCCGGGCTCGACGCACAGGGTGTTGGAGCCGTCGTTCCACTGCTCGCGGGAGGCCGCGATCGGGTCGCCGCCGCCGCAGGGGATCAGCTTGACCTGGTCGACGCCGGTGGCGTCCTCCAGGACGTGCTCGAGGGTGTCCTCGATCAGGCGGATGTTCACGTCGCCCGGGTTCTTGCCGGCGGTCAGCTCGTAGACGCGCAGGGTGCCCATGATGGCGGGGTGGATCGTGAACTTATCGACGTCGATCTGGGTGAAGACCGTGTCGAGGTGCATGAAGGCGCGCGAGACGGGGATGTCGAAGGCCAGGATGCGCTCGACCTTGGAGTCGGAGTTCCAGAAGATGTTCTGGGCCATGACGTCGATGGCGGCCGCCTGGGTGCGCTGGGAGATGCCGACGGCGAGGGTCTTCTCGTTGATGTTCAGCACGTCGCCGCCCTCGGTGTGGAACTGGCAGTCGCGGCGGAAGTACAGGGAGACGTCCTTGTAGTCGGGGTGGTACTTGAAGACGTACTTGCCGTACAGGGTCTCGCGGTTGCGGGTGACCGAGTACATGCGGTTGAGGTTGACGCCCTCGCCGACGACCGCGAACGGGTCGCGGGTGAAGTAGAGGTTGGGCATCGGGTCGATGATCAGGTCGGACTCGGACTCGGAGTTGACCAGGGAGTCGAGGGTCGTGGACGCCGTGAGGGGCATGTCGATCTCGGCCTTGGTCATGCCGGCCATGGTCTTCTTGACGAACTCGAGGTTGTCCTCGATGGAGTCCAGCTTCTCGCGGACGATCTGCGGCATCTGCTGGCCGCGGATGCCTGCCTCGGCGATGTACTGGTCGGTGAACTCGGCGCGGGCGCCGGGGACCTGGTCGAACACCTCCGCGACGAGGTTCTCGAGGTAGAGGACCTCCACGCCCTGGTCCCTCAGGATCTGGGCGAAGGTGTCGTGCTCCTGCTGTGCGACCTCCAGGAACGGGACGTCGTCGAACAGGAGTCGCTCGAGCTCGTCGGGCGGCAGGTTGAGGAGCTCGTCGCCGGGACGGTGCAGGCAGACCTTCCTGAGCTTGCCGATCTCGGAAGGCACGTGCAGACCTTTCGTCATGGCCTCCTACCTTTCTTTCGGGCCTCTCGGCCGAATCTATCAGCGCCCTTCCGTAACGGGCGCTGCTTGCTGACAGCTCTAGTTATATCCAAATTCCACCCGCAATTCCACCTCACCCCCGAACGGTCAACAAAGTGCGATGAACGGTATATCGCATGTGATTCCCCCATGATGCACTTCGGCGCTCTAAAGTACCTTTTCAAAGGTAAACGATCTTTTTTCTCAAAAATCATTCGCAATTACAACTCCAATCTTTCGATTAAGAATTGCATATCTACAACGGTTTTATGTATATAAATGACGCTTGTTCGTGTTTCTGCCTGTATTCGATGATATTCAGCTATCTATCATTCTTATTCACACATACTCAGCAGTTGAGTGAGGATCTAGACCGTTTTTCGCAACGCGACGGGCGTCAGCTCTATGGCTTGACAGCGTAAGAAGTAGGTTAAGATACCGTTCGCACAATACGTCCGTGCCACAAGTCGACTAAATTGAGACAATAGTGAATAGTGTTAGGCAACCGTCCCCTGCGGGGACTGAACGGACAGATGCATATGCCGAGCAAAATCGAAAAAAAGCAAGCCGCCGCAAAGCTGCGCAAACCGCCGCGCGACTTCTCGTACACGCAGAACCGAGAGCTCAGCTGGCTGCGCTTTGATAACCGTGTGCTTGACGAAGCCTTCGACGAGACCGTTCCGCTGTTCGAACGTCTAAAGTTCGTGTCGATTTTCGAGTCTAACCTCGACGAGTTTCTCATGGTGCGCGTGGGCGGCCTGTCCGATCTGGCAGAGCTCAAAAAACAGCCTGTCGACAACAAGAGCAATATGACCGCCTCCGAACAGGTCGATGCTGTCATGGCCGAAATGCCCGGGCTCCTTACCCGATGGGAGTCCATCTTTAAGAGCATCGAGGGCAAGCTCGACACCCTGGGCGTTCACCGCGCCCGCATCGATTCGCTTACGCCCGAGGAGCGCACCTTTGTAACCCGTTACTTCCAGGCCTACGTGTCGCCGGTCATCTCACCGCTGGTGATTGACCCGCGCCACCCCTTCCCCAACCTGCGCAACGGCGCACTCTACCTGGCCTGCGGCCTGGACGGCGTCACCGACGAGGAGAGTCTGCTGGGCCTTATCGAGATTCCCACCTCGATGAACCGCGTGGTCGAGATCCCCTCGCCCACCGGCACCTACTCCTACATCTTGCTCGAGGACGTCATCCTCGCCTGCCTGGACAGCTGCTTTGGCTCCTATAAGCCGCTCGACCGCGCGCTCATCCGCGTCACCCGCAACGCCGACATCGACCCGGACGGCGAGGGCGTCGAGGAGGAAGAGGATTACCGTCAGCACATGAAGCGCATCCTCAAGAAACGCTTGCGCCTGCAGCCGGTGGTGCTCGCGGTCTCGGGGTCGCTCGAGAAGGCGACGCTCAAGACCATCCGCAAGGCGCTCGAGCTTTCGCGCCGCTCTGTCTTTACCTGCGATATCCCGCTCGACCTGGGCTACGTCTTTGGCATTGAGGGCAAGATTCCCGAGCACCTGCGCAACGAGCTGCTCTTTACGCCGTTTAAGCCGCAGCCCAACTCCACCATCGATATGACCCGCTCCATCCGCGAGCAGGTGCTGCAGCACGACAAGCTGCTCTTTTATCCCTATGAGGCCATGAACCCCTTCCTGGATCTGGTGCACGAGGCCGCCTACGACCCCGAGTGCATCTCGCTGCGCATCACGCTCTACCGCGTGGCCAAGCAGAGCCGCCTGTGCGAGTCGCTGATCGATGCCGCCGAGAACGGCAAAGAGGTCACGGTGCTCATGGAGCTCCGCGCGCGCTTTGACGAGCAGAACAACATCGAGTGGGCCGAGCGCCTGGAAGAGGCCGGCTGCACCGTCATCTACGGCTCCGAGGGCTTTAAGTGCCACTCCAAGATCTGCCAGCTCACCTATCGCGAGGGCATGGCGCTAACGCGCCTGACGCTGCTGGGCACCGGCAACTTTAACGAGAAGACGGCCAAACTCTACAGCGACTTTATGCTCATGACCGCCCACCCCGGTATCGGCGAGGACGCCAACCTGTTCTTCCGCAACCTGTCGCTGGGCAATCTGCGCGGCGATTACCGCTTCCTGGGCGTGGCGCCGGTCGGTCTCAAGCCGCTCATCATGCGCGGCCTGGACCGCGAGATCCAGCGCGCCCTCGCTGGCGAGCCCGCCCGCGTGTTCTTTAAGCTCAACTCGCTCACCGACCGCGAGGTCATCGACAAGATCGCCGAGGCATCGTGCGCAGGAGTCCGCGTGGACATGATCATCCGCGGCATCTCGTGCCTCAAGCCGGGAGTTCCTGGCAAGACCGAGAACGTGCATGTCCGTTCTATCGTCGGACGCTTTTTGGAGCATGCCCGTGTTTACGCTTTCGGCGTGGACTCGGACATGATTTACCTGAGCTCGGCCGACATGATGACGCGCAACACCGAGCACCGCGTGGAGATCGCCTTCCCCGTGCTCGACCCCACCTGCCGCGCCCTGGTGCACGAGTACATGGGTATGCAGCTGCGCGACAACGTGAAAGCCCGCAGCCTGACAAGTGACGGCACCTGGGTTCCCGTGGAGCGTACAGGGGGTGAGAAACCCTTCAACTCGCAGGAAGCCCTGCTGGAGCGTGCCTACCGCAACGCCGAGGCCGCGCCCGAGCCCGTCATTGAGGCAAAGCCCGCCCCTTCTCCTGAGCCGCAGCCGGCCACGTCCGAGGTTCAGAAGGTCCAGGCGACCGTCATTGAGCCCGAGCCCGCACCTGTACCTCAGCCCGAGCCGCAGGTCACCAAGCCCGCACCCGAGACGAGCGCCCGTCGCGATAAGCCCGCCGGCAAGACCAAGGCCATCGAGCGCCATCGCCCCGGTCGTGTGCGCATGGGCCTGGGCCTGATCGGCCTGGGTCTTAAGACGCTCATTACCGGCAAGACGAAATAGTCGTTTGTAGAAGCAGTTTGTAGAAGCGCCCCGCATTTGAGGAAAGCCTCGGATGCGGGGCGCTTTTCCCTGCTACCATGGTGCGGACAACAACGCGAATGACAGGCAGGGATATGAAGCTCACTATAGAATCGATGACCTACGGCGCCGACGGGCTGGCGCACGCCGACAACGGCAAGGCCGTCTTTGTGCAGGGCGCCGTGGCAGGCGACACCGTCGAGGCCGAGGTCGTACAGGACGGCAAGTCGTTCATGCGCGCCCGCACCACCGAGATTCTGGAGCCGAGCCCCGATCGCATTCAGCCCCCCTGCCCCTACGTGGGCATCTGCGGCGGCTGCTCGTGGGGCAATCTCTCACGCACGGCACAGCTTGCCGCCAAGGAGCAAAACCTGCGCTCCACGCTCGAACGCATCGGAAAGTTCGCTCCTGAGCAGGTCGATGAGTTGGTACAGCCCATCTGCCACACCAAGGACGACTGGGGCTACCGCAATAAAATCGAGCTCGAACCGACCGTCGTCAACGGTCGCGTGCGCCTTGGCATGCACGGTGTCGACCCCAGCAAAATCGTGACCGTCGATGCGTGCCCGCTGTTCGATAAACGTTTTCCCAAGGCGCTCAAATCGGTCGTCGGCGCACTCAACTATCTAAGCGGCAGCCATGACTTAGGGCTCGAACGCGTGGGCATTCGCGCATCGCGCCGCACCAAGGCGCTCGAGGTTGCACTCTGGACGCCCACAGGCTCTTTTCCGCGCTCGCAAGTCTCCCGCGTGCTGGCGGACGCCGCTCATCCCACGAGCATCGTGCGTGTGATGAGCAAGGGCGAAAAGAAGGCCCGCCGTGTCTCCAAGGTCGAAATGCTCGCCGGAGAGGGCTCATGGACCGAGAATATCGCCGAGGGTCAGATGCGCTTGTCTGCCCCGTCTTTTTTCCAGGTCAACACCAAGGGTGCCGAGATTTTGATCGAGCTTGTCATGGAAGCGCTCGACCCGCAAGAAGACGAGCTTGCCGTGGACCTGTACTGCGGCGCCGGAACCTTTACCCTGCCGCTCGCCCGCCGCTGCGACTTCGTCGCCGCCGTCGAAGCCTACGGACCGGCCGTGCGCGACCTGCGCCGCAACCTCGAGATCAACAAGCTCGATAACGTCGACGTCATTGGCGGAGACGCGGTGCGCGAGTTCCCCGACCAGGATGCCGACGTCTTGGTGGTCGACCCGCCGCGCGCAGGCCTCGCCCCCGAGGCGATCGACCTTATCGCCAGCACGAGTGCTCGCGATGTCGCCTACGTGAGCTGCGACCCGGCCACCTTGGCGCGCGATCTCAAACGCTTTGTCGAAGAAGGCACCTTCTCCCCCGTCAAGATCACGCCAGTCGACCTGTTCCCGCAAACCTTCCACTGCGAGACCGTCGTCCACCTTAGGCGCAACTAGTCACTCAATCATTGCTCAGATAAATCATTGAGAAATCGAGCGTGGCAAGCGGAGGTCTTCGGGGTATAAGACGGCTAATTGTATGCCGCCTATGAAAGGAACCCTCATGCCCAGCGTTGCCGTTCTCGCCGCCGATGGCTTTGAAACTATTGAATGCTTGACCATGGTCGATGTCATGCGTCGCGGCGGTGTCCGTGCCACGCTCGTCTCGATTATGCCCACACGTGAGGTCGTAAGCTCGCTGCAGATTCCCGTGACCTGCGATGCGCTCTTTGACGAGATCAACTTTGACGAGTACGACTGCGTCGTGCTGCCCGGCGGCCTGCCCGGTGCCACCAACCTGCGCGCCGATCAGCGCGTCTGCGACGTGGTCTGCGAGTTCGCCGCGACCAAGCACGTTGCCGCCATCTGCGCCGCCCCGTTTATCCTGGGCGAGCTCGACCTACTCGAGGGGCGCCACGCCACGTGCTTCCCTGGCTTTGAGAAAAGCTTCCCCGAAGGCGCCTATACCGGCGAGAAGGTTACGCAAGACGGCAACATCATCACCGCCAGCGGCATGGCCCAGTCGCTCCCCTTTGCGCTTGAGCTGCTGCGCACACTCACCGGCGACAAGGCCGTCGAGAAGGTCGCCGAGGGCATTCAGCTATGATTTTGGCTTCGCAATCGCCACGCCGCATCGAGTTGATGCGCGAGGCAGGCTATGACATTCGCGTGATTCCCGCAGATATCGACGAAACGCCTTTTGATGGCGAGGCCCCGCTTACGCTCGTTGAACGCTTAGCACGCGCCAAAGCCGCCGCCGTTGCCGCCGAGCGTGCCGAGCCCAACGAACTGACCGTCGCGGCCGATACTATTGTCACCCTCGATGGCAAGATTCTGGGCAAGCCGGCAACCGAGGACGAGGCGCGCACCATGCTCCGCGAGCTTTCGGGCCGCACGCACCAGGTCGCAACCGGCGTCTGCATCGTTAAGGCAGGCGACACGGCCGCTCCGCATGCTGCCGAGAGCCTGTCGTTTGTCGATGTGACCGACGTGACGTTCTATGAGCTTACCGGAGAGCAGATCGAGCGCTATGTTGCCTCCGGCGAACCCATGGACAAGGCCGGCGCCTACGGCATTCAGGGCACAGGCGGCCGCATGCTTGTGCACGATATTTCGGGTGACTTCTACAACGTGGTGGGCTTGCCCATCGCTCGCGTCGCACGCGCGATTCAAAAACTCTCGTAATTGCATCTGGCGCTGGTTATCCCCCAGCGCCTACAATTTTGCCGTACCGTACGGATCCCGACCGGGCATAAGGCCCGGCGGAAAACCGATAGGAGAAAACATGGACACACTGCTCGAAGCCATCGATGTTTGCAATGTCGATGGCTTTTGCTTTGGCAACTATACGGACGAGGAGGCTGGCACCGGCTGCACCGTAATCGTGGCGCCCGAGGGTGCCACCGGCGGCGTTGACGTTCGCGGCGGTGCTCCAGCATCGCGCGAAACCGACCTGCTGCGACCCGAGAACACCGTCGACAAGGTTCACGCCGTCTGCCTTTCGGGCGGATCGGCCTTTGGCCTCGAGGCTGCAAGCGGCGTCGCTCGCGAACTCGAGAGCCGCGGCATTGGTCTGTCCGTCGGCCCCACGCAGGTGCCCATCGTGTGCTCCAGCTGTATCTTCGACCTTGCCTTTGGCGACCCCACCGTACGCCCCGACATAGAGGCCGGCATCGCCGCCGTGCGCGAGGCACTCGACAACACCCCCACCACGCTCGAGCAAGGCAATGTGGGCGCCGGCACCGGTGCCACCGTAGGTAAGCTCATGGGCCCCGCCACCTGCATGAAGGCCGGCCTTGGCGCTGCCGCCGTGGCGCTCGGCCCTGTCAAGGTGGGTGCCGTGGTCTCGGTCAACGCCTGCGGCAACGTTGTCGACCCCCTCACCGGCGAGTGGGTCGCCGGCATGCGCGCCTCAGCCGATAGCGACCAAATCGTCGATATGGAACTCGCAGCCTTTGCCGCCGCCGGATCCATGCAGATGCCGCTCGACCGCACCAACACCACCATCAGCTGCATCGTCACCAACATGGAGCTCACTAAGGCCCAGGCCACCAAGGTCTCCCAAATGGCCGCAGACGCCTACGCACACGCCATCCGTCCCACGCACACCACCAACGACGGCGACACCATCTACACCCTCGCCAGCGGCAAACTGGGCGCCCAGGCAAGCGCCGCCGTTCCCCTAGACCTGCTGGGCATGCTCGCCGTAAGGGCTTTGCAAACCGCCATCGTAAACGGAGCCAAAAACGCCAAAACCTCCCACGGCATACCCGGCGCCGCAAAGTAAACTAGCTCGTCCGGTTGCCCGGTGGGGTTTGGTTATGTTTGCTGCCCTACAGTCCTGGCTCGCACGAAGAGCACATTAAGTGCTCTTCGGCTCGTGCGGAACTCGCGACAAACATAACCAAATCCCACCGGGCAACCTACCAACCAGATTCTTTTCAGCCCAGGCCCCTGTGTACCGCGCGTCGAAGATCTTCAAATTCAAATAACCTGACAATCGATTCTTATAGCAGAGGCCCCTTGGCCTTTAGTTTGATACAAGTTCCGCACGAGCCGGAAAGCACTTAATGTGCTTTCCGTGCGAGCAGGACTGTTCGCAGTAGCAAACTAAAGGCCAAGGGGCCCAGTCAACCTATCAGCAGCGATTACTCAGCAGCTAGTTGAATTTGAAGATCTTTGAGGCAAGACGGTATAGGCCGAGTGTGGTTTTGTCTCCGGCACGACCGCGGAGGTTAGTGAAGAAGCCGACCACGCCGTAGCGAGCACGAAGGTACATGCGCTCATCGTAGGCCTTCAGGTCCGCCCACAGCGTCTTCAGGCGCTCGTCGGCGCAATCCTCGTCGGAAAGCTTGGTGAGCACCGAGCAGATCGCCATCATCATAGTGAAATAACCCATCATGTACGAACGCAGACGCGACGACTCGACATCGCTGTACAGGTGGTACGACTCCATCATGATGCGCGTAACACGGAACTGCTGGTCCAGACGCTTGACCATCGTGGCCTCGTTGACACTCTGGCCCTCGCGACCGATAAAGTAGCGATAGAGGTCGATGTCGGCGTAGTACATGGTCTTGCAACGCGGCAGCGGCACGTAGGCGTAGATGTTGTCCACATAGAACGTGTGCGGCGGCATGGGAAGGTTGGACTCGCGCAGCACGTCCGTGCGATAGCACAGGCTATGCATGAGCAGATTCTGGTCCAGGCGGAAATGGCCGATCTGGTCCCAGGTAAAGATCTTTTTTCGAGGCAGGGCAAACTTGTAACCAATGGCCGTATGCGTACCCTCGTAAACCTTCTCGTACACGTAGTTCGAGATAAACAGGTCAACGCGCTGGTCGCGCTCTTCAAAGCCGCGCAGAATCGACAGCATGGTCGAAAGGGCAGCGCCGTCAAGCCAGTCGTCCGAGTCGACAACCTTGTAGTAGGTGCCCTGCGCCTCGCGCAGACCCGAAAGGACGGCAATACCGTGGCCGCCATTCTCCTGGTGCACCGCGCGGATGATTCCAGGATAACGGGCCTCCCACTCGTCGGCCTTGGCGGCCGTCTCATCCTTGGAGCCGTCGTCCACCACGATAATCTCGATATCGGTGGCATAATTGCTCCCCTCCAAGATGGAGGTGATGCAATGGTCCATGTCCTTAGCGGCGTTATACGAGGGAATACCGAATGTTATGACTTTATGCATGGCAGGCGATAATCTCATCCGAAAGATCGAGGGCGGAATTGGTCACGGCATCCATATCGTAGTAACGATACTCGGCCAGACGACCCACCGGGTGGAAGTTTGTCAGGTTCTGGACGCGCTCAAGATAGCGCTCATAGAGCTCGCGGTTCTCGGGCTCCAGAATGGCGTAATACGGCGTCTCGCCCGAGCCGGGCGTATAGGCCTTGGAGTACTCCTTCATGATGGTGGTCTTGCCGGGCAAAACCTGACCGGTCATGTTCTTGAACTCGGTGATGCGCGTGTAATCCTCGCTCGTGGTGTAGTTGACGGTACCCACAGGCTGGAACTGATCCATATCGAGCGTCTCGAACTTCATGTCGAGCGTACGGTACGGCAGAGCGCCCAGGTCGAGGTCGAACAGCTCATCGAGCGGACCGGTATAGACGATCTCGCCGCCATAGACCTTACCGTCGATCTTGACGGTGGTCTCGTCAATCTCAAAGAGATCGCGGGCGTCCACGTCGCAGAACACATCAATCAGGTCGTGGTCGAGCATGTGCTCGAACAGCGCCGTGTAGCCCTCCTGCGGCATGCCCTGGAAGGGAGCTTGCGGGAAGTAGCGGTCATCGTCGCCCACAAAGACGGGAACGCGGCCGGTGATCGACGGGTCGATCTGGTCGGGCGTCTGACCCCACTGCTTCATGGTGTAATGCAAAAAGACGTTCTCGTAGACGTAATCGGCGACCTCGGCCAAGTCGGGGTCGTTCTTCTTACGCAGCTCCATAATGGGCACCTTGACATCCTTGCCAAAGGTCTCCACGAGCTTCTGATACAGCTCCTCGCCGCGCTCATCACCAAAGGCGAGCTTGAGACTCGCATGGTTGAAGGGCACGGGCATAAGGGTACCGTTGATGTTGGCGAGCACCTTGTGCTGATAATCCGTCCACTTGGTAAAGCGCGACAGGAAATTGTGCACGCGCTCGTTAAAGGTGTGATAGATATGCGGACCGTACTCGTGGATCAGGATTCCGGCCTCGTCAGTGCAGTCATAGGCATTGCCCGCAATGTGGCTACGGCGCTCCAAAACGGCAACACGATAGCCGATAGTCTCGGCAAGACGGCGGGCGCAAACGGCACCGGCATATCCAGCACCGACGACAATCATGTCGTACGCGCCGGCGTTAAAGCCTTCAGGCAGGCCTGAGGTAATCTGCATCGATACTCCTTGTCAAAAGCCACGGGCTCGTTAGCTGGGCTTTTCTCGAACATTCTTCGAGACATATTTATCAGAGCGATTATAGCGCTAATGCGTCCTATAATGAGCTTGCCACACAAGGAAAGCTCAAGCACAGCGGCGAACATAATTGAAAGGTAGACCCGCTAGCAGCGGGTTTATTCGTGAACAGCCGGGTGCCTGGAGCTTAGCGAAACGCTTGTAAGGAGTAACATGAGCGATTTCCTAAACCGTATGAAGTCTGCCGCCAAGGCCGACCTTAAGACCATCGTCCTGCCCGAGGGCGAGGATCCGCGCACCATCGTCGCGGCCAACAAGATCATCGAGGAAGGCCTGGCCAACATCGTCATCCTGGGCGATCCCAACGAGATCAACGTCCCCGGCGCCACCGTCATCGATCCGCGCAACGCCGAGAAGCACGAGGAGTACGCGCAGAAGTTTGCCGAGCTCCGCGCCAAGAAGGGCGTTACCATCGAGCAGGCTCGAGCCCAGGTGATGGACGCCACCTACTTTGGCACCATGATGGTCAATATGGGCGATGCTGACGGCCTGGTCTCCGGCGCCTGCCACTCTACCGCCGACACCCTGCGCCCCGCGCTGCAGATCCTCAAGACCGCCCCGGGCACCAAGCTGGTCTCGGCCTTCTTCGTGATGTGCACCGACACCCCGCAGTTCGGCACCGACGGCACGCTGATCTTCGCCGACTGCGGCCTCAACATCAACCCGTCCTCCGACGAACTCTCCGAGATCGCCATCGCCTCCGCTCACTCCTGGTCCACCTTCATGGGCAATGTTGAGCCGCACGTGGCCATGCTCTCCTACTCCACCATGGGCTCCGCCGGCGGCGAGGTCGCCAAGAAGGTCCAAGAGGCCGTGAAGTTCTGCAAGGAGAAGGCTCCCGAGCTCGCCATTGACGGCGACCTGCAGCTCGATGCCGCTATCGTCCCCACCGTCGCCCAGCTCAAGGCTCCCGGCTCCTCCGTTGCCGGCAAGGCCAACGTGCTCGTGTTCCCCGACCTCGAGGCCGGCAACATCGGCTACAAGCTGGTTCAGCGCTTCGCTGGCGCCGACGCTTACGGCCCCATCCTGCAGGGCATCGCCAAGCCGGTTAACGACCTTTCGCGCGGCTGCTCTGCCGACGACATCGTGGGTGTCGTAGCCATCACCGCCGTCCAGGCTCAGATGGCTGAGTAGCGGACATAGCCCCTCGGGACCCTACAGGGTAAAGCTCTGAAAACGTCCTCGGACATGTCGGAAGCCCCCGCTGCGCACTACGTGCGGCGGGGGCTTCCTCCGTCCTGACGCTCCTATTTGGCAAGGTGTTTTTTAGAATCCATTTTGCGCTCGGCCTCGAAGGCCCGCCTGTCCCAATCGAGCGGAAGTCCGGCCTCGACCCATGCCTCGTAGGCCCTCCTTATGGGCTTGAGCTCCCTTTGGCCCCTCTCCAGCATCGAGATGTACTTCTCGCTGGTTCCCAATATGGACGCCGCCCTCACCTGGCTGACCTTCGCCGCGCGCCTGGCCGCCACGAGCTCCGAGGCGTCCTCGGGCCTCCTGATCTCGTGCGGGTGCATCAGCGCCCGGTACGCCTCCCTGGCCACGTAGCGCTTGAGGCACCTCATGACCTCCCTGTCGCTCTTCCCCCGCCCCCTGGCCCTCTCGGCGTACTCGGCGGTCTCGGGGTCGCGCATGACCCTCTGCCTCGCGATCTCGTGCAGCGCGCTGTTCGCCTGCCGGTCGCCGCCCCTGTTGAGCCTGTGCCTCACGGTCTTGCCGCTCGAGGCGGGGATGGGGCAGGCCCCGCATATCGCCGCGAACGACGCCTCGGAGCGCAGCCTGCCCGGGTTGTCCCCGGCCGCGACCGCGAGCTTGGCCGCGCTCACGGGCCCGCACCCGTACATCGCCAGCAGCGCGGGGCAGTTCTCCTCCAGGGACGCCTCGATCGCGCGCTCCATGTCGAGCGCCGCGTCGCGCGCCGCCTCCCACAGGTCCGCCAGCGCGCCGAGCGCGGCGCCCAGCGCGCCCTCGGCGCGCACGGAGGGGAGCTCCTCCATCAGCCTCGGCCCTCCCATGCCGCGGAACCTCGACCTGAGCCCCTCCGGCGCGGTGGTGAGCAGCGACCTCGCGGTGTTTATCGCCGAGGTC
>UQPJ01000049.1:0-18052 GCA_900543015.1 uncultured Collinsella sp.
TTTTGCAGTGGGTGACGCCGCAGGGCAAAATCGCGGGTTTTTTGCGCCTGTCGCTGCCCGATCGCGCGTTTGTTGCCGCGCATGCGGACGAGTTGCCGACAGCGCCGGACGAGGCGATGATTCGCGAGGTGCACGTGTACGGCATGGCGGCGCGCATGGGAGATCAAGGCCAGGCGGCTCAGCATCATGGACTGGGGCGGTCGCTGGTGGAGCGTGCGTGCCAGATGACGCGGGACGCGGGCTATGCGCGCATCAACGTGATCAGCGCGATCGGCACGCGTGAGTACTATCGTCATTTGGGTTTTTACGACCATGGACTCTATCTGCAAAAGGAGCTCTAGATGAACAAGCCGAGTGTTTCTGCTGGTGTCGTTGCCGGCGTTGCCCTGGGAGCCGCGGCACTTGGTGCGGCCGCCGTCGCTGTTCGCGCTGCCTGTCTGCAGGTCGCGAGGACCCGCAATGGGCTGGCGCGTGTAAAGCGCGTGCACGATGAGGGCGGCGACGAAGTTCGCGTATTGGTTCAAGGCGGCGTCTACCAAAGCGCGAGTTACGTTGGCGAGCGCTGGGCGGAGCCCGTCTTTGCGTACTATCGCGCGTTTGACGACGTGTTTGAGGCCGAGGATGCGATGCGCGACGCTTATGGTCACGGTATCAGCCGTATGCTTATGCTAGGTGGCGGCGGGTTTGCCTATCCCAAATATGCGCTGGTGTCGCACGAGGGCTTGCGTATGGACGTTATCGAGTATGACGGAGAGATAACGCGCTTGGCGCGCCGTTGGTTCTACCTGGACGAGCTGGAGCGCGCGGTGGGCGACCGCCTGCGGGTGATTACCGCCGAGGCTCGCTCGTATCTGGGTGTGACGAGCGTGGGCCATCGTCGCTACGACGTGGTCGTGAGCGATTGCTTTGGCGGTGCCGAGCCCGTTCGCGAGCTGGCGACGGTTGAGGCGCTGCGCCTGGTGCGAGGCAGCCTGAAGCCCGGGGGTATCTACGTGGCCAATATTGTGAGCGCAAACGAGGGGAGCGATGTGACGTTCCTTCGCGACTGCGCTGCCACGGCACTCGAGGTATTCGTCCACGCCTGGGTGGTCCCATGTGGCGATGTGAAGTTCGGCGGCGAGGAAAACTACCTGCTCATCGCCAGCGACGGCGACTACGCCTTTGCCGAAGCCGTGCCCTTCGACACCGACTTCCTCGGCACCGTCCTTCACGACAAGTAAGTCTCCCCGTCCCAAAAAAGACTGGTCTTAGGCGTGGTCGCGCCAGCCGAGAACGCGCTGCTTCATACCCTCTATGTCGAGCACGCCTTCGGCAAAGCCCTTGCGCACGAGCTCTTCGGGAACAAACTCGTCGTAGCGGTCAAAGTAAGGCACCTCGCCAGGATAGACGAGCTCGATGGGATCGAAGTCCTTCTCGGCCTCGGCGGCGAGCACCTCAAAGAACGTCTCCTCGTCGGCCTTCATCTTAAACTGCATAAAGTACGGGCGTGACGGATCGAGCCCGCGAAGGCCCAGCTCCGCGGCACATTTAATCTTGAGCATGCGCTCGAGCGCCAAAAAGGCGTAGCTGCCCAGCCAGGGGAAGAGCACCCAGGTATCGCCGCCCAGGTTAATGAGCGGCTTGGTTCCCGCCCCCGAAATCTCGGCCGTATGACGAGCCTGCGCCAAGCGGGCCCGTGCGTTACCCATAAGGTACGGATATGTCGCGTGCTCGTTGAGCGCCTTGCGCATGCGCTCGAGCACATGCGTGTTAATGTCGCCGGGGCAGTCGCCAAAGTAGGCCGGCACCCGGCCCTTGACCTGCGTGGCAAAGACAGTGTGGCGCTTCCAGTCCACTTCCTCGACAATCCAGCAGTGTCCGGCGATGGCGATGCGCTCACCGGGCGGGGGCGGATTAACGATCGTGCCCAGCTCAGCCGATTCGCTCCGGACGGTAAACTCCTCGTTTTCCTGGAACACGGCGTAGAACTTAAAGTTGTTGATGATGCGCTCGCCCGCGAGACCCACGATGAGCCCGCCACCTTCGGTGACCTGGATATGGTCGATCTTAATGAGGTGACGTAGCAGCACACGGTAATCGTCTGCCGAGACACGGTGGAAATAGCTGAGCGTGAGCACGCGCTGGGCAAGTTCGGCCGGCGTGAGCTCGCCGGTGCTGGCGAGGGTCGACATAGTCTGGTGATAGAGCAGGCTGTAGGGGAGACGATCGAGCTCGGGTGGCTCGACCCACTTTTCCTCGCGATAGAGTTGTACGAGCGCGATACCCTGCAGGAGCTTCCAGGGAATGGTTTCGGGCATCATCGTGCGCGGCTCGGGCTCTTCCTCGCGCATGACAAACCACATCTCGGGCGGAAGATCGCGACGGCCTGTGCGCCCCATGCGCTGCAAAAAGGAGCTGACGGTAAACGGCGCGTCAATCTGGAAGGCGCGCTCCAGGCGGCCGATATCGATACCGAGCTCCAACGTAGAGGTGGTGACGGTTGTCTGCGTCTGCTCCTCGTCGCGCATGAGCTCCTCGGCCGTCTCGCGTAGCGATGCCGAAAGATTGCCGTGATGGATGAGAAAACGGTCGGGCTCGTGCCGGCTCTCGCAGTAGCTGCGCAGCATGGAGCACACGGCCTCTGCCTCCTCGCGCGAGTTGGCAAAGACCAGGCATTTGCGGCCGCGCGTATGCTCAAAGATATAGCCCATGCCGGGGTCGGCGTTGTCGGGCGCCGTGTCGGTGGGGTTGAGAAGCGCCTGCTCGGTCGCTCGTGGGATGTCGACTTCGCCCTCGGGGGCCGAGGAAGTGCGACGGTCTTTGGGAGCGGCCTTGTCCCGCGCCTGCTCACGACGTTGACGGTGTTCTTCCTGTGTAAGCTGTCCGCTGTGGCACATGTCTTGTCCGGATGCGGGCAGCGCCGCGGGCGCCGCCGTCTCAATACGCTCGCAAGCAAGCACCTCGGCTTCTTGTGGACCTGTGCCTACGAATCCTCGTTGCTGAGCCTGGGGGCCCGAGTTGTAGAAGTGCTCCATGGAGATGCGCCACACGCGGCGCGGTTCCTCAAAGCGGGGGATAACGCAGTCGCGCCCCGTTCCCTTCGAGAGAAAAGCGCCCGTGCGCTCGGGGTCGCCGATGGTGGCCGAAAGGCCAATGCGTCGGGGCTGTACGCCGGCCATGCGCGAGAGTCGCTCGATAAGGCAGAGCGTCTGCCCGCCACGGTCGCCGCGCATGAGCGAGTGGACCTCATCGATGACCACATAGCGTAGGTCGCAGAACATGCGCGGGATCGCCATGTGCTTATGGATTAAGAGCGCCTCGAGCGACTCGGGCGTAATCTGCAAGATGCCGCTTGGCTTTTTGATGAGCTTGGCCTTGTGCGACTGCGAGACATCGCCATGCCAGTGCCAGACGGGGATGTCGGCTTCTTCGCACAGGTCATTGAGACGGACGAACTGATCATTGATGAGCGCTTTGAGGGGGCCGATGTAGAGGGCGCCCACGCTCGCGGGCGGGTTCTCCCAAAATTCGGTCAGGATGGGAAAGAAGGCTGCCTCGGTTTTGCCGGAAGCCGTGGATGCCGTCAGGAGCACATTATCTTGCGTGTTAAAGATGGCATCAGCTGCCGCAACCTGGATAGAGCGCAAGCTCTCCCAATCGTGGGAGTAGATGAAGTCTTGGATAAACGGGGCGTAGCGGTCAAAGGCGTTCACGAGGCCTCCTTTCAAAAGCGAATCTCTCAACGCGGCGGGCAGTGGCTTGCTGCATTACTGCTTCAACGTTTGCCCAGATAGAGCCTGCCAAAATAAACCTGTCCCTTTTTGGCAGGTTAGATGGTGAATTCGGCGAAGTTACGGTCGCCGCCTGCGGTATCGGTGTCGCCTGTTGCGGCTGCCGGCGCCAGCGCGTCGCCGCCGACGCTTTGCAGCAGCTCGGCCACGTTGGCGTCGGGGTTTTGGCATAGGATGTCGAGCAACTCGATAAAGTCACGAATGACTTCACGCGGCGTCAGATGCGTGTCGGCTCCCACACGACCGAACTCGATCTTGAGGAAGTCCACCAAGTCGTTCTCGGTAAGCGTGGGCGTCCAGCCAAAGTAGCCGGCGTGAATTTGCATGAGTTTTTCGATGAGCACCAGTAGCTCCTCGTAGGTGAGCGGCTGCAGGCGGATGATGGGTGCGAGCATGTCCTTAAGGTCCTGGCGCGCAAAGCGACCCTGAGCGAGTCGGCTGCGCAGAGCCTCGTAGGAGAACACGCCGCGGCGGCGGTCTTCGATGGAGGTTGGCGTGCCGCCCATGATCATGCCCAGGTACTGCGCCTTGCCCTGAAGTGTGTCGTTGTACATGGTCAGGATCTTCTCGTAGTTGTACTGGCGCGTGATGGCATTGGGAATCTTATACAGATTCACGAGCTCGTCGATGAGCACCAGCATGCCCTTGTAGCCGCTGCAAACCAAAAAACGCGCGATGAGTTTGACGTAGTCGTACCAGTCGTCATCGCTGATGATGGTCGAGGAGCCCAGCTCGGCGCGCGCCTCGCTCTTGGTGCGGTATTCGCCGCGGATCCATTTGGTCACGCGGCTCATGGTCTCTTCGTCGCCCCCGGATGCGGCCATGCGATAGCGGCGGAGCATGCGGGTGAAGTCGAAGCCGTGGACCATCTCCTCGAGCGGGGCCAGTTGGGCATTGACGACCGACTCGTCGACGTCGGCACATGAGGCGACCCAGCGATCTAGGATAAGGTTGAGCGCACCGCCCTCGGGGCGCGTCTTGGTCGATATATTGCGGATGAGCTCGCGGTAGGTGGCAAGGCCCTGTCCCTGACCGCCCTGCAGGCGGCGCTCGGGCGACAGGTCGGCATCAGCGACGACGAATCCCTCGCCCATGGCGTGCGTGCGGATGGTCTGGAGCAAAAAGCTCTTGCCGGCGCCGTAACGACCGACCAGAAAGCGGAAGCTCGCGCCACCGTCGGCGATGAGGCTCAGATCGGTGAGCAGGGCGCGGATCTCGACCTCGCGGCCTACGGTGATGTAAGGAAGGCCGATGCGCGGGACCACGCCGCCCTTGAGCGAGTTGAGAATGACGGCAGCGACGCGCTTGGGCACGCGAGGTGCTGCGGATGCGGTATCACTCATGGTCTAGGTATCCTCTCACGTCTGCTTCGTAGTCCTCGATAATCTGCGGCCCTGCCGCGCTAAATTCAATTACGGTGTCGCCCACCAGGTCAAAGAGCGCCTCGTTGATGGTATCGACGAGCATGTCCTCGCTCTGCTCCGATTGCACTACCGCCGATTCCGCCTGTACTGCGTTGTGCTCGAGCAGCGCGCGGAGATAGGCGTCTGCGGCGAGCGCGAGTTCGTTCGTGGCGTCAGCGGGCGCAGCCGCTGCGAACGCGGGCGTCGGCGCGAGAAGCGGTGCCACGATACCAAACTGTTCGGTGGATATGGTCGGCTCGTCGGACTCGTCCTGCCCTGCGGCCGCCGCGACCGCCTCGACCGTCGCGTCGGCTACGGGCTCGGCTTCCGGTTGCCCTGAGTCCGCTGCCTCGGCTTCTGCGGACGCGCCGTCCTCGCGTTCCTCGTCAATCAAAAGCGCTTCGCGCGTTTGTGCGGCAGCACTCCGAATGTGCCCCAGCTGGCTCAAATCGATATCGATCTTGACGGGCTGGTGTGCAGCGTCCCACGAAAGCCATGTCACAATCTCGTCATCGATAATCTTGGCCAGATATTTGGGGACCTTTTCTTCCTTAAGGGGATGGGCAGGGTCCAGGGCCAGGCGCAGGCGTTGGTCGCAGGCGCGCATCATCTCGCCAAGTTTGCTGCTCTTTTGTCTGCTGCCGTGAATCCGCATGCATTCCCAAAAACCGTTTTGGCAACGGTAGATATGGATGGGGTCCAGACGGTATTCGCAGTCCTCGTGGCGCTCGGGCGCAAAGAATACGGCCGAGGCAAACATGGTGTAGGGCATGGCCGTCTCCTCCCCAAATAAACTTGCCACGATGCCGGTCTTTCGGTGCGTGTCATAGTAGCGCGCCATGCGGACATACACGGCGCACGCCACGTGGCGCAGATCGCGGTGGTGGCTGCGGTCGAGCCGCGAGCTACTTAGGTTGTACGTGGAGAGGGCGTTGATGGCGGCCATGAGTCGCTCCTCGCGCACCTCATCGGGCGGAAGGGGGAGCGTGGGCTCGGAGGTTTTGCGACGCTTAGGGGTCTGGCCGGACGGTGCCGGTACAAGGTCTCGTGCCGCGCGCCGCAGTTCGATAAGGGCGTTATCGAACATGACGGTTTTAGAGTCGCGAAGCAGCTTGGGGTCGAGCCCGTGGAACACGGCGTAATCTTGCAGCCACACGCGCGCAAACCGGTCGATGCCGGGCTCGAAGGCGCGATAGACATCCCAAAAAGCCTTGATCTTGTTAAAACCATCGAGTGGATTATCTACGCCAATGCCGCAGATCAGCTCATAGAGATACAGAAAGGCAAAGGACGTAGACGTTTCCTCGACGGTTCCGCGGCGCACTTGGGCACGCCAGGTAAAGTAGCCGCGCAGTTGCCGGTCGCTCATGGCGTTGTAGGTGGGAAAGTACGACTTAAAGGTGCCGTTGTAGGGACAGTCGTCCTCAAAGTCGGCCATCAGCAGGCCCTGGCGGTAAAAAAGCTCGGCTTCCGAAAGCCAGCGGCCCGCACCGCCCTTGGGGTCATCCTGCCAGCGCGATATCTCGCGCATTTTACGGTACTGGTCGGGGAGGAAATTCTGCATCTGTCGGCCGGTTTTGAGAATCGGCTCGTCTGCGTAGGTTTCGTTTGAGAAGCGGGCGGACTGATGGGTCCGGGCCTCGGCCATAATGCGCTCGATGAGCATCTTGATGTCCTGGTCGGCCACCGCTCCTCCTCTCGAACGCAGCTACGGTGACCTCATATCATAGCACAGCATCAAACAGATGTTCGAGATACCGCTGCGTTGATAGATTTAGAACAGGAGGGCGTATATGACGGCGATGACGACGGAGGGAAGCATATTGGCCGTGCGGAAGGTCTGAGGACGGATGAGGTTGACGCCGACGCAGAAGATGAGCATGGAGCCTACGAGCGAAAGGCTGTTGAGGGCTGCTGTGGTCATGATGGGGGAGAGCGCGCCGGCAAACAACGTGATCGTCCCCTGGAACACGGCGACGGGCAGGGCGGAGAAGATGCAGCCGCGGCCAAGCGAGGCCGTCATGGTGCAGACGATGATGCAGTCCAGTGCGCCCTTGAGGGCAAGCGTTGACCAGTCGCCGAGCAGGCCGTCCTGGATCGATCCCACAATGGCCATGGCGCCGATGCACACGGTGAGTGAAGTCGAGACAAAAGCGTTGGTGAACTCGTTATCGCCCTCACTGCCAGTCTTGCGCTTGAGCCATTCGCCAAGGTTCTCGATGGAGGCCTCCAAGTTGATGGCCTCGCCGATGAGCGAACCGAGCGCAAATGAGACGATGAGCATGGTGGTACCGGTGGTCGCTAGCGCCTTTCCATCGATGATGAGCATCTTTTGCATGGTGCCGCCCAGGCCGATAAACAGGACGCACAGCCCCGATGCTTTCATGAGCGTGTCTTGGATGCGCGGTGTAATGAAGCGGCCGCCCGCTAATCCCAAAAGACCGCCCGCAACTAAAAGCGCAACGTTGATGATTGTTCCCAAGCCCGGCATGAGCCCTCCTGTATTGATGCCAACGTGGCAATCGTAGCAGAACGAAATGCGAGGCACATCGCGACTCATCTAATACGTTATATAAGTGGTATTAGGAATGATGCGCAGCATTTAAGCCTCAGGTGGTTGTCGGGACATAGGGATAGTAGTCAAAGCGCAGTGTCATAAGCCGCTGTGGGGATTCAATAGCCGCGGCGATGATATTGGCATCGCGGGCACGATCAAACCCTTCGAGTTCGATCTGATACGAGACGTCTTGCATAATGTCCAGACGTCGCCAGGCTAGAAGTGTGTCGCCATCGAATTCCAAGGTCTTGCCTCCGTCTGGGGCAACGGCGTATAAACGCAGTTTAGCGGTGGTTGCAGGGTCGACAACCGTGACCTTTTTAATTTCGTTTCGAGTATTCTTGGCGCCCAACAAGGTGAGCAGTGTTGGGGCCACGACCTCGCCTGATGGCAAAAAGACGACTTCGATGGATTCGGGAAATGCGATGATGGCCGACTTGCGGACGGGCTGATTGGCGGCGGCAACTTCGATGTTTGCAGCATCGATGACCTCTGTGTGGTCGAGGGCGGCAAGCACGCAGCAGTTACCTTCATCGATCTCCTGAGGATCAGCAAGTCCCAGACTGTCCGCGAGCTCGGGATCGTTTGGACCGGTAGCGGGCTCATTCGGTGCTTCGAAAGAAGCTGGGACGCTGTTTGTCGGCGACGGCGTGTCGCCCGCACCTGCTTCTTTGTCCGTGCTCTCTTCTTGTATGGTTGCGTTGATGGGTTCGTCGTTTGAGGGGAGCGTCTTGGCGTCAAGCGCGGAGGGGACAATCCCGATGGCTCCGGATCCGTTCCACTCCATTTCGAGAAGCGCCGGGTCGGCAAGAATGCGTTGCCTGCTTTGCGCGTGGGCATCGATTTCAATAGGGCCTGCCTCTATCCCTCGTGTAAGGCTGAGTGATCCGGCTGACTTCTCGAAATGAGCGTCTGTGTCTTTGGTGCTGACGGCGTAGAACAGCAGGGATGCTTCTCCCGCCGCGATGGCATCGGTGCCCGCCTTGGTCAGCCGCAGCGATGCCGTGAATGAGAGGGTGGGCTGCACATCGTCTGCATTCGCGGCGGCGCAGCCCAGACATATACCGCCTCCTTTCTCGAAAAACGCACCGTCGAAGGCGACCTTCGCTCCGTTCGCCGAGTCATCGACCGAAGCGATATCGATGCGCAACCCCAAATCGCACGGATCGCCATCTGCATCGAGCACAATCGAGCGCCATGTGCAGACGGCGCACCCCGCCTGGGAGCCGTTTGCCTTGTTCGAACGATTGATATCCACGACTATCGAGCCGTCCGTATTACGACGAAGGCATCCCGAGGTTGAGATTGCGGCCTGTGCGAACGAAAAACGCTTGCACGCAATGGCGCTCGACGGATTTGGTGCGGAGCTTAGGGCTGCTGGTAAGGAGTCTGCCATGACGGGAGTCGCCCAAGCGGCGACAGGCGTTCCGGTTGCGAGCGCGCCGCAGAGTGCGACGACGGGCAAAAGGTTCTTCGATGCCATGGGGTCTCCTTAGCTAATTTAGTGCGGCCTGTCCGTGTTTCGTTTCTGGCTGCGTTTGATGTGCAGACCGAGGCCGGCGGTTCCCGCACCTGCTGCCGTGGCGCCTGCTGCCAAGAGCCATCGTCTGTCGTCTGTCTGTGCCAACGGTTCCTTGCAGTTGCCGCGGTCGAGCTCCGAGAGGTCGACCGTCACTTGCGTGGCGGCCTGCGCCTGTTCTTGCTGGGCAAAGGCCATGGCTGGCCCAAACGCTAGGATACTGACGGCGGCCAGGGCGACGGCCTTATGCCGTGTGCGCACCGGGCTCGACCGTCCAGGTGATCGTTGCGACCTGATCGCCTTCGCCGGTTACGCGGAAGATGTCGCGCGTGACGCGGGCGACGTTTCCGCTTGTCTTGAGCTTAATTTTGTCCGTGCCGCCGGCAATGCCCTGGTAGCCCATGTCGAAGGCTGCATTCTTGGAAAGATCGAGGCCCGTCTCCTGCATTGCGGCGCTGGCGTTCTGGAGTGCGCCGTCGGGGCCGACCTTAAAGTCGATGGAATTCTGCGCGGTTCCGGCCTTGGCGTCGGCGGCAATGGTCCAGGTGTTCATGGCGTCGATCTTCATGTTGGTGACATGGATGCCGTAGGCCGAATGATTGTCGATGGTGGTCGCGTCTTCTGAGGGGCCCTGAAGCGTGCCGTCGGCCTTGGCGACGAAGGGAATAACCGTCGGAACTTTGAACTCTACGTTGTCGATCTCGGTCCTGACCATTACTTTTGTGGTTCCAACGCGCCCGGCTGCCAGAGCTGGCGTCGGGGCGGCGCCCATTGCGAGCGCGAGCGCGAGCCCTGCGCCCACGACGAGCGCTCTGGCTCCGTTCATGTTCCTGGTGATGTCCATGGTCGTTCCTTTCTATTCGCCGCGGGCCGTCCCCGCGATGATTGGACGAATGCTGGTGAATTGCGTGCGGTGTCGCGTCGGCCGAAAAAGCTAGTTCTCGGCTTGCTCAACCCGTACCTTGACACGTGTCGGATTGCCGTGGCTGTCGAGGGTCTTGGCATCGAGTGCCTGGATCTCGATGTATGCCTCTCCTTCTTTGATGTCGCCGGCGGGGCACGTCTCGATTGTCTTGCCGGTCTCGACCACACCGGATTCGTACATGGTCTCGTCGTTTTGGATGACGCGGAATCGCTGGGGAAATTTATTGTCTTGGACGTTTTGCACGTTGACGCGCAGCTTGCCGTCCTCCTGTAGCTGAGCGACCGGCGCGACCGAAATCGTCATCATGTTGTCGCGGACGATGGCATCGAGCTCATCTTGGATTTCTTGTCGCGATTTACCCTCTGCCGTCGTGACTGAGGCGCCCGCTTCGGGCACGGGCTGCGACTGCCAGGCGTATAGCCCTACGGCGATGAGGGCGCAGGCGATAGCCAGGCAGACAACGACGAGTTTCTTGCGACGCCCCAGTCCTGCGAGGCGGGGCGGCTTCTTCGCACTCATGCGGCGTCCTTGGTGGTGTAGACACGTGCGAACGTGGACGGGTCCGCTCCAAAGAGCATGTGAAGCATCAGGCGGCGCGAGTAGATGAGCTCGTCAAAGTCGTGAGGGAGCTCGATGTCGTGGATACGCGCGATGTGGTGGGCGAGCGCCGAGAACGACTCGGGGTCGCAGATAACATCGGTGGTGACGTGGTAGACCGCCGTTTCGGGGAACGCCTCTTCGTCGAAAGGCAGGAGATAGGGATCGTCGTCGACCTCGATGGCGACGCCGTACTGGGGCCAGTAATATGCCATGGGAACCTCCCTGCTTCTGGGGCCAAAACTTCTATCGGTTTTGGCTGTCGACGCCGACCGTATCAGCCGCTACTTGACCAATTTCTGACCAAATGCTTGACGGATTGACATCTCCGCAGGTAAAAGGTGGAAAAAATTACTTCAACTTTTTTCGAGCGACAATCGAGCGGTCGGCGACGGCGGGGCGATATGTGTCAAAAGCATCGTCTGCCGAGGAAGCCTTGCCGTTCGCCGAATTGCACAAACGTAAAAATCGCCAATTATGGAGACGGTCTCGAACACGTCGACGAAACGATGCGGTAACATCTCCCTGCAAACACTGTAGTTAGCTAAAGGGGGAGTTCGCGTGTCTGCAACCATTAAACCCTTCACCGACGAGTTCGAAGAGTATGGCCGCGATGAATCTCGCGCATCGGGCGAAGCATCGAGCATCTCGTTTCCGACAACGGAAGACGAGGTCCGTGCCATTTTGGAAACGCTCCATGCCGAGCGTGTCCCGGTAACGGTTCAGGGCGCCCGAACCGGCCTTGCCGCCGGTGCCGTGCCCCACGGTGGGCATATCCTCAATACTTCCCGTATGAATCGCTACTTGGGCCTTCGCCGCGATGAACAAGACCAATTTCTGCTGCGCGTGGAGCCGGGCGTTGTGCTCTCGGAGCTGCGTAAGCAGCTGAGCAAGAAGGTACTGCCGACCGCTGGTTGGGACCAGGCATCGCTTGAGGCCTACGAGGAGTTCCAAGAGTCCCCCGAGCAGTTCTTTCCCACCGATCCCACCGAGGCATCTGCCTGTCTGGGCGGCATGGCGGCATGCAACGCCTCCGGCGCCCGCAGCTACGCTTACGGTCCCATGCGCCCGCATATCACGGGACTCCACGTCGCGCTGGCTGATGGCGATTTGCTTGAGCTTCAGCGCGGCGAGGCTTTTGCCCAGGACCGCCACCTGTCGCTCGTGACGGCAGCGGGCCGTACGCTCGAACTCGATCTTCCCGGCTATACCATGCCCGAGACAAAAAATGCCTCAGGCTATTTCGTTGCGGACGATATGGACGCCATCGACCTCTTTATCGGCGCGTGCGGCACGCTCGGCGTTGTCACCGAGCTCGAGATCGCCCTGCAGGCGGCACCTTCGGTCGTATGGGGTGTGAGTTGCTTTTTCGATAGCGAGGACAAGGCGGTGTCCTTTACCGATTCCGTGCGCCCTGTCCTGTCCCATGCGGCTGCCATCGAGTACTTCGATGCTGGCGCCCTGGATATTCTACGTCGCCAGCGCGAGCAGTCGACGGCGTTTGCCTCGCTGCCGGCGCTCGACGACGAGGCAAAGGTCTGTGTCTACGTGGAGCTTGACTGCGACGACGAGGCGCAGGCGACCGAGGAGCTGTACCACCTGGGATGGGTTTTGGAGCTTGCGGGCGGCCGCGACGATGCGACATGGGTCGCGCGCACCGAAGTCGATCGCGAATGCCAGCGGTTTTTCCGCCACGCGGTCCCCGAGAGTGTCAACATGCTCGTTGACGAGCGTCGCCGCACCGACCCCACCATTACCAAGCTGGGATCGGATATGTCGGTGCCCAATGCACGCCTTGCCGATGTCGTGGTCCTCTATCGCCGCACGCTGGCCGAAAGCGGGCTTGAGTCTGCTGCCTGGGGACACATCGGGAACAACCATCTGCATGTGAACATCCTGCCGCGCGATGCGCAAGACTACCGTCGTGGTGGAGAACTCTTTGCCCAGTGGGCTTCCGAGGTCACGGCCATGGGCGGTGCCGTTTCTGCTGAGCACGGCGTCGGCAAGATCAAGGCGGGCTTCTTGGAGACGATGTACGGCCACGAGGCCATGGTCGAGTCGGCGCATCTCAAACTCCAGCTCGATCCTGCCGGCCAGCTGGGTCGCGGCAACCTGTTTACGGAGAAGCTCTTGGATGAGCTCGTCCAGAAAGGGGGCGCGTGAAGATGAGTGATTTTCATATGGTGGTGTGCGTCAAGGCGGTGCCCGGAAGCACCGAGGTCAAGATGGACCCCAAGACCAATACTATCGTGCGTGATGGCAAGCAGGCGGTCGTTAATCCCTTCGATGCAAGTGCTCTCGAATGTGCGCTAGCGCTGAAGGACGACTTTATCGGCTTTGGCATGGACGTGCGTGTGACGGTGGTGTCGATGGGCATCCCCGCGACCGAATCGCTGCTGCGCGACTGCATCGCCCGCGGTGCCGACGACGCGCTGCTGCTGACCGATCGCGCCTTTGCGGGCGCCGATACCCTAGCCACCACCTATGCCCTCAAATGCGGCATCGAGGCACTCGATGAGGACTTTGACCTGCTCATCTGCGGCAAGATGGCAGTGGACGGCGATACGGCCCAGATCGGCCCCGAGCTGGCCGGCGCCTTTGGGGTCCCCTGCGTGACCGACGTGAGCTGTGTGCAGAGCGCGGGATTTACGACGTGTGGCTCGCTGGCGCTCGTTCACGGCTGCGATGCCGGCGAGGAGACGGTGTACCTGGAGATGCCGTGTGCGATGACGACCGCCAAGGAGATTGGCCAGCTGCGCATGCCGAGTATTGCCGGTATTCGCGCGGCCGAGGATGCAGACGTGCGTGTGGCCAGCGCTGCCGACGTAAACGCCGATCCCTCGCGTTGCGGCCTTGCCGGATCACCGACGCAGGTCGTGCGCTCGTTTGTGCCCGACCGTGACCAAACGTGCGAGGCCGTTGAGGGAACGGCGTCCGAGCAGGCGGTAAAACTTGCCAAGATTATTGAGGGGATGGCATAGATGAGCGGGCTGATTATCGATAGCGAAGCCTGTATCGGCTGCGGTCGCTGCGTTCGCGTCTGCGCCTCGGGCGGCATTGTGGTGGAGGGTGAGCGCCCCAATCGCTGTGCCCGCGTAACCGACGGCTGTATCCTGTGCGGTGGGTGCGTCGACGCCTGCCCCGTCAACGCCATCTCGATTGAGCGCGACGAGGCCGCCGGCGCGGCAGACCTTGACGCATATCGAGACATCTGGATCTTCGTGCAGACTGACGAGCACGATGCCGTTGCATCCGTGGCCTTCGAGCTCATGGGCAAGGGGCGCGAGCTTGCCGATGCCCGCGGCTGCCGTCTGGTGGCACTGGTCGGCATGAGCCCCGAGGGCTCACTCGGGGACCTGGAGCATCTGATTTGCGCCGGTGCGGACGAAGTTCTGGTCTGTCGTGACGAGCGCCTGCGTCAGAACGACGCGGAGGTCTACGCTCGCTTGATCTGCGATTTGGTAGCCGAGCGCAAGCCCGAGGCCATTCTGTACGGCGCGACCGCCTTTGGTCGCGAGCTGGCGCCCGGTGTGGCCGTGCGCTTGCAGACGGGTCTTACGGCCGATTGCACGGTGCTTTCTATGGATACGGAGACGGGTCTGCTGCAGCAGACGCGCCCGGCGTTTGGCGGCAACCTGATGGCCACCATTATCTGCCCCAACCACCGTCCTCAGATGGCAACGGTGCGCCCCGGCATCTTTAAGGCGCCCGAGTTTGACTATAGCCGCTCCGGCACGATTACCCAGGTAGTGCTTGCGGATGACGTTAAGGCCCGCGTCGAGATCTCGATTCCCGCCGAGGAGTGGGGACAGCAGGCCTCAATTGCCGATGCCGAGCGTCTGGTCGTGGTGGGCCGCGGCATCGGCTCCAAGAAGAATCTGCCCCTGATGCGAAAGCTCGCCGATGCCCTGGGTGCCGAGCTTGGTTGCACGCGTCCCATTGTGGAGGCAGGCTGGTTGGAGTATCGCCACCAAATTGGCCAGACGGGTGTATCGGTCTCGCCCAAGCTTCTCGTGAGTATCGGTGTTTCGGGCGCCATCCAGCATCTTGCCGGCATCGGTGGGGCGGAGTGCATTATCGCCATCAACGAGGACCCGGATGCCCCCATCTTTGGTGCTGCCCAGTACAAGGTTGTCGGTGATGCCGTCGAGGTCGTCGAGGAGCTGCTGGCCCAGTTTGAGCGCTAGGCACGCACCAGCCAGTCGCGCATCTCGTCCTTTAGGCGGCTCCAGGTTGCCTGCGTGGCGGGGTCGGTAAAGGGCCGCGTAATGCCAAAGGGCGCGTCGAGCAGGCGGTAGATATCGCCTTGCTCGCGCGCCAGCGCGCGGCTTGCCGGATAGACGAGCTCAAACATAAAGCAGATAAGCCCCACCAAGAAGTCGGCGGGCTCATCGCGCTCATCGCGCGCGACGCAGCGGTGCTCGTCAAAGGCGGTAAGCGCCGGTGTCGAGAAGTGGCTGGCGAGAAACGTGTCCTCATCCACCTTGAGGACGGTGTCGACGGTGCTGTCGGCGATGGTGCGCATAATGTCGATCTTGTCGCCATCGCGCACGATGTCGCAGAAGCTCCGCGTGCGCTCGTCGAGCTGTGCGGGTAGACGGAAATCGCTGTGATAGGCGATGCTCGCTCGGATGAGCTCATCTTCTGCCGGGTCATCGATAAAGTCGCGGATGCTCATTACGGCGGGTGCATCGGCGGGATTCTCGCCAAAGAGGACCTCGATGCCCAGCACTGCATGGCTCATGCTCTCGGCGTCCTTAAAGGTGTCCCAGCGTCGCAGCTGCTCAAAGCGGCCCATATCGTGCAGCAGGCCGCAAAGCCATGCCAGGTCAATATCTTCTGACGACCAGCCCTGCTCGCGCGCTACGGCATCGCATGCCTCGGCCACGTGGTACGTATGCTCGATTTTGAGCGCGATGCGTGGGTTAGTGGCGTCGTAGGCATCGGTGTAGCTTTTGAAGGCCGCGCGCGCCCGGTCTCGATCGATAGCTGTCATAATGACTTCCTAAAAAGTTGTGTCTTTCGATCCGGTGGCAATTGTAGGTGAACTTTATTGCCACCGGTTGATATTTCTGCTGCGTTGCAAGGCGCGCTGCAGACGACTTACCAGAATGGGAGTGGCATGGTCCTTAGGATCTTTAAAATCGTCTGGCCAGTGATGCTTACCTATGTTGCAATAGGCGCGCCGTGCGGAATGATCATGGGGCAGACGGGAATGGAGCCCTGGATGGTCTTTGCTCTGAGCAGCACGTTTGTGACGGGCAGCGGCCAGTTTATGATCTGCAATCTTTGGCTGGCGGGCGTGCCTGCAGCATCGATCGTCGCGAGCGTTGCTGCCATCTCCTCGCGCTTTGCGCTTTACTCGGCATCGATCGCGCCGCATCTGACGGGTGCCTCGAAGCGTCAGACGCTGGCTGTTGCCGCGACACTTACCGAGGAGGCATATGGCATCTCGCTTGCCAAGTTGGTTGAAGGGGAGGATTGGGGCCCGCGCGAGTCCTTCGTGCTCAACGTGATTCTCATCGCAACATGGGGCGTTTCGTGTACGATGGGCGCCATCGTCGGCGCCGTTGTCGATGTTCCCACCGCCATTGCAGCCTTTGTCTGCACCTCGCTCTTTATCTGCCTGCTCTTTTCGCAGCGGCTGTCGCGCGGCAACGTTGTCGCGGCGGTTTCGGGCGCGGTGTCCGTCGCCGTATGCAAGTTCTTGGGCCTCACGAATATTGCCGTGCCGGCAAGCGTCGTGGCCGGCATTGCCATTGCGTTGGCGTGCGATGCTGTATTTGACGGAAGAGGTGCCCGCGATGCCCGTTAACGAGTTCTTGGTTCTGTGGCTGTCGTCGTGGGCTGCTATCGCGTTCTTTCGCATCGCGCCGGCGTTTGCCTTGCGCGGGAGAACGCTGTCGCCCCGCATTACCGAGGCCCTGGGTTATATCCCGCCCGCTGCCTTTGCCGCGCTGGTCGCCAACGACTTGGTGAGCCCCGGCGCGTTCGACGCGGGACCCTGGCCTGCCTTGGTTCCCTGGATTGCGGCTGCCGGCGTCGTGGCCGTGGCGGTCAAGACAAAATCGATGCTGTGGTGCTGTGTTTCGGGCATCGTGTTCTATATCGTTTTGAGCCTCATATAAGAGCGGGGCACGTTTAGCGCCCCTGTCCAACGAATCGAATTTCTCACCGAGCTGGTCTATTTCTTCTGGTACCATGGTCAAACTTTACTGTAGCAAAGCGTGACGTGGGCTTTTGTACCCCGTCAGCGGAAATGGGGGTTTCATGGCACAGGAAGCGACCGCAAAAGAAATTCAAGGTCCCGCGCATCCCGGGCGACATCATGATCTATCCGATGATCGTCGGTCTTTTGCTCAACACCTTCTGCCCGCAGGTTTTTGAGATCGGCGGCTTCTTTACGGCTGCCTGCCGCGGTGGCTCCAATGCCATCGTCGCCGCGATCCTGCTGTTTGTGGGCGCCGGCATCAGCTTTAAGTCCACGCCGGGTGCCATCAAGACCGGTATCGTCGTGCTGATCCCCAAGCTGGTCGTCGCAGCGGCTCTCGGCCTGGGCGTGGCATATTTCTTTAACGACAACTTCCTGGGTCTGAGCTCCGTGTCTATCATCGGCGGCATCACGTTTTGCAACATGGCGCTCTATACGGGCATCATGGGCGAGTTCGGTGATGAGTCTGAGCAGGGCGCCGTCGGTATCCTGTTCTTTACGGCTGGCCCCGCCGTCACGATGATCATCCTCGGTGTTTCCGGCCTCGCCAACATTCCCATTGGCACCATTATCGGCTCCATCTTGCCACTCGTTATTGGCATGGTTCTGGGCAGCCTGTTCCCGTTTATCAAGAACCTGCTGGTTCCCGGTGCCAATCCCGCGATTGCCGTCATCGGATTTCAGCTCGGTGCGTCCATGAGCCTGTCGAGCTTTATCACCGGCGGTATTTCCGGCATCTTGCTGGGCCTTGTCACGCTGTTTGTCGTCGGTCCCATCACCTTTGCGTTCGAGCGTCTGTGCGGCGGCAATGGCAAGGCCGCTGTGGCTTGCTCCACCATTGCCGGCACGGCTATGACCACACCGGTTGCCCTCGCCGAGGTCGCACCGCGCTACGCCGAGCTTGCGCCCATCGCGTACGCTCAGATCGCCACCGCCGTTATCATCACGGCGATCATGGCTCCGATTCTGACTGGCTGGGTCGACAAGAAGTTCTGCCAAGGCAAGGAGGATCTGTGGCTTATAGGACAAAATGTGTGTCCCGATAGAACATCCGTTTCCATCCATTAATC
>UQPJ01000050.1:0-17759 GCA_900543015.1 uncultured Collinsella sp.
TCAGCTGCTGACGGTGGGTATCGTACAATCCATATGGCGGCATCGTTCGGGCGCCGCGTAACCGCTGGAGGGGTTTGCTATGAAAATTCCCGTAGATAAGCTGACCCGCGCTTTTAAGATGGGCGCGTCCGTTAAGAAGGATTCCGATACGCCGGTGCGCGTCTCGGTCTATTTGGATTCGTCCGCCTCGCGCTTTCTGGCCGAGACGGTGCGTGACGCCTTTGTACCGCAGACGACCTCGGGCATTGTGCGCGTCGAGCGTCTGGGGGAGGAGCGAATTGCTCCAAAGACCGATACCGATGTGGTGCTGGTGCTCTCGTGCGGCTCCGACCGCTTGGAGAGTGCCGTGCAGGAGCTCGTGATCGCCGGCGCCCCCGTGTGCGTGCTTGCCGAGTCTGCTGTGGAGGTGCCGTTTATCGAGGAGTCCACGCCTGTGCTCGGCGTGGTAGCGGCAACCGATAAGACGTATCTGCTCGAGACGCTTGCCCGCTGGATTCTCGATCGCACCGACAAGGAAACGGCTTTTGCGGCGAACTTTGCCTTCATGCGCATCGCGGCGGCCAATCGTATCATCACCTCGTGCGCGCTCACCAATATGGCGACCGGTGCGCTGGTGTTTTTGCCGGGCGCCGATTATCCCGTTATGGCGCTGGCGCAGGTGGGCATGCTCTTTGAGCTCGCTGCCGTCTTTGGACGCGGCATTAAGCCTGAGCGCGGCTACGAGGTCGCTGGCGTGCTTGCCGGCGGTCTTGTGATCCGCGCGGTCACCCGCGCGCTCGTCAAGCAGACGCCACATATTGGGTTTGCCGTCAAGGCGCTTACTGCCGCCGCGGGCACCTATGGCATGGGCCGTGCGCTCGTTTCGCTCTACGAGCGCGATGTCGACTACAGCCGTGCCAACGAGGTGGTCACTGCCACGTTCTCCCGCGTTCGCGATCTGGTGACCACGGTCGCGGGTGCTACCCGTCCTATGGCGTCCTACGAGGACGCATCCGATCTCGCTGCTTAGGGGTTTTCCGTTGCGCGTTGCATACCAAGACTGTTTTCATTTAATTGAGCCGCTGCTCGCCAAGGTCGAAAAGCCGAGTCGCTATATCGATCACGAGTGGGGCACGCTTTCAAAGGCCGATGCCGACTACCGTTGCTGCCTGATCTACCCGGATGTGTACGAGGTCGGTCTGCCCAACCAGGGTATCGCCATCCTCTACAACATCCTTAACCAGGCCGAGGGCATCTCCTGCGAGCGTGGCTATGTGCCGTGGCCCGATATGGGTGACGCCATGCGCGAGGCGGGTATTCCGCTGCTGTCGCTCGAGGGTGCCGCCCCCGTCGCTTCGTTTGATATCGTCGGTCTGCATGTGCCGCACGAGATGGCGGTGACGAACTTCCTTGAGGCACTCGACCTCGCTGGCATTCCGCTGTTAGCGGCCGACCGAGGTGAAGACGACCCCATCATCATCGCCGGCGGCCCCTCGGTGTACAACCCTGAGCCGTACGCGGCCTTCTTCGATGCCATCCTCATCGGCGAGGGCGAGGAATCGCTGCTCGAGACCTGCCAGCTGCATCGCCGCCTGCGTGACGAAGGAGTCCCGCGCGCGCAGATTGTTGAGCAGCTTGCATCCATTGCCGGCAACTACGTGCCGTCGCTCTATGAGGTTCGTCACGATGAGCCCTGCTCGCCGCATGGCTACACCGTGCCGCGTGAGGGCAAGGATGCTCCGGTCGTGGTCTACAAGCGCGTCGTCGAGGATTTCGGCGCCACGAATCCGCTGTCGCAGTCGTGTGTACCCTATGCACAGCTGGTCCACGACCGCCTGTCTATCGAGATCCTGCGTGGCTGCGCTCGCGGCTGTCGTTTTTGCCAGGCCGGCATGACGTATCGCCCGGTGCGCGAGCGCTCGGCCGACCAGATCGTCTCGTCGGTGATTCAGGGTCTGGAAAAGACCGGCTATGACGAGGTGTCGCTGACCTCGCTCTCCACGACCGACCACTCCTGCATTCGCGACGTGCTCGGCAGGCTCAACCGTCGCCTGGAGGATACGGGTATCCGCGTGTCTATTCCGTCGCAGCGCCTGGATTCGTTTGGCGTGGATATGGCCGAGTCGGTCGCCGGCGAAAAGAAGGGCGGCCTGACGTTCGCACCCGAGGCCGGCAGCCAGCGCATGCGCGACATCATTAACAAGAACGTGACCGAGGAGGACCTGGACCGTGCGGCCAAGGCGGCCTTCGAGGCCGGCTGGAACCGCATGAAGCTCTACTTTATGATGGGCCTTCCCGGCGAGCGCGACGAGGACATCGTGGCCATCGCCAATCTGGCCGATCACGTGCTGGAGCTCGGTCGTTCCGTGGTGCCCAAGGCTCGTCGCGGCTCGATCTCGGTGTCCATCTCGGTTTCGGTGTTTATCCCCAAGGCTGCCACGCCGTTCCAGTGGTGCCCGCAGCTCGACTACGACGACGTCAAGCGTCGCCAGAAGCTGCTTATCACGAGCGTTCGCAACCGTGCCGTCCGCGTGCATTACCACGATGCCGAGACCTCGCTCATCGAGGCCGCGCTCTCCCGCGCCGGTCGTGACATGACGCCCGTCATCATCGATGCTTGGCGCTCGGGGTCTCGCTTTGACGCCTGGGTAGAGCATTTCTCGCTCGATAACTGGAAGGAGGCTGCTGCCAAAAACGGCATCGACCTCAATGAGCTTGTGCACCTGCCCTACGAGTTGGACTGGCGTCTGCCGTGGGAGCATGTGAGCCCCGGCTGCACGCGCGGCTTCCTCGAGCGCGAGTACCGTCGCTCGCTCGAGGGTGTCACGACTCCCGACTGCACTCGCACGTCGTGCACCGGCTGCGGAATCTGCCCCACGCTCCACGCCAAGAATGTATTGATGGGTGATCGCGCATGAGTGAGCGCCTGACCGACAACCCCACGCTCTTTAGACTTCGTGTTCGCTATGGCAAGCGCGATCGCCTTAAGTACCTGGGCCATCTCGAAGTAATCCATACCATTGAGCGCATCGTGCGCCGTGCGGGACTTCCCTATGCCGTCACGCAGGGCTTCTCTCCGCACATGCGAGTGGGCTTCTCTTCGGCGCTACCGGTGGGTACGTCGTCGATCTGCGAGTGGTATGACCTGTTTATGACCGAGTTCGTGGCGCTCGACGAGGCGTTTGGGCGCCTGGCTGCGGCGTCTCCGGCCGATCTGGCGCCCATCGAGGCGGCGTATATCGACGTGCGCACGCCGGCGTTGACGGCGCAACTCACGCGTCTGTCGTATCGCATCGACCTGCACTTGGATCCCGAGGCGCCCGTAAGCGCCGACGAGGTGCGTCGTGCGATCGACACGCTGCGCGCGGACCATGGCATCGACTACGCGCGCGGCAAAAAGAGCAAGCGCTTGGATTTGGATCACACGCTCGTGGGCTATGAGCTCACGGCGGGGGAGCGCCCGGACCATTTGGTGCTCATGCTCGACACCCATGCTGACAACGAGGGCTCCATGCGTCCGGAAATTTTGCTTTCTGCTGCTGATGTTTTGTTGCAGGGCTTGACCCCGGGCGTCGATGCACCTATTGTTTCCACCGGTATGCAAGACCTCGTGACCATCTGCTCCTACGATGTCGAGCGTCAGAATCAAGCATGCGAGGACGACGAGGGCCGACTCGTCAGCCCCATACCTGTGCGAACTTGTGGATTTGCTCCACATACTCGTTGACGGGGGTATTTTCGCCTGCTACTATATTCGGCTGTTGCACTAACTGATGCATGAAGGGCAAGTAAACATGTACGCAATCGTTAACACGGGCGGCAAGCAGTACAAGGTCGCCACCGACGATGTCATCACCGTCGAGAAGATCGAGGGCAATGAGGGCGACAAGGTCACCCTGCCGGTCATCTTCCTCAACGATGGTAAGAAGATCGTCACCGATCCCGACAAGCTGGCCAAGGCCAAGGTTACCGCTCAGATCGTTGAGCAGTTCAAGGGCGAGAAGCAGCTGGTCTTCAAGTTCCACAAGCGCAAGCGCTATCGTCGTCTGAAGGGTCACCGTCAGCAGCTCACCAAGCTGAAGATCGTGAAGGTCCAGGCTACGTCCCGCGCCAAGAAGGCTGTCAAGGCAGAGGCCGAGGCTGTTGCCGAGGCTCCCGTCGCCGAGTAGATTACACTCGTAACGAAAGAGTAGGTATACACAATGGCACACAAAAAAGGACTCGGTTCCTCCCGTAATGGCCGTGACTCCCGCGGTCAGCGCCTTGGCACGAAGCGCTATGCCGGCCAGACGGTAACCACGGGCACGATTCTCGTCCGTCAGCACGGCACTCACATCCACCCGGGTGAGAACGTTGGCCGTGGCAAGGACGACACGCTGTTCGCGCTGGTCGACGGTACCGTTGAGTTCCACAAGGGTATCAAGCACAGGGTCAGCGTACGCCCGCTCGCGAACGCGTAATTCACCCTTCATAGAGCACATATGTGGGAGGCACTTGAGTTTTAGGATTCAAGGGTCTCCCTCTTTTTGTAGGAGGCGATTCTGTTGTCACAGTTCACCGATATCAGCCGCATTAACGTGTGCGGCGGCGACGGCGGAGCCGGATGCATGTCGTTTAGGCGCGAGGCATTTGTCCCCAAGGGCGGCCCCGATGGCGGCGACGGCGGTCGTGGCGGCAATGTCGTCATCCAGGCCGATGCTCAGCTGTCTTCGTTGATCGATTACCGCTTTAAGCATCACTTCCGCGCCGAGCGCGGCACGCACGGGCAGGGTGCCCGTCGTAACGGTAAGAGCGGCGAGGACCTAATTTTGAAGGTTCCTATGGGCACCGTGGTGCGCGAGCTCGACCCCGAGACGCAGACCCCGATGTTCGAGATTGCCGACCTGGTGCATGATGGCGAGCGCGTTGTCGTGGCGCCCGGCGGTGCCGGTGGCCTGGGCAACACGCACTTTGTGACGTCGGTGCGCCGCGCGCCCGCGTTCGCTCAGCTGGGCGAACCGGCCGAGGAGCACTGGATTGAGCTCGAGATGAAGCTTATGGCCGATGCCGCGCTCGTGGGCTTCCCCTCGGTGGGCAAGTCCTCGCTCATCGCGCGCATGAGTGCCGCCCGACCCAAGATCGCCGATTATCCGTTTACCACGCTCGTGCCCAATCTGGGCATGGTGCGTGCCGGTGAGTATTCTTACGTTGTTGCCGACGTTCCTGGTTTGATCGAGGGCGCGAGCGAGGGCAAGGGTCTGGGCCACCAGTTCCTGCGCCACATTGAGCGTACGGCCCTGATCATGCATGTCGTCGACATGACGGGCGGTTTTGAGGATCGCGACCCGGTTGAGGATTACCGCATCATCAACCGTGAGCTCGACCAGTATGGCGCCGAGCTTTCGGAGCGTCCGCAGATCGTCGTCGCCAACAAGTGCGATGCGCCGGGCACGGCCGACAAGATTGCCGACCTCAAGCGCGCCGCGCTCGACGATGGACATATGTTCTTTGCCGTGTCCGCCGTGACGGGCGCCGGTCTCAACACGCTGATGCTTGCCGTGGGCGAGCAGGTGGCTAAGCTGCGTGCCGAGTTGGCGGTCTCCGCTGAGCCGGTCGATCTGCGCGACGAGGAGTGGGAGCGCCGCCGTCTGCAGCGCGAGAAGCGTTTCCGCATTGTCCAGGAGGAGCCTGGTGCCTTCCGTGTGGTTGGTCGCGCGATTGAGCGCATGGTCATCCAGACCGACTGGGAAAACGAGGAAGCTGTCATTTATCTGCAGCACAAGTTTGCGCGTGTGGGTGTTGACGACGCGCTCGAGAAGGCCGGTTGCCGTGCGGGCGACGAGGTCCGCATTTGCCAGCGCGCCTTTGACTTTGAGGGCGCCGAGGACTTCTTGGAGTACGAGGAGCTCGAGGACGCTGGCGAGGACGTTGCCGTTGAGGCCATTGACGTGGCCGATGCTGCGGATGAGGGCGTCGAGGCTATCGATGCGGCGGATGTCGCGGACGATGCCGAGACCTCGGAGGGCGAGTAAGCCATGTCGCTGCGCGGTGGAATCGGTTTGCCCGAGCTGCCCATAAAAGAGGGCAAAGAGTTTCGGCTTGGCATTATGGGCGGCACCTTCGACCCGATTCATTACGGGCACCTGGTGACTGCCGAGCAGGCGCGCGAGTCGCTCGACTTGGACGCTGTGCTCTTTATGCCGGCGGGCTCTCCCGCCTTTAAGCTTGACAAGCCGGTGACGCCTGCCGAGGACCGTTATGCCATGACGGTCCTCGCCACCGCCGCGAACCCGGCCTTTTTGGCGAGCCGGTTCGAGATTGACCGTCCGGGCGTAACCTATACGGCCGATACGCTTCATGCCCTTCGCGACTTTTACCCGCCGCAGGTAAAGCTCTACTTTATTACGGGCGCCGATGCGATTATCGATATTGTGACCTGGCATGATGCCGAACGAATTGCTGAGCTTGCTACCTTTATTGCGGCGACGCGACCGGGTTTTGATATCGATACGGCGCGTGCCCGAATCAAAGAGTCGGGGCTGCCGTTCGACGTGCGCTATATTCAGATTCCGGCGCTGGCGATCAGCTCGACAAACATTCGTAAGCGAGTTGCCCGCGGCATGAGCGTGCGCTATCTTACGAGCGAGTCCGTGCTCGGCTACATTCGCAAGCGCAGGCTATATGCCGATTTGGGCCAAAAAGATTTTGAGTGATGGGGGCTACGTTGTCGGTAGAGGATCAGTTTGAGGGCGATGAGCGCGCGCTGCTCAAGCGCATTCAAGAGCTGCTCGATGTTCGCATGAAAGATAAGCGCAAGCGCTATGTGCATTCGCTGGGTGTTGCCGAGACCGCACTTCATCTGGCCGAGGTCTACGGCGTTGACCGCTTTGATGCGGCTGCCGCCGGCTTAATTCACGACTGGGACAAGGTTCTTTCCGATGACGAGCTCGTGGCCCGCGCGCTTCACTATGGCATCAAGGTTGCCGGCTCTCCTTCCGCCGCGACGCCGCTTTTGCATGGCCCTGTTGCCGCCTATGAGCTTCCGCAGCTTTTTCCCGAGCTGTCGCCGGCTGTTTTCCAGGCTGTCGACCGTCACACCGTGGGTGCCTGCGACATGACGCCGCTCGATATGGTGGTCTTTGTGGCCGATGCCATCGAGCCCAACCGTCACGGCGACTATGCCCATGCGCTGCGCAAGATGGTGGGGGAGTCGACGCTTGACGAGTTGTTCTTCTCCTGTTTTGCGCAGGGTCTGGTCTATGTGATCCAGTCCGGGCGCTATCTTTATCCCACGGCTATTACGATTTACAACCATTACGCCCAGCTGCGCTAGCTCGGGTGTGTCTAGAAAGAGGTATTCCATGGCCGACGAGACCATGACTGACGAGCAGATTCTTGAAGGTGTGGAGCACAAGAGTTTCGTTGCCACGTCCGACCGCACCGCCGCCTCGCTGTCCGCGAGCGGTGTCGCCGCCGAGGATGTCGCCCGCGCCGCCGCGCAGGCCGCCTACGACAAGAAGGGCGAGGACGTGCAGGTGCTCAACCTGACCGAGCTTTCCGACGTGTGCGACTACTTTGTGCTTGCCACCGGTACCAACAACCGCCAGGTCGATTCTATCGTCGACGAGATCGAGGAGAAGGTCGCCGCGGCTTGCGGCGAGCATCCGTTCTCCATCGAGGGCCGCGAGCAGAAGACCTGGATGCTCATGGACTACGGCTCGGTCGTCGTTCACGTCTTCACTCCCGAAGCCCGCGACTTCTACCGTCTAGAAAAGCTCTGGGGTGACGCCCCCCAGCTCCCCCTCGACCTCCTCTAGTGGCTCATTTGATACGGGGCTTTTAGTTAGCCTCGCGCATTTTGCCGGGCAGTTGCGGTTTTCCGTACCTGCCCGGCTTTCTTTTTGCCCAAAGGCGGTTAATCGTTGAAGCGGGATTGGCGGCCGAAGGATAGGGCGGTGTCGCCGAACTTGTCTCGGACGGCGTCGATAGCAACCGAGAGGTCGCGTCGGTCGCTGGATTGGGCTCCGCGGTCGTCGACTTTGCAGAACAGGTCGGTCTGGATGCCGCCCTGATGGTCAAAGTCGCTCATGCCGATGCCTGCTAAGCGAACATGCATGCCTTCCTGCCAGATGTTGTCGAGCAGTTCGAGCGCAACCGCCACGAAGATGTTCTCATCGTCGGTCGGATGAGGCAGCCGGCGCTGTGCCGTACGCCCGCTGCCATACGAATACTTGAGCTTGAGCGTCACCGTAGCGCCCGTCAGTCCCTGACGGCGCAGGCGGCGTCCCACTGACTCGCCCAACAGCGCAATCGCCGCTTCGATGTCCCCACGCTCAGTCAAATCTTTCGCAAAGGTGCGCTCATTGCTCACCGATTTAACCTCACGCTCTTCATCGAGACTTGTGACTTCGGAGATTTCGAGTCCCAGCGCACGCTGGCGCATGCGTTCGCCGTTGACGCCAAAAATAGAGGCCAAGGTGGATTCCGGTGCACGTGATAGCTCGCCGAGGGTGTAGATGCGCATGCGGCGCAGTCGCTCCTCGGCCGAGCGCCCGATGCCGCTCATGGCAGACACTGGTAGCGCGGCCAAAAAGCGCTGTTCCGTCCCGGGGCGCACAATCGTCAATCCAAACGGCTTGTCACGCTCGCTTGCGATCTTTGCGACCGTCTTGTTGCAGCCCACGCCAATGGAGCAGGTCACTCCCAGCGCTGCCACGCGGTCGCTTATACGCCGCGCAACCAGTAGCGGGTCTTCGGGCGCAAAGCGACCCGGTGTGATATCGATAAAGGCTTCGTCGATGGATACGCGCTCTACGCGCGGCGTTTCCTCGGCAAGAATCGCCATGACCTGCGCGCTCACCTCGCGGTAGCGATCAAAGTGCCCGTGCGTCCAAATGGCTTGCGGGCACAAGCGCCGCGCCTCGGCCGAGGCCATGGCAGAGTGCACGCCAAAGCGACGCGCTTCATACGAACACGTGGACACGACGCCACGCGAATCGGCGTCTCCGCCCACGATGAGCGGCTTGCCGCGCCATTCGGGATGATCGAGCATCTCCACGCTAGCAAAAAACGCATCGAGGTCCATGAGGCCCACCGCCGGACCCGTCCAAGGAGGTGGCGTGACGCCCATGGCATCCTCATAACCGTATGTATGTTCGCGTCTTTCCATGTCATGAGTATACCGCGCAGCTCATGTGGGGTGCGTGTATGTGCTTGCAAATCGCGAATTCTTGTCTAAGATATGGATTTGCCCTCGACTACACCGAAGAAGTTGGTCTCACGGACTTCACCTGCCCGCGTCGATGGCGTATTATGTTCAACTGTTTGTTTGTAGTTGCAGCCTAAAGCTGCTTGGTTGGAGGAGTTTCCTTTGGCAGTCAAGATTCGCCTTGCTCGTCACGGCGCTAAGAAGCGTCCGTACTACCGTGTCGTCGTCGCCGATTCCCGCGCCCCGCGTGACGGTCGTATCATCGAGGAGGTTGGCCGCTACAACCCGATGACCGCCCCCAAGACCATCAACCTCGACCTCGAGAAGATTGCTGACTGGCAGTCCAAGGGCGCTCAGCTTACCGACGCCGTCGCCGCTCTGGTCAAGGCTGCCAACGAGGGCGAGAAGACCGAGACCGTCGTCAAGAAGTCCAAGAAGCAGCTCGCCAAAGAGGCCGAGGCCGCTAAGGCTGCCGCTGAGGCCGCTGAGGGCGCCGAGGAGTAAATCGTGCCTGAGGTTGACGCTGCACAGCTCGAGGGTGAGGCAATGCTCTCAGATCGCATCGCCGATCTCGTCGAATATCTCGTTGTTCAGATCGTCGACGACCCGGATTCCGTGAGCCTCGAGGTCATCGATGGTGACGACGCCTCCATGATTGAGGTTTCGGTTGCCGAGGATGACGTCGCTAAGGTCATCGGCCGTCGCGGCCGTACCATCAAGGCCATTCGCACGCTCGCCCGTGCACTGGCCGCTCGCCTCGACACCGCTGTCGAGGTAGAGGTTCTGGGCTAGGACCTTGAGGTCCCAGTACAAAAACATCGCCCGTGTGGTCAAGCCGCACGGAAGGAAGGGGGAGGTCCTCGCGCAGCCGCTGCGGGGGCTTCCTTCTGTATTGGAGCCGGGTATGCGTGTCGCCTTGACGCCGCCGGCACTCAAGCGCGACCGTTTTTGCACGGTTGTGTCCGTCACCGATACGGGCGATGGCGATCTGGTCTCGTTTGAGGGCATTGATGACTTGACGGCCGCTGAGGGCATCACGGGATGCTATGTGCTGGCAAATCGTGACGATTTTGAGCTCGATTCACTCGACGCCGCCTATACCGACCTGATGGGTCGCGAGGTGATCGATGAGCGCTTCGGTTCGCTCGGCACGATTGTCGAGATCATGTCGACGCCCGCCAACGATGTTTGGGTTGTCGAGGGCAATCGGTACGGCGAGGTACTGATTCCCGTGATCGAGCAGGTTGTGCTCGATCTTCCCGACACAGGAACAATTTCCGTCCACGTTATGGACGGCTTGATTGATATGGACAAGTAGGGAGGACGGCATGTTGATTGAGACCCTTTCGGTCTTTCCCGAGATGTTTGAGCCCGTCATGTCCACGTCGATTTTGGGCCGCGCCCGCAAGGCCGGCCTTTTTGATTTTAAGGCGTATAACCTGCGCGACTGGACGCACGACCGCCATCGCACCGTCGATGACGAGCCGTATGGCGGCGGGCAGGGCATGCTCATGAAGGTCGAGCCCATTGCCGAGGCAATCGAGGCCATCAGCTCCGAGGGTCCCAAGCCCACCGTGGTGTTCTTCACCCCCTGCGGGGAGCCCTTTACGCAGCATGTGGCCGAGCGCCTGCTCAAAAGCGAGCGCCTGCTGTTTGTGTGCAGCCGTTACGAGGGCGTCGACGAGCGCGCGTATGCGTATGCCGATGAGCGTCTGTCGATCGGCGACTACGTGCTCACGGGCGGCGAGCTGCCCGCTATGGTCGTGGCCGATGCCGTCGTACGACTCATCCCCGGAGCCTTGGGCGACGAGATGAGCAACGTGGACGAGTCCTTCTCGACCGCCGAGGACGGTGGCCTGCTCGAGTACGCGCAGTACACCCGCCCCGCCGAGTTCAATGGCGAGGGCGTGCCACCAGTGCTCGTAAGCGGCGACCACGCCAAGGTCGATGCCTGGCGTCGCAAAAACTCTATCGAGCGTACCTGTCGCTGGCGTCCCGATCTTATCGAGACGGCACGCCTTACGGTAGAGGAGCGCGCGTACGCGCAGGAGATCCTGGACGCTTCGTATTCGCAGAGCGAGGAGTGAGAATGGTTCCATCGCAGCATTCTGCCCTGAGGGGCGCCTTTGAGTGGATCGTGGTCGTCGCGATCGCGCTGGTCGCCACCTTCTTGATTCGCTCATTTGTGGTCGAACCCTTTGTGGTGCCCACCGGTTCCATGGAGTCCACAATCGAGATCGGCGACCAGATCCTGGCGCAAAAGGTGACGCTCGAGCTCGGGCAGCCCGTCAAACAGGGTGATATCGTGGTGTTCCACAACCCCGATGGCACGTCCGAGCATGACGTGCTGGTAAAGCGCGTCATCGCCACGGCCGGCCAGACGGTTGACCTGCAGGACGGCAAAGTCGTCGTCGACGGCCAGGCGCTCGATGAGGACTATACGACCGGCATGAGCTGGCCGCTTTCCGCCCAGGCGCCCGCTGCTCAGGTGAGTTATCCCTACACCGTCCCTGACGACTGTGTGTGGGTGATGGGCGACAACCGCGAGAACTCTGCTGACTCCCGCTACTTTGGCCCGGTCGACCGCTCCGACTTGATCGCCGTGGCGCTCGTGCGTTACTGGCCGCTCAACCGTATCGGCGCTATCGACTAAAAACCGCTATAGTACAGTACCTAACCGTGTAATCGTTTCGACGAGGGGATATTAGAGGCATGAACGCTTCATCGCTTTCCTTCCAAGACATCATCCTGCGCCTCCAACAGTACTGGGGCGAGCAGGGCTGCGTCATTATGCAGCCCTATGACTCCGAGGTCGGTGCCGGTACCTTCCATACCGCGACCACGCTGCGCTCGCTCGGTCCCGCCGAGTGGCGCACCTGCTATGCGCAGCCCTGCCGCCGTCCCGCCGACGGCCGCTACGGCGAGAACCCCAACCGCATGCAGCACTACTATCAGTTCCAGGTGCTCATCAAGCCCTCGCCGGTCAACGCCCAGGAGCTCTACCTGGGTTCGCTGGCCGCCATTGGCCTGGACCCCAACGACCATGACGTCCGCTTTGTCGAGGACGACTGGGAGAGCCCGACGCTGGGCGCCTGGGGCCTTGGCTGGGAGGTCTGGCTCAACGGCATGGAGGTCACGCAGTTTACGTACTTCCAGCAGGTAGGCGGCATCGAGGTCGACCCCGTGCCCGTCGAGATCACCTATGGCCTGGAGCGTATCGCCATGTACGCCCAGGGCGTCAACTCGGTCTATGATCTGGTGTGGAGCTACCTGCCCGACGGCACGCCCATGACCTACGGCGACGTGTTCCTGGAGAACGAGCGCGAGTTCAGTGCTTACAACTTTGAGGTCGCCAACGTCGAGATGATGCGTCAGAAGTTTGACGACTACGAGGCCGAGTGCCACTCCTGCCTGGAGCGTAAGCTGCCGCTGCCGGCATACGACTGTGTCATGAAGTGCAGCCATGCCTTCAACCTGCTCGATGCCCGCGGTGCGCTGTCCGCAGTCGAGCGCGCCAACTACATCCTGCGCGTCCGCGCCGTCGCCAAGGCGTGCTGCGAGGCCTATATGGCCGAGGTCGCCGGAATCAACGAGAATGCCGACCAGGAAGGCGAGGTGGCGTAAGCCATGGCAGACGCTAAGGATTTCCTGTTTGAGATCGGTACGGAGGAAATGCCCTCTGCACCGCTGAACAATGCCGTCAAGCAGCTTGGCACCATGATCGCCAAGGGTCTCGACGAGGCAGGTCTGGCCCACGGCGAGGTCCGCGTGATCTCGAGCCCGCGTCGCCTGGCTGCGCTCGTTGCCGACGTCGCCACCGCGACCGATGAGGTTCACGAGGTCAAGCGTGGCCCTGCAGCAAACATCGCCTTCGACGCTGACGGTAACGCCACCAAGGCCGCCCAGGGCTTCGCCCGCAAGTGCGGTGTGGCTGCCGAGGATCTGGTCCGTCGCGAGGACACCGACGGCCGTGAGTACGTCTTTGCCGAGAAGAACATCCCTTCCGCCCCGGCCACCCCGATCCTGACGGCCCTGTGCGAGAAGACCATCGCCGGCCTGCAGTGGCCTAACTACCGTAGTCAGCGCTGGGGCCACGAGCATGCCACGTTCGTGCGTCCGGTCCGCTGGATCTGCTGCCTTTTGGGCGAGGACGTCGTGCCAGTTTCATTTGCCGACGTGACGAGCGGCAACACCACGCGCGGCCATCGCGTCCTGGGCCCCGGTGACCATGTGGTCGCCAGCCCCGCTGTTTACGAGCAGGTGCTCGAGGACGCCGGCGTGCTTTCTGTCGAGCGCCGTCGCGAGGCCATCCTTGCCGGTATCGCCGAGGTCGAGGCCGCCCGTCCTGGCTGCCACGTCGATACGCCCAAGAAGGTCTTTGAGGAGGTCATCAACCTCTGCGAGTGGCCGACGGTGCTCGTCGGTACCTTCGACGAGGAGTTCCTCAAGGTCCCGCACGAGATCATCTGCGAGTCTATGCTCACCAACCAGCGCTACTTCCCGATTTATGACGGCGAGGGCAAGCTGACGCGTGAGTTCGTGATCGTCTCCAATAGCAAGCCCGAGAATGCCGAGCGCGTGATTGACGGCAACGAGCGCGTCGTGCGCGCCCGTCTGGACGACGCCAAGTTCTTCTACGAGGAGGATCTGAAGATCTCCCTCGACGAGTTCCGTGAGCGCCTGGCCAAGGTCGCCTTCCAGGAGAAGCTCGGCAGCGTGCTTGCCAAGTCCGAGCGTATTGAGCAGCTCGCGCTCGCTATTGCCCGCGAGGCTCACCTGGGTGCCCATCTGGCCGCTGATGCCGGCCGCGCCGCACATCTGTGCAAGGCCGACCTGGTGTCCAACGCCGTCGTCGAGTTCACGAGCCAGCAGGGCGTGATGGGCGGTTATTATGCCTCCGCGATGGGGGAGAACGACGAGGTCGCCCACGCCATTCGCGATCACTATCGTCCCCGCTTTGCCGGCGACGAGCTGCCCGAGGGCACCGCTGGCTGCATCGTGGCCTGCGCCGACAAACTCGATACCATTGCCGGTATTTTTTCCATCGGCGAGCCCCCGACCGGCTCTTCCGACCCGTACGCGCTGCGTCGCGCCGCTATCGGCATCATCAACATCCTGCGCGATCGTCTGCCGATCGACCCCACGTCGCTCATCGACTTTGCACTCGAGCTCTACAGCGAGCAGGGCATTGAGTTTGACGCCGCCGCGGTCTCCCAGCAGGTTCGCGACTTCTTCCACGGCCGTCTGGTGAGCATGGCCCGTGACGAGAAGATCCCGGCCGATACCGTCGCCGCCGTATCCGCGGTGCACATCATTGCCCCGTCGGTCTTCTTCGCCCGCTGCGCCGCCCTCGACGAGGCCCGCAAGAACGACGCCGAGACCTTCGACAACCTGGCGACTGCCTACGCCCGAGCCGCGCATATCTCCAAGCCCGAGCTGGGTGTGGAGTACGACCGCAGCCTGATGGGCGAGGTCGAGCTTGCACTTGCCGACGCCTCCGAGTTCGCTCAGACCGCTGTCGATGCCGCCCTTGCTGCCGAGGATTACCCTGCCGCGTTTGCCGCTCTGGCCGCCCTGCGTGCCCCCATCGACCGTTTCTTCGATGAGGTCATGGTCATGGACAAGGACGAGCAGCTTCGCGATAATCGCCTTAAGCTGCTCAACCGCTTCGAGGCCGTTTTCTCCGGCATTGCCAACATCGGTGAGCTTGCCCGCAAAAAGTAAGCCAGCCTGCGCATAAGCGCAAAAGGAGCCCCGCATGGATTGCCCGGTCACCGCTCGTCCCACCGTTATCGTTATCTCCGACTCGCTCGGCGATACCGCTTGTGAGGTGGTGCTTGCGGCGTCCGGGCAATTTGATGAAGGGGCTTTTCGCGTTTTGCGCCTGCCCAAGGTGACCTCCGTGGAGCAGGTCAAGTCATTTGTGGGGCCGCGCGTCGATGCCGACCATCGCGATGTCGCCGTGTTCCATACCATTGTCGATCCGGCGCTTCGCGCCCGCGTGCTCGATTACCTGGGTATGCTGCATATCCGTTCGGTCGACCTGATCGGCCCGACGCTTGCCGTGCTGTCGTCGCTCATCGGTGTGCCGCCCAAGTGCGTTGCGGGCGTGATTCACAAGACCGATGACCGCTATTTCCATCGTATCGAGGCCATGGAGTATTTCGTTGAGCACGATGACGGTCGTGGTTGCGACGATCTGTCGGGTGCCGATATCGTGCTGCTGGGTGTGTCGCGTACATCCAAGACGCCGCTGTCGATGTATTTAGCCTATCAGGGCTACAAGGTCGCCAATGTCCCACTGGCGCATGGCATGGAGCCGCCCAAGTCGATTTACGAGGTTGACCCGATGCACCTGTTCGGCCTGATTTCGACCGTCGACGTTATTTCTGAGATTCGCGATAGCCGCTTGGGCGATGACTACGCCCGTGCCGTTGCCGGCTCCTATGCCGAGCCTGAGAGCGTGCGCAGCGAGCTTGAGGAAGCTCGTGCCCTCATGAAGCGCTTAGGCTGCTTTGTTGTGCGTACCGACGGCAAAGCCATCGAGGAAAGCGCTGCCGAGATCATTGCTCACCTCGAAGAGATTCAAGAGGCAAGAGCCCGCCGTGCCGCCCGCCGCGCTCAACAAAAGTAGCTCACTTGGGACAAGGTTGTTTGGGTAGCTAATTTGGGACGGGGCTCTTTTAGCTAACCAAAGAGAATACTTGGAAATAATGCTGATAAATGGTAAAGCGATTTAGCAAAACATCGCATCCGACCTGCACTTTCCTTGTAGTGGTATCTTCATAAGGTAGCCACCTTTACCTACCGTTTACCGCCGGTTTTAGCACGTTTACCAAACCGCGCACCCTCTGCTCAAGCCTGTCCAAAACCCGCCGTATAGTTCCCTCACGGCCCGCATCCGGCGGGTCGATTCGTTACCACGGTCGTGCGCGTAAGCGCATGGAAGGGGAAGTATCGTGAGCGATTGCAAGAGGGTTTACCGTTTTGGAACCGACGCCCAGGGCACCTGTGTCACTGAGGGCGACAAATCCATGAACTTCGTGCTTGGCGGCAAAGGCGCAAACCTTGCCGAGATGAGCCGCATCGGTCTGCCGGTTCCCGGTGGCTTTACCATTACCTGCCAGACCTGTGTCGAGTACTCCGGTGCCGGCAACGTCTGGCCCGAAGGCGCACTCGATGAGATCGTTGCCGCCGAGGCGGACCTCGAGGCCCGTTGCGGCAAGAAACTCGGCGATGCCTCCGATCCGCTGCTCGTGTCGGTTCGCTCGGGCGCTCCGTTCTCCATGCCCGGCATGATGGACACGGTCCTCAACCTGGGCCTCAACGACGATTCCGTCCAGGGCCTTATCGCGCAGACGCAGAACCCGCGCTTTGCCTGGGACAGCTACCGTCGCTTTATCCAGATGTTCTCCAACGTCGTCATGGGCGTCGACGCCGACCTATTCGAGAACGCCCTGACCCAGGCCCGCCTGGTCGCCGGCGTTCGTGTCGATTCCGAGCTTTCGGCCGAGGACCTGCAGGAGCTCGTCGAGACCTTTAAGGGCATCTTCTCCGAGAACGTCGAGGCGACCCTGTATCCCGAGCTCGAGGTCGCTGACGGCAAGCCCGTCTTCCCGCACGACCCGGAGCTTCAGCTGCGCCTTGCCATCCAGGCCGTCTTTGGCAGCTGGATGAACGAGCGCGCCTGCATCTACCGCAAGCAGCACGGCATTTCCGACGAGCTCGGCACCGCCGTCAACGTCCAGGCCATGGCCTTTGGCAACAAGGGCGAGACCTCTGCGACCGGCGTCGCCTTTACGCGCAACCCGGCCGACGGCACCAAGGAGTTCTATGGCGACTTTTTGGTGAATGCCCAGGGCGAGGACGTCGTCGCCGGCATCCGCAACACCGAGCCCATCGCCGACCTCAAGACCACCTCGGGCCTCGAGTCCGCAGGCGAGGAGCTCGAGCGCGTGTTCCTGACGCTCGAGGATCATTACCGCGATATGTGCGATATCGAGTTTACCATCGAGCAGGGCAAGCTCTGGATGCTCCAGACCCGCGTGGGCAAGCGCACCGCCACTGCCGCCCTGCGCATTGCTATCGAAATGGTCGAGGAGGGCCTCATCACCCGCGAGGAGGCTGTGAGCCGCATCGATCCCGCGCAGCTCGACCAGCTCCTGCACCCGCAGTTCGACGCCTCCAAGAAGTACGAGGCCCTGGCCAGCGGCCTTAACGCCAGCCCTGGTGCCGCCGTGGGCGAGGTCGTGTTCTCGAGTGATGACGCCGTCGCGCGCGCCAACGAGGGCCACAAGGTCATTCTGGTCCGCTGGGAGACCAACCCCGACGACCTGAAGGGCATGGTCGCCGCCGAGGGCATCCTGACCAGCCACGGTGGCAAGACGAGCCATGCCGCCGTTATCGCCCGCGGCATGGGTACGCCCTGCGTTTGCGGCGTTGAGCGCTTCCACATTGACGCGGCAGAGAAGGTCGTGCGCATCGAGGGCAGCGACCGCGTGCTGCGCGAGGGCGATGTCATCTCCATCGACGGCACCCAGGGTATCGTCGTCGACGGCGCGGTCGACCTGGTCTCTGCAGAGCTCACCGGCGA
>UQPJ01000051.1:0-17152 GCA_900543015.1 uncultured Collinsella sp.
CACGAACAGGAGGCCACTTAATGTGGCCTCCGTCGTGAGCAGGACTGTAGAGCAGGAAACCTAAGCCGGTGTCCCCGCTCTCCCGGGGCCGGCGGAATTTAGTTGTTCAGCATGCGGTCGAAGCTTCCCGAGTCGCCATCCCGATAGTCGGCGGTCATCAGAATCTCCTGCGGAATGCGCCCGCCTTCACGTAGCACATTGCGGAACTGCACGCGCGTGACCATGGGCAGATCCTTGATCGTCGCCGCCAAGTTCTGCGGCACGCCCTGGTTGGCAGCCGCGGGCTCGCACTCGCCGCCGGCCTTCACGCGACGCTTATGCTCGGCGAGCATGGCGCGGTACATGCCGGCATGCAGGCGAATCTCAACCACATTGGCATTGCGAGCCTGCTCGACGATGCGCGCGCCCTCGCGGTCGATATCGCCCACGTAGTAGACGTAGTTAAAGCGATAGCCGATCTCAGCCAGATAATCGTCCAGGGCATGCGAGACGCTCGCCTTGCATCCGCCGCCAAAAATCACGCCGCCCACCTTGATGCCAAAGAGCTTGGCGTGCTTGCGGCCACGCAGCAGCCTGACGATCTCGTCATAGGTGTCCAGGTTCTCGACCATAATGAACGGCTTATCGGCGCCCAGCGTAAAGAAACCCGTAAAGTGCACGGGGCGGTTGGGGGCGACCTTGATCGCCTGCATGCTGATGCCCTTTTCGGTCATGCGCCTTATCAGGCGCTCACCGTGCTTGCCGTCAAAAGCCTTCTCGTCGTTAAAAATCTGGTAGGCACGCTGGCGGCGCGAGGCAACCGGCGTATCGGCACCTCGGTTTTGCTCGATCCAAGCCTGGATGATTGCGATTTCCTCGGCAATCTTGCGGTTGGACATCTCGTTGTGCTGAGTGCGCTGCGGCGCCTTTTTGCCGTCCTTGCCCTCGACCTTAACAATTTGAGTCTGCTGCTCCTTGATCTTAGAGAGCGCCGTAGGCGTAGGGACAACTTTGAGCAGCTGCCTGCCCAAAACGCGGGCAAGGGCAAACGCCGATACCTCGCCGTGGACGGCCGACTCGGGCCGCTGGGTAGCACTATCAGCCGCGGCAGGCTCAGCCTGTGCATGAGGCTTACGCTTGGAATCTGCCCGGGTATTACGTTCCTGCTTGGGCGCAGACGAGCGCTTTTGCGGAGGATCGGACTTGGCCTCCTTCGCCGGCTGGCGCTTGACCTGATCCACCGGAGTCTCGGCCTTCTCATCTCCGTTTTGTGTCGCTGTCTTCTCGGCCGCGGCCTCGGCATTTGAGCCACGACCGCCGCGGTGACGACGACGGCGGGGCTTGCCTGAGGCGCTCTCCCCCGCCTGCTTATCAGCGGTCTGTTGAGCTTTGACCTCAGTGTCAGCCGCAGGCTGCGACTCGGAAGGTTGCTGCTCGCGAGCCGCCGACTCAACGGTTTTCTCGGTTTGTTCGGCCTTCTCGGCCTGAGCGGTCGAAGCCGGCTCGCCCTTCTCCTGACGCCTTACGGGATACGCGCGCCTCGCAAAACCACGCCCGGGACGGCATGAACCCGGAGCCTTCTTGGCAGACTCCTCAACATCGTCTGCAGCCTCGGAAGGCTCTTCAACCTCATGCGCGACATCCTGCTGCGCAGCCTTAAAGTGGGCACCACGGCGACGCTGGGGCTCCTGGGCCTCCACGGGCTTTTGCTCCTTCGCGGGCCTCTGCGACTCGGCAGCAACCTCGTTCTCAACAGCCTCGGCATCCGTCTCACCCTTTTGAGCAACGGCACGCCGGAAGCGCTCCTGCTGGGCGCGGCGCTGCGCATCGCGCTTGCCACCCCCGCCAAAACCGCCGCGCCCTGCCTTGGCCGTAAAGGCACGCACGACGTTCTCATCGAGCAACTCATCGGTATCAACATGCTCACGCGGAGCAACTTCTTCCACAGCAGGCACGTCAGCGGAATCCTCGACGACAAAATCTTCGACGGACTCGGCAGGCTGCTCCTGGGCATCGCGGATCTCGACATTGATGGTATAGAACGCCGGGCGCCCGTTAATGCCGCTGCCCTCGATCTTGGTCACGATATTTGCCGCGATAAGCTCATCGCGCATCGCCTTGGTATCGCATTCCTTATCGACGGAGCGGAAAATCTGCGCCAGCGCGCTCGACTTAATCTTGAGCGCCTTGCGGCAGAGCAGGTCGTAGGCAACCAGCTTGGCGCGCTCGGCAGAAAGCGACGTCTGGCTGCTCAGACGCTCAGCCAGAGCATCGACATTGTTTTGATTATCGGAATATACCGTCTTGGCCACGGGGCCCCTTTCATATGCACACATATACGTCCATATGGTACAACGCACGAGCCTATCCACGCAAAACATCTGCGAGAACGCCCTTGCACCACCTGTTATCACAAGAAAAAAGACCGGGTCCGCTTGATTGCGGACCCGGTCTTTCCGAGTCAAATAGATGGGAGATTCAACCCGTCCGACCGACTAGGCCTTAGCGGCCTCGGCGTCGGCAGGAGCCTCAGCGGCAGCGGCGCGACCGTACTCGGCCTTGCCCATCTCGGACCACTCGGGCTCCTCGTCGGGCATGGAGCCGGCCTCCTTGCCGAAGAACTCCTTGAGACAGTTGACGGCAACGATGAGGCCCAGGACCATCAGCAGGACGGCGAAAACGAGCTGCAGGCCCTTGGTGGCGGCGACGGAGACGGCGGCCGTGGTGGCGGTAGCCGGGATGGTGCCGAAGAAGCCGTAAGCCTGGACAGCGGTCATGCAGCCCATGGCGCTCTGGACCAGCGAGGTGAAGGTGCAGCAGAGCAGGAAGGCGACGGGCACGTAGAGCATCCAGCCCTTGCGGCCGGTGCACTTGCAGAACACGGCGAGGGTGATCATGGTCATGCCGCCGAGCAGCTGGTTGGAAGCACCAAAGAGCGGCCAGATGTTGGCATAGCCGCCAAAGGCGAGGGCGAGACCGGGAAGCAGGGTGACGACCGTGGCGAACCAGGGGTTGCCGAGAACCTTCATGTAGCCGGCCTTGGACTCGATGGCCAGGGCGTCGTTGGTCTGGGCAAAGAACTCGGAGAACGAGGTGCGGGCGATGCGGGCGACGGCATCGAGCGAGGTCAGGGCCAGAGCGGAGACGTTCATGGTCATGAAGACGGTAGCGAGCGTGCCGTCAACACCGAAGGCCTGCATACCGCGGGAGATACCAGCGGCGAAGATCTGGAACGGGGTGGAAGCGACGCCGGCGTTGAGGGCACCAGTGCCGGCGGTGTTCATATCGGAGAACATGATGCCGGCGACGATGATGGCAAGGATGCCGACGAAGGACTCGACGATCATGGCGCCATAACCGACCTTGACGGCGTCCTGCTCCTTCTCGACCTGCTTGGAGGAGGTACCAGAAGAAACGAGGCTGTGGAAGCCGGAGAGGGCACCGCAGGCAACGGAAACAAACAGGACCGGGAACATCATGCCAGAAGCGCTGGAGAAGCCGGTAAAGGCCGGAGCGGTGATGGTGGCCTGGCCGTTAACACCCAGGACGACGATACCGAGGACAGCGCAGGCGATCATGACGATCATCATGATGGAAGTGAGGTAGTCGCGAGGGGTCTTGAGCATCTGGATGGGCATGGCGCCAGCAAAGACCAGGTAGACCATGACAACGGCGAACCACTGGAACTTGTCCAGGTAGACCGGGAACTGCATGCCGACGGCAAACATGAGAACCATGAGCACCACGCCAGTGACAAACTCGGCAGCGCCGGTGAGGTTGAACTTCTTCTGGGCCCAACCAAAGGCGATAGCGACGAAGGTGAACAGGATGGAGATGGTACCAGCGCAGCCGGCGGCATAGGACTTGGTGAAGTCGATAGCACCGGTGGCAGCGCCAGAAGCGTCAACGACCGAGGTGAACATGAACGTCTTGCAGACCATGTCGGTGAAAGCGGCGATGACGATGATGCAGAACAGCCAGCAGAACAGCAGGAACAGGCGACGGCCGGTCTTGCCGATGTATTTCTCGATGAGCTGGGCCAGGGACTTGCCGTTGTTCTTCATCGAAGCGTACAGAGCACCAAAGTCGTGGACGGCGCCAAAGAAGATGCCGCCGACGAGGACCCAGAGCACGACGGGCAGCCAGCCAAAGGCCATGGCGACGATCGTACCCGTGACAGGGCCAGCACCGCAGATCGAGCTGAACTGGTGCGAGAACGCGGTAAAGGCGGAGACGGGCGAGAAGCTCTTGCCGTCCTTCATGCGCTTGGCCGGCGTGAGGGCCTCTTTGTCAACGCCCCACTTGTTGGCCAGCCAGCGGCCGTAGCCCAGATAGCCACAGGCGAGCACCGCCGCGGCCACAACCATGAGCAAAACTCCGTTCATTACATTTCCTCCTCTAAAAAGAACTTCCTAGACATAAAAAATGAGGGCCGTCGGTTGCGCTCGACGGCCCTCATCTTCATCAGCCGCCCGTTATCGTACGGGCTAGCTGTATGTGCTAACCCGCATCAGATAATTACTACGCTGATAATGTTTAGCTGATGCGTGAACATGTCTAAGAAATCCTCTTCAATCATGATGTGAACGATCCGTGCGTGTTCACATCCCCCAGTGGTTGAAAAGGAGTATGAAACTTTAGTTACCTAAAGTCAACGCAAATTTGTAATGGATTTTCAACTTTTTTGAATTTCTCGTTATAAAACGCCACTGACCTCGGACTTTACCCAACAAAAGTTTTTGCATGGGAGATACCCCTCGGGAGCCGCGGGAGCCGGGCGGCGCATATGAACTTTCCTGCTCTACAGTCCTGCGCAAGACGGAAAGCACATTAAGTGCTTTCCTTTGCGTGCGGAACTCGCGACAAACTTAACCCCCGCCCTCAGCCCCGGAAGCCCTCCCTGCCGTCACATTATTCAACCAGTTTTGCGGGCGTGCGCCGCTGCGCGGCTAGCCCGCGTGCTCCTCGGCGGGGTTGGTCTGATTGTTTTTGTTGAAGCTCTGCCTTTGGCTCAAATGGAAACGGGGGACGCATCTGCATCCCCCGTTTTTGTTGCGGTTAGTCCAAGTCAATAAACTTGGTGCTTAGGATCTTGCCGTCTTTGACGAGCATTCTGGCCATGGTGGGGCCTCGGCTGCCTCTGGGGTAGCTGGCGCTGCCCGGGTTGAGGACTAAGCAGCGGCCCACCTGGGCTTCTTTGGTTACGTGGGTGTGGCCGTTGATGGCTACGTCTACGGATCCCACCGGAAGGTCTTCGCGGTAGTGGGCTACGGCGAATTTGAGGCCTTCGTAGGTAAAGAGCGCAAGACGGTCTACATCGGGGCCGTAGTCGCGGTAGTAATCGTTGTTGCCCAATACGGCCCGCACGGGGGCGATGGTGCACAGGTGCTCGTAGTCCATCTCTGACGTGAGGTCGCCGGCGTGGATGATCAGGTCTGCGCCCTCAAGCTCATCCAAGAGCGCAGGCGATAAATAGCCGTGGGTGTCCGAGATGATGTCGATACGCTTGGCGCTTGCACTGTTCATGGGATCCCTTCCGCAAAAAACGATTCGGCAGATACATACAAAAAAGGCCCCACGGCTCCGCAGACGATGGGTCTACAGGGCTGCGGGGCCAGTGTGCTAGAGACTCAGGGCCTTCTTGAGCGGCACGACGCGGCGGCGCGAAACCGGCACGCGTTCGTCGACGCCCGTAATGCCCAGCTGGATGGTGCCCGAGGGCACCGTCTCGACGTCCGTAACGCACGCCAAGTTGACGATATAGCGGCGGTGAACACGGAAGAAGCCAAAGTCGCAGAGCTTGGCCTCAAACTGCGCCAGCGAGGTCGTCGACAAAAAGCGATCATCGACGGTATAGATGCAGGAGTAATCGTCCTTGGCCATGATAAAGCGAATGTCATCCACGGGAATGAGCACCTTGCGGCCGCCCTTTTCCACCGGGATACGCTCGATGGTCACTTTGCTGTCCGTAACCGGCTTGGCGCGTTGCATGACCTTCTCGATCGCGCGATCCAAGCGAGCTTCCTCGACCGGCTTCATCAGATAATCGACGGCATCCACGTCGAATGCCTCGACCGCATGGTCGCTATACGCAGTCACAAATACGATCGCCGGCGGATTTTTGAGCTTATGCAGCGCCTCGGCAAGTTGCAGGCCCGAGGCACCGGGCATCGAGATATCGAGAAACACGACATCCACGCGACTTTCCATAAGCATCTCGATGGCGGAGCGGACGCTCGACGCCTCCGTGATCGTGCCGATCTTGCCCGTTTGCTCGAGCAAGAAGCGAAGCTCCGAGCGAGCCGGCGCCTCATCATCCACAATCATCGCACGCAGCATAGGGATAAAACCTTTCGTCAACTAACTACGCCGGGCATCCGTCGCATGACGTTGAGCCCGTAGCCTTTTATTTTACTCTTGAATGTCAAAGATGCTCTCTGACAAATCAAGATGAAGAAGCACTTTGGTGCCCTTGCCCGGCGCCGATTCGACACGCGTATAGGAGTGCGGCCCAAAAAAGCGATGGATGCGCTCCGAAATATTGTGCATGGCCACACCGGCGCCGCCACCCTGGGGAGAGCTGGCGTCGGGACGGGCAGAGCGCTCGTCAAACAGTCTGGCGGCGGTACCCTCATCCATGCCCACGCCATTATCGGCCACGGCAATCAAGATTGCATCCTCGCCGTCTTGGTGAACGGTCACGTCGATCCTCAGGGCGTCGTCATCGCCCATACCATGACGCACGGCGTTCTCGACAATCGGCTGGATCACGAACGCCGGCACCAGCGTATCTTCCACGTCCTCGGACACATCGAACGTCGCAAGCACGCGGTCCTCGCCAAAGCGGGCCTTCTCAAAGGTAAGGTAGCGCTTGGTCTGTGCGACCTCGCGCGAGACCGGAATAAGCGATCCCGAGTTGTCGAGCGTGGCGCGATAGAACGATGAGAACTCACGAAGCAGTTCGCGGGCCCGCAGCGGGTCGGTGCGCGTAAACGATGCAATGGTGTTCAGCGTGTTGAACAGGAAGTGCGGGTTAATCTGCGCCTGCAGCGCACGCACCTCGGCGCGCGCTGTGAGTTCCTTTTGCACCTCGAGCTCGTGGATGGCGAGCTGCGTGGACAAGATCTCGGCAAAGCCCGAGGCAAGCGCGTACTGGGTACGGTCGACGGCGCGCGGGGTCTTGTAGTAGAACTTGAGCGTGCCGACGGTACGATCGCCCACCTTGATGGGGGCGATAATGCCGGCGGGGACTTGGTTGTGCGAGCCGTCCGAGCCCACGACATCCACCATACGGTTGAACGATTGCACGATGCCATGTTCGATAACGTAGCGTGTGGCAAGCGTGTGGATGGGAGAATCTGGCAGTAGCTTTTCCTCAAACTCGCCCGCGCAGGCAAGCACGTTGTCCTCGTCGGTGATGGCCACCGTCATGGCGCGCGTCTCGGGCAAAATGCGCTGGCACACCAAACGCGCCGACTCCTGCGTCAGACCGCCCTTAATGTCCTCGAGCATGGCCGAGGCCACCGAGAGCGTCTCCTCGGTGTACTGGGAGCGCACCGAATCGGGATTGAGCGTCAAAAAGATAAAGATGCACAGAAAGATGCACAGCAGCGCGCAGGCAATCACCGTGGCGATCGGCTCGATACCGGTCACCAGGGCAAAAATAAAGTACACCAGCACGCAAATGGCGCAGGCAACGGCAATGATGCGAAAGATTGATAATGAACTATCGCGCTGGGCGCGGCGGTCGATCATTCGGCCCCCTCCAGGATACTGATCAGTTGTGCGTCACGCCAAAGCCCGTCCATGATCTTGGGCCAAAAGCTCTGGAAACGCAGGTAGCTTGCAGCGTTTTGGCGCGCATAGGCCTTTGCCTCGCCGATACCATGGCGCCAAATGCGCAGGTAGCCCTCATGCTCGCGGGTAAACACGCTGCGGACCATAGCGGTCTTGCGCACGCGGTCGTCGAGCTCGCGCGAAATCCACGGGCCCGGGTAGGGCATGAGCGATGCCGCCGTAACGGGGATGAGCTCCTTTTGATGCGCGGCGAACGTCAACTTGGCCCGTTCGTAGTACCAACGGTATACATCCTGCATAAAGCGCGGTGAGCGCTTTTCGGACTCCGGAGGCAGATGGCGCACGGTCCACTCGTTATCAAACCACACGTCGTAGCCAAACATGCGCATGTTAAAGAGGTAATCCAAGTCCTCGCCGCGGGTGATAAACGGGTCAAAGGCCACACGCGTAAAGGCGCGGGCGTGCAGGGCCATCAGGCCGCCGCACACGTAGTTGGAGCGCGAGATGCGGGTGCCCGAGAGCGCCTTTTTCATCCAACGGTTGAACTCGATGCGCTTGGTCCACCAACGATGGCAGATGCCCGCCTTGTCCGTGGGAGCCAGCGGCGAGCCGTCGCGATCGTAGAAATAGCCGCTCTTGACCAAGATCGGCAAGCCCTGACGCGTCTGCTGCCCCAACGCATAGGTCGCGCGCTTCATAAAGTCGGCGTCGATGACAGTCTCATCGTCATCCAAAAAGATAACCGCGTCATGCCCCAGCACAGCGGCACAGGCTAGCCCCATGTTGCGGATGGCACCGTAGCCTCGCAGGCTCACGCACTCGCCCGAACCCTTGGGCGCGATCTGAGCAACCCGGTCTGCGATGCGCGAGGCCTGGGTGTTGGTGACAACGGTGACCTTGAGCGTGGGATGCGCGTCGACAATCTCGTGCACGCGCAGCGACACATCGGCTGTGGCAGAAACAGGACAGACCACCAAAAGGATGATGCGCGGGATGTCGCACACCTGCTCAAGCGAGGCCAGGCAGCGGTCGAGTTCGGGATTGTCGGCGTTGAGTCGCGTCGAATGGTCATAGGTGCCAGGGGCGTTTGCGCAAGCGTCATCGCCCGCCCAATACGTTGGAATCACGACCGTGGCGTTCATGCCTTACCCTCCCTGCAACACAAAAACGGGACGCCGCCAAACACAGGCGACGCCCCGCGACCTAGCTGATTCCATCATACCCACTTGGGCAAATCATTGCTCGCAAGTCGCAATGTTTATTGCGGATAACCCCAAAAGAGTACCGTGGACAGGCACAATAGCCGCTCGCTCCTATGCGGCATGCTCTGCCGCCCGAGTCATGCGGGACAGGCGGACCAGTAGCATAAAGCCAACGACCAGCAGCACGCCAATGGAAAGGACGCCCAGCGACGGGTTGCCGGTCAGCGAGGTGACGACCGACACCAGGAAGGTGCCCATAACGCTTGCATAACGACCAAAGATGTCAAAGAAGCCGTAGTACTCGTTGGACTTTTCCTTGGGGATAATGCGGCCAAAGTAGCTACGGCTGAGCGCCTGCACGCCGCCCTGGAACAGGCCGACCATAATGGCAAGCACCCAGAATTCAAAGGCGGTCTTTAGGAAGAACGCGGCGAACAGCACAATCCCCATGTAGGCGGCGACCGCCACCAGGATCATGTTGAGCGTGCCCACGCGGCCGGCGAGCTTGCCGTAGATGATGGCGGACGGGAAGGCCACGAACTGCGTAACGAGCAGCGCCAGCACCAGCTGCGTCGAATCGATGCCCAAGGCCGATCCGTAACTGGTGGCCATGGAAATGACCGTGTGCACACCGTCGATATAGAAGAAGAACGCGATCATGTAGACCAGCACGGTCTTATTGTGGGCAATCTCGCGCATGGTGTGTCCGACCTCGGAGAACACACCGCCCACGATGTGGCCGATGGTGTCCTCGGGACCGCGCTCGCGACCGTACTTTTGCTTATAGGTGCGAATGAGCGGCAGGGTAAAGATGAGCCACCAGGCACCAGTGATGATAAACGACAGACGCGTTGCCAGCATGGTGGGGATGCCAAGAGCGGGGCCACCCATGATGAGCGCCAGGCAGATGACGAACGGCACGGTGGAACCGATGTAGCCCCAGGCATAACCCGAGCTGGACACGGCGTCCATGCGCTCGTCGGTGGTAATGTCAGGCAGCATGGCGTCGTAGAACGTCATAGAAGAGTTAAGGCCGATGGTGCACAGCACGTACACGGTCAAAAATGCCATGGCGGACATTGGGATAGCCTGCGCCAGGCAAAGAACCAGGCCCGTGAGGAAGAAGCCCAAGAAGAACTTGATCTTGTTGCCGGCGTAATCGGCAAGCGCGCCCAGAATGGGCATGAGCATGGCAATGACCAGCGAGGCAATCGTCTGCGCGTTGCCCCAAGCGACCACCAGGTCTGCCGAGGAAGCACCGGTATTGATGGCGTTAAAGTAGATGGGCACCACCGAGGTATTGAGCAGCACGAGGGCCGAGTTTCCCACATCGTACATGACCCAGTTACGCTCGAGCTTGGTGTATTTCATGGACAGGGACCCTTCGTATTCGCCCGATATGCAGCTAGTTCATCGTACCCCAATTGCACGGAGGCGCCGGTAAGGATTCGGCAAAGAGACAGGAGCGGACCCTACTCCTCGCGGTCGAACTCCTCGTCGGTGCCGAGCACGCGGCCGCTGTAGTTGACGTGACCGGTCACGGCCTCCATGTCACCGGTCTCGATAAAACGCGCGACCGTGCACTCGTAATCGACCAGCGCGCGATCAAAGACCTCGGGGAAACTCTCGTTCGAGACCTCATCGGTAAAGGGATTCTTCCATGCCAAGTGGCCCAGGTTGCCGGTACGCTCGGGCAGCTCGGTCGTCACGCGGTGCGCAAGGCCGTCGAGCAGCGAGTAGTCGTGCACCAAGCCCTCAACCAGCGAGATCGCGCGCGTCTTTGCGGAGCCGGCCGGCTCAATCGCGCGGTAAAGTCGCTGCATATTGGCAACGGCAGCACCGTACTCCCCCGCCGGAATGTCAATGCCGTACACGCGTCCGGCAACATAGCTCATCAGCACGCCGGCCACGCGATTGATGCGATCGGTGGTGACGATCTCGCCCGCCGGCGGGTAATCGTCGACCGTAGCGCCATCGCGTTTAAGCTGCAGCATCAGTACATCCAGGTCGCTCTCGATCACGGCATGGACCTGACTGCTCGAATCCTCAAGCTCTGAATCGGACTCCACGATGCCAAACTGCTGCTCATAGACAAAGGGGTGAGCGTTGCGGTCGAGCACGTAATGAGACAGCAGGCCCAGCGCAAAGGCACGACCCAAGCTGGCATCGCGCGGCAGCAGATGCGACACGCCGTCGCGCAGGCACGCGAACTGGCGAGACATGCGCGACCGATGCATGACCTGCGCCAGCAGCGTGCAGTCGGAAACACGCGGTGTCAGAATGTGAAAGAAAAACGGGTCGGGGCCTTGGTTGCCCAAGATAAAGGCAATGCGCTCTTCATCGGACGTGATGACGCCCTGCGGAAGACGGTCGATGCTTTCCTCGCCAAACAGATGATGGGTGATAAGCGCGGGCATAATGATCCTTTCGATTTCATTCGATGCCACCCATTATGCCCACCGCGCGCCCATGCCAAACCTGCGATGGTAAACGACAGCACGCAAGCCTCTTACGCAAGCCCCAGGTGCGACTTGACCTCGGCGGCACGACGACGGGACACCGGTACCGTCGAGTTCACGCGGTCGAGCCTGAGCTCCATCAACCCCGTGGAGCCAATCTCAACATTGTGCACGTCTTCCAAATTGACCAGGTAGCTGCGATGAACGCGAATAAAGCCCTCGGAGTCCAAGCGACGCTCGAGCGAAGAGATCGACTCATTGATCAGGTACGTTCCCTCGGCGCAGATGGCGTTGCAAAAATCGGCGCGCGCCTCAAAGTAGCAAACGTCTGCGGCGGGAATGAACACCTTTTTGCCCCCGCGGTCCACCGTCAGACGCAAAGGCTGGCGCGGAGCGTGGATAACACGACGGACGCCCAAGGCCGCCTCGATCTTGTCGAGTGCCTTTGACAGGCGTGCGTCCTCAACCGGCTTGACGACATAATCGACGGCATCGAGGTTATAGGCATCAGCCGCATACTCGGCAAATGCCGTCACAAACACCACGACCGGCGGCGTCTTTAGGTTCTGCAGCGTCTCGGCAAGCTCAATTCCCGAGCGACCGGGCATGGTAATGTCTAAAAACAACACGTCGGGCTTGTTCGACAGAATCGACTCCACGGCTTCGGTGACATTGCCCGCCTCGGCAATATGACCCACACGCGTATCCTTTTCCAATAGATAGCGTAGCTCAGCCCTAATTGGGGGCTCGTCATCAACCACCAAGATGTTCCAGCCTTCGGACATATGTGCTTCCCCTCTTTTTCTCTCAATCCAACCGCGTGCTACGCCGTCAACGGCGCGGGCTCATGCGGCTCGCCGTTCAGCTCGACGATGACCTGCGTTCCCACGCCCTCCTGGGACTTCACGCGCATGCCCGAATCTTCTCCGTAAAAGAAATGGATGCGCTGAAGTACGTTAAAGAGCGCCAGGCCGCAACCTCGCTTGACGGAACCGTCGGCGGTAATGCTCTCGGGCTCCTCTCGGCGATGCTGCTCAAACAGATGCGCGCAGACTTCTTCGCTCATACCGATGCCGTCATCTTCGACGATGATCTCCAAGCCGTCATCGGTCTCAAAAGCCCTAACATGAATAGAAAGCGGCTCGGTCTCGCGCTGCGCATGCTTGATGCAGTTTTCGAGCAGCGGCTGCAAGATAAACGGCGGCACCATGCTGTCGCGCACCTCAAAGTCGATATCGACCGAGACGCGCAGACGGCCGTCGCCATACCGGGCCTGCATAAGGTTGATGTAACGAGTGCCCTGTTCCACCTCGTGCTCGAGCGTTGTGAGGGTATCGGAATCGGACAGTGTCTGACGGTAGTAATTGGAAAAGTCGATGAGCAGCGACCTGGCCTTGTCCGGCTCGGTACGCACGAGCGACACGATGGTGCTGATGGTGTTAAACAGAAAATGAGGATCGACCTGCGATTGCAAGGCGCGCAGCTCCACGCGAGCTGTAAGCTCGTCCTGGCGCTCGAGCTCAAAGCTCGCAAGCTGCGTGGAAATGAGGTCGGCAAAGCCCGAGGCAAGCGCCGTCTGGCGCATATCGATGCTGCTCAGACGGGGATAATACAGCTCGAGCGTGCCCACGCAATGCCCGCGCACGGTAAGCGGTGCGACGATACCGGCGCGCAGGCGCGGAAAGTAGCCACCTGTCTCGGTCGAGGCATCGCGCGAGAAAACGCTTTGCTCACCGCTGTTGATCACATTGAGCGTGGTCCGCAGCACCACCGGGGTGCCCGCGGGGCATTTTGCCGAGTCCTCGCCCCAGCTTGCCAACACCTGTTTGCCATCGGTAAAGCAGATGGCAGAGGCGATGGTCTCGGACAGGATAATTTTAGAGGCGCCCAGGGCCGCTTCGGGCGTAAGGCCGCGCGACGTGTAGGCGAATATTTTTGATGCGATGGCGAGCGTACGGTCGGTAGCGCTCGATGTGAGGTCGTCGGGAACGACAAAGACGTACGAGAAGAAGAAGCACAGCATGACCAAGCCGGCAATGACGACAACGGCCGGAACGGGATTGGGATTATCGGTTAGATCCCAGATGAGCAGCAGGATAAGCAGCGGAACGACAATACCGAGCAAGATGGCTTGAACCACATGCTGAGCGGTACGAAAGACCTTGGTAGAGTTGTAGCTCTTGCCCAGAATCAGCCTATTGAGATCCACCGTCATCTCCTTCTTACTGACGCACCCCATAGCAATAAAGAGGGCCGCAAGCGACCCTCTCCATTGCATTATGCAATCAAAAACTGTGTTTTACATCCAGCCATCGACAAACGGTATCTTAGGCGCTGTATTTGTTGGCCTCGCCAAAGGTACCAGCCTCGACGATCCAGCCGTCCTTCATGATGACGTCCATGTTGTCGGTGTTGAGCACGTGGATGTCGGCGGCGACGTCACCGTTGACGACCAGCAGGTCGGCGCACTTGCCGGCCTCGATGGAACCGGTCTCGTCCTCGATGTGGCACATCTTGGCACCGTTGAGGGTGGCGCAGGTGATGGTCTCGACCGGAGTGAAGCCGATCTTGTCGACGAACTCGTACATCTCCTCGATGGAGCAGGTGCCGTACGGGGTGACGAAGGAGAAGGAGTCGGAGCCGATCGTCATGACGACGCCGCGCTTCTTGGCCTCGCGCAGGCAGTCGTAGTTGCGCTGCAGCTCCTTCTCGACCAGGGTGCCCTCGTACTTGTCGTGCAGCTCGGGGACGTAGACGGGCGGATAGGTGGCGTACCAGGTGGGCAGGAAGGCGATCGTCGGGGTGAAGAAGGTGCCCTGCTCGGCCATGAGGTCCATGGTGCGCTCATCGATATCGAAGCCGTGAATCAGCTGCTCGCAGCCAAAGCGAACGGAGTCGTAGGCGGCGGCGTGGTTGTTGTAGCAGTGACTCCACACGGGGATGCCGACCATCTTTGCCTCTTCGACCACGGCCTGGATCTCCTCGGAGCAATAGTGCTGGTCGCGACCGGAATCCCAACGCCAGATGCCGCCACCGGTAGCCCAGATCTTGATGGCATCGGGGTTCTCGCGCAGGCGACGACGGACGGCCTTACGCAGATCCCAAGGACCGTCGACCTGATCGCCCCAGGGGTGCGATTCCTTGTTGAGCTCCTGGCTGCAGTGGTGGGAGTCGCCGTGGCCGGCAACGCGGCAGAAGCCAAGGCCGGTTGCCAGAACGCGCGGGCCCTTGAAGACGCCCTTGTCGATGCAGTCGCGGATCTGGATACCAAAGCGACCGATCTCGCAGACGGTGGTGAGACCGTGGGTGAGGCAGTCGTAGGCCTGCTTGACGGCGACGGCCTGCTTCTCGAGGAGCGGCTGCATGACCCAGTCGGTGTCATCGTCGGTCAGGTTGCCCGAGAAGTGCAGGTGGGTGTCGATCAGGCCGGGAAGGACGGTCTTGCCGGCGGCGTCGATAACCTCAACGCCCTCGGGAAGGTCCTGCATGACACCGGCGTACTCGATCTTGCCATTGTCGTCGACGAGAACGAGGGAGTTCTCGACCGGCTCGGCACCGGTACCGTCGATGAGCTTGCCGCCAACGATTGCATACTTAGTGGACATGGTTCCTCCTTATGGATCCATATAGTGGGCGAGGCCGCGTTGGGTTAAGGCCTCACAAAACTACCCAAGTGGTGCCGGGTTCGGTGCGCGGGAGAGAGGGCCCCGCGCACCCGATCCGCCCCGGCTAGGCGTTATTTTTTGCGGGAATTGGTGAAGGCCATGAGGGCCAGGCCAACAGCCAGCCAGCCGATCACGATGCTCCACTCCACCATGTTGAGGGAGGCGGGAGAGAACGGGATCACGAGCAGGCCAATGATGGTGCCGCAGGCAACGATAGCGAGGCTGATGCCAAACTTGCCGCCGGGCACCTCGTAGGGACGAGGCAGGTCGGGCTCGGTGAAGCGCATACGCAGGCAAGCGAGGGCGACCATGCCGCAGGAGAAGATGAAGGCGAGGGCCGACACGTTGGTCAGAGGGATGAGCATGTTCTTGCCCAGGAACGGACCGACGACGGTGATGACGCCCAGAACGACGCAGGCGAGCTTGGGAGCGCCGGACTTGGGATCGACCTCGGCGAACTTCTCGGGCAGCTGACCCTTGCGGCCCATGGCGAGCATGATGCGGCTCGTGGCGCCGTAGAAGGAGTTCATCGGGCCCATGGGTCCAAGCGTGGCGATGACGAGCATGGCCAGGTACAGGAGCATGTTGATGCCCTTGAGGCAGGCAAGCGCGGGAACCGGGCTCTTAACAAACTCATGCCAGTCGAGGATGGTGCCGAACGAGTAGATGCAGACCATGTAGAAGCCGCCGGCGGCCAGCAGAGCCAAGGAGATGATCTTACCGAACTTGTTCCAGTTGAGGCCCTCGGCTGCTTCCTCAGCCTGCTGAGGAATGGTGTCGAAGCCGGCGTAGAAGAACGGGGTCAGAACCAGGACCGAAACGATGCCTGCGAACAGGCTGGTGCCCTCGGTAGCGGGCTTGCCGCCGCCAGCACCGGTGACCTGGGAGAACACGGGCATGGCGTTGTCCGGCGAGCCGGTGAACAGCGAGACGCCCATGGCGAGCAGCATGCCGCAGAGCAGGGCCTTGGTCAGGAAGGCCTGCAGCTTGGCGGCCGAGCTGGCACCGCGGAAGTTGAGGAAGATGACGTAGGTTGCAAAGCCGAGCGCGATTAGCGTCGGGAACAGGTAAACGTCGGCGCCCAGGATGGTGTAGAGCTTGACGGCGCGCAGCCACTCAAGGCCGGGCAGGCTGCCGAACATCTCGGACACGAGGGTCGAGATGGCGATGGCCTCCCACGGGCACAGGATGCCGTTGCCCAGGGCCAGGAGCCAGCCGGTGATGTAGCTCATCGTACGGCCAAAGCTACGATCGACATACTCGACGATGCCGCCCGAGATGGGGATAGCAGCCGTGAGCTCACCGAAAACAGCTCCGACGGGCACGAGGAAGATTGCACCCAAGAGGAATGCGATCATAGCGGGAACGGGACCGCCGCCCACGACCATCCAGTCGCCGACCTGCAGAACCCAACCGGTACCGATGATGGCACCGAAACCGATGGTGAAGAAGTTCCAGAGCGAAAGCGTTTTCTTCATGCCGCCGTTGTCCTCGACTGCAACTTCTGCGTTCTTGTCCGCCATTGTTCCCCTCCTTTCCTTTTTGACGCCCCCTGGCGTCACCCCTTGCGCGGTCCGTTTTGCCGCGCGCTTTTATTCCATGGCTTTAAGATACGGCCTTGGCGCAGCAGCGCCGCTCGCAGCTCGACCGAAGGCAGAACTGCAAAACGAGCGGCACCGTTTTTGGGACGAACGGCGGGAGACGTCATTCGTCCTGGACGCTTTCATCTTGTCTGCTTTTGAATACCTGTTGCCGTGACGCTTGGCGCGCGGCGCGGCAACGTTCATACCATTTGTCAGGCTTTTGGCGCACATACCCATGTGTCGTGCATCTTTTTATGTAGGATAGACAAGTTACACACGAGGCAAGGTGATTCGAATGGCATACGGATACAATGACGGCGACCAACGGCCACAAAGCGTGCGCCTTGCCGGCCGCACCACGCCAACGCCCAGAAGCACCTCCGACAACGGCAACCAGCAGCGCCCCCAAGAGTGAACTGCGCCCCAATTCTTGGACGGGCTAATAAGCGGCCTACGCCGCACATAGG
>UQPJ01000052.1:0-17120 GCA_900543015.1 uncultured Collinsella sp.
GGCATCGACCTGCGCCGATGCCCCTAAAGTAGACACACATTTTGTCCTATAAGCCCAATGCGAGTAATCAATATCGCCCTTGGCAACCATGTGGTCAATAAAGGCACGGGCGCATTTGAGCATGGAGCCGCGGAGCTTCTTGGTCGCCACGAACTTGCCACCCGTCACCTCAATGCAGGGCTTAATCTTGAGCAGATGAGCGCCCAGGAACGCGGCGTTAGACAAGCGACCGCCCGCCTTAAGGAAGGCAAGGTCGGTAGGAACAAAGCCCAGCAGCACGCGGTCCATGACGGAGTTCGTAAAAGCAAAAATCTCATCGACGGTGGCATCGGGGTGAGCCTCGATGTATTTGGCGGTCTCGACGGCAACGAGCGACTGGCCAACCGAAACAAAACGCGTGTCCATAGAGAAGACGTAGTCGCGGCCCTTAGCTGCAATCTTGGAGGACTGATGCGAGCAGGTCGTGGCCTCGGAATATGCGAGATGCAAAATGGTCGCGTCGGGCTGCTCGGCATGGATGCGGTCGTACACGTGAGCAAAATCCGCAGGCGCGCAGCCACTGGTCTTGGGCATCACGCCAAACTCGTTGCAGCGCGAATAAATCTCAAGCGGATCGATCGAGCCGTCCTCGACGGTCTCGTCACCAATCGTGACATGCATGGGCACACGCACGATGCCATAGCGTTCGCAGAGCTCCGGTGTCACATCCGAACCAGACTCAACCACGATTACGTACTTGCCCATTATCATCACGACCCATCTCGACGTTGGTTATTTATTACGCGCGCACGCCCGTCGCCCAATTGAACAACGACTCCCAAGCACCAGAGAGACGCCGCCCTTCGCCACAACAAAGGACAGCGTCTCCCTGAAATACTCCGTGCTTGCATGAGATTCTACACGGTTTGGTAATGAGTGTTACTTACTCCGCAAACGGTAGCTATATGCGATAAACGGTAGCCACCAAGAAAGCCTGTGTATCCAAAACGCCATGGTCACTCACAATGCGGCTAGCGAGCCAGACGGTAAAACTCCATCGAGGCGTCGCCCTCGGCGCGCAACTGCATCGCCGGCGCCGCAGACGAATAGGTGCGGCTCGTAAGCGCAACCTCGCCGTCGTTGACAAATACCTCGAGCATCGTGGCATCCGAAAGGACTCGCAGGCAGTAAAGCTCGTCGAGCTCAACCGACCTCTTGTCGCGTCCATAGCCCTCATCGCCCATATCAAGTGTGAGCATTCCGTTGGCAAAGCACACGACAACGCCCTCACGAACTTCCAGCTCAATGGACTTCGTCCCCCGGCACGACACGACGGCATCAAACAGTCGACCAGGAGAGCCGACGGTCTCTCCGGCGGTCACCGAAACACGCTCCTTGCGCAGTTGCTCAACCTCGCGCGCGGGCCACTGACAGAGCTTACCGTCGCGCATATTCAGCACCCTCGGCACGGTAAGCGCGCACTGCCATCCGCGTTCCACCGTCGGGTTTTGAGCCGTTGCATCGGGGCAGCCGGCCCAACCGATCATAATCCGTCGACCGTCGGCATCTGCAAATGATTGAGGGGCATAGAAGTCAAGACCCGCATCGACCATCGGGGGCATACCCTGCCCGGCGATTTTAAAGCTAGGCGCCTCCCAATCGGCCTCAATACGAAACCACACGCACTGATGCGGGTTTTGGTAACGCCAACCATCGGCGGGCACGCCCTGCGGACAGCAAACGAGAATAAGCTCGCCATCAAGCTCAAACAGATCGGGGCACTCCCACATAAAACCGAACTTCTCGCCGAGCTCAATACGCGTCGCATATTTCCAGCACTCAAGATCGTGCGAGGTATAGACGAGCACGCAACCGCGGTCGTCTTTCGTACGAGCACCAAGAACCATATAGTAGATACCGTCGTGCTCCAGGATCTTGGGGTCGCGCACGTGCGTACTAATATCGTCGGGGTAATCGACCGGACCAACAGCTATGTGCTTCTCCCCCAATTTATCGGGGTTCTCGGTAACCATGTGAATCTGATTTTGGTCGCGCCCTGTCAGCACATAGTCATAATCATCGCGGTCAAAATGCTTGACGTTACCGGTATAGAAGTAGTGAATCTTGCCGTCGTGCATAAATGCAGACCCCGAATACGCACCGCTCGAGTCTAGATCTGAATCGGGGAATAGCGCGGGACCGCGGTTCTCGTACGTCACAAAGTCCTTCGTCGTCAGATGATTCCACAGCACCGGTCCGCCGTGCGCGGCATCAAACGGATCGTATTGGTGATAGATGTGGTATGTATCACCAACCTGCACCAAACCGTTGGGATCATTGAGCCAGCCAAGCTCGGGCTCCGCATGGAACAGAAGTCTATCGGAGTCAGCCGCGATGCGAGCCGCAGTCTCATCCTGCCCGGCACGCCACAGCTCGTAGTCCGAGCGCGTCACCTTATGTTTTTGATCGAACATTCAATCGTCCTTCTTGTAGAGGAGAAGGACGCCCGGCCCATGCGAGCCAAACGCCCTTCTCCAACAGGTCGACCCGTACATTACCTTGACGGATCTGGATTAGAAGCTGACATCAAAGCCGGCGCCTGCACCCTCTTCATCGGTGGTCGGAACGCCCTTTGCCTTGTTGTAGGCAAAGATCAGGATGATCGGGACGAAGAAAGCGATCAGATTGCCAGCCACATACCACACGAGGGTCTCGGGCGTGACGATGAGCAGGCCAAGTACGCCGGTCAGACCCTGGCCGATAGCGCGCACCTCAAAGAGCTTCACGAAGGCACCGCCGCAGCCTGCACCGATGCAAGCGCAGATGAACGGAATGATCGAGTAGCGCATGTTTGCAGCAAAGATAGCGGGCTCGGAGATTCCGACCAGCGTCGGGATAAAGGACGACATGCAGATGTTGCGCTCTTTGGAATGCTTCTTGTGAATGAGATACATGCCGATGGCGCCGCCGCCCTGGGCGATGATGGAAACGGACCAGATGGCCTGGATGTAGTTGAAGCCGGTCGTGGCAACGAGATTAGCCTCGATACCCTGAATGAACTGGTGCGTACCGGTAACGACGAGCGGCTGCAGGAACGCGGCAAAGACGAAGGCACCAAAGACGCCCATCCTGTTGTACAGGACATCGATTACGCCGGCAAGGACGTCGCCAATCAGGTTGCCGAGCGGGCCGAACACGGTGAACAGGGCGACGTTGGCAAGAATCAGGGTAACGGTCGGGACAAAGACGAACGAGACGACCTCGGGGATGTACTTCTGGGCAATCTTCTCGACCTTGGCCATGAACCAGGCGGTCAGGATTGCGGGGAACACGCCGCCCTGGAAAGCAACCATGGGAATGGAGAGCGGACCAAAGTTCCAATACTCAGCACCCGTCGGGTCCATAACGAACGCGTTGCGGTTCATAAGGCTCGGATGAACCATGACGATGCCGACGAGGATACCTAGGATCGGGTTGCCGCCAAAACGCTTGACCGCGCTGTACATCACCAGGACAGGCAGGTAATCGAAGGTGGTAGCGATAATGGCAAAGAAGCTTGCGAGGTTCTTGAGGAACTCGCTGTGGTCGGCAAGGCTGCCCTCCATGCCAAAGAGGCCGTTGGCAACGATCAGCGACTTAAGGCCGATGATGATAGCAGCGCCGACGAAAGCGGGAATGATGGGGATAAAGATGTCCGAGAATACCTTGAGGACCGAGAAGAACTTGCCCTTCTTGTCCGCCTCGGCGCCCTTGACCTCGGAAGCACTGATCTCCTTAACGCCCGTCAGAGCCATAAACTCATCATAGACCTTGTTTACGGTACCGGTACCGAAGATGATCATGAGCTGGCCGCTGTTGTACAGCACGCCCTTGACGCCATCGATGTTCTCGAGCTCGGCCTTGTTGTACTTGCTCGTATCCTTGAGCACCAGACGCAGACGCGTAACGCAATGCGTGGCACCCTCGATGTTATCCAGACCGCCGACGTTATCGACGACTTGCTGAGACACTACTTTGTAGTCCATGTTCCTCTCCATTCCCTTACGAAATCATAAGACGTTTTGTGGCCATTACAGAGATGCGATCGTTGCATTTGCGCACTTGACCGTACCGTCGGTGACCGTCAGCGCCACACCCTGGCCCTGCTTATTGCAGAAGCGAGCGTTAAGCGCAACATCATCGACAAAGATGGTCGCGATATCGTCGTCAACGACCAGGCGCACATGATGAGTGCCCTCGCCCTTAAAGAACAACGGACGCTCGAGGCCCATGTTGTTGACCTGGAACCACGGATACTGGGGGGCCGCCGTAAACTCGAGCTTGCCCTCACGCAGGTTGGCGCGGAACTCATAGGCAAGACCAGACTCGGCGTCCTCGGCGAGCTTCACCGAGAAGCCGGCAGCGTCACCGGCGAGCTCGATGTCGGCGTCGAGCATATAGGTGGAACCGGCATCCGCAGCGAGCACCTGCTCGACCTTGCCCGACTCGCAGGAAAGCTCAAAGGCCTCGACTGCCTTAGCCTCGCCAAAGGCGCCAAGCATGCTGTCGGGGAGTTTGGTGCCAAGCGTTCCGTCGGCACGCTGAACGATCTCGAGGGGCATAAAGGTGCCACCCCACAGGTAAGAGCTGGGGTCGCCGCCCTCGTCACGCGTAGGAACCCAACCAAAGAGAACGCGGCGCTCGCCATCAAATGCGGTACGTGCGGCATAGTACGCGCGGCCATCGAAGGAATCGTCCGCAGGAGTAATCCAGGGACCGTTGATAGAGCGAGACATGCGGTAACGGGTCTTGTTGCCATCGCTGTACTCAGAGAACACCAGATACCACCAGTCGCCCATCTTGAAGAGATCAGGCATCTCAAACATGGTGTACAGGCCCGGATTCCACCAGTCGCCCTGGAACTCCCAGGTATCCAGGTCCTTGGAGGTGAACTTGACCAGACGACCGGTCATCAGACGCTTGTCCTCGCCCACACGCGTGCCGAGGATGAGCATGTACTCTTCGTTCTCCTCATCCCAAAGCACAAAGGGATCGCGCCAGTTGCGGTCATCGTAACCCTCCTGGGGCGGAAGCAGCGTCTCGGCGATGTTCTTCTCCCACTTGACGGCGTCGTCACTCGTTGCGTGAAGAAGAACCTGCTTCATCAAACGTGCGCGGACCTTATCGCGATTGCAACCAGTGTAGAGCGCATGGTACTTGTCGCCCACCTTAAACACCGTGCCGGCATAAACATACTGGTCGACTTCCTCGTCGCCGCCACGCTCAAGGCTCTCGCCAAAGTCTTTGTAATTGACGAAGTCCTTGGTCGTAGCGAGCGCCCAGCCAAACGGCTCTCCGAAAGGTCCGGGGTTACGCGTGTCACGCTGGTGATAGAGATAGAACGTGCCGTCCTCGCCGTACGGCATGATGTCGCCTACCCAAATTCCCTCAGGCTGGTAATACACCTTGTGCATCCGAGACTTCCTTTCCCGCAAGATACTAACTCGGTACAACTGCAAGATATGTCAATCGTTTTCATATGTCAAACGTTTTCACACCAATACGTCTTTTCGCAGTTCCAGTCGTCGGCAAACGGTTGACATATGCCGGCGAACGGTCATCAGAGGCGTTTGAGGAATTCTTTTGGCACGGGATGAACTACGCGGTTTTGCCCTCAATGAGTTCAACGGGGAGTTTGATATTCGATTCGGGCTTATCGCCGTTAATAAGAGCGATGATGGATTGCGCCGCGAGCTCTCCGATGCGATCGATATCTTGGCGTACGGTTGTTAAGTCAGGCATAAACGTCATGGTGCGGCGGGCACCATCCGCGCCCACGACCTTAATATCGTCCGGAGCGCTCAAGCCGCGTTGCTTCATCACGTTGAGACAGATGGCCGCCATCGTGTCGTCTCCCGCAAAGATGCCGTCAATATCGGGGTTCTCATCGAGGATCTTCGCAACGACCGCGCTCTTTTCGTCGTCGGACTTAACGAACTCGACCTCACGGACAAGCGCGGGCAAACCGGCCTGCTCCACAACATCGTGGTAGGCATCGGTACGCTTATTGGCAGGCATACGCATGCGGCTATTGTTGCGCAGGCACAAGATGCGCGAACACCCGTCATCGATCAGGCGACGCGTGGCAAGTTCGCCGATGCTATAGCTGTCGCTCGCAATCTGAACAGAGGCCTCGCCAAGGTCGCAGTCGATACCAACCAGACTCAAGCCCATCTCGGCATACGCCTCGGCACCGATATTAAGCGAGTTGACGATGACGCCATCAACCATATTGCGCCGAAGCATATCGATATAAGAACGCTCAAGATCAGGTCGATTGGCGCTATTGCACAGCAACATCTTAAAACCGTTTTCGGCCAGGGTACGCTCAACGGCTTGGACCGCTTGTGCATGAAACGGGCTGCTGACATAGGGAACGATCATACCGATTAGATTCAGGCGACCGTTGAGCATGGCACGGGCGATATCGTTGGGCGTATAGTTGATACGCTCCATCGCGGCATGGACCTTATCGCGGGTCTCTTGGCTAATATAGCCGCGATTATTAAGCACGCGAGATACCGTAGTAGGCGAAACCCCCGCCACCGCTGCAACTTCCTTGATGCCAGGCTTAGCAGAATCCTTAGAACGAGCACCCTCGCGAGCCATAGCACCCTCCCCTCATCAACATGTCATACGTTTACATACGAACAAAGCATACCCCAACAACAGTGGGAAGACGGTAACAGTACAAGTAAGTAAACGACTCATCCAAATAATTAGGAGAGTTCCGCCTAAAGGGTGACTACACAGGACCCCGCCGGGGCTGTTTGGGCTACCTCCCAAAATATTCCGCAGGACGCAAGAAGCCCTCGCCGCACGAAGTGCGCAGCGAGGGCTTCTTGCATGTCCGAGGACGTTTTGGGAGGTAGCCCAAACAGCCCCAGCGATCCTGCGGGAGTTAAACCCCTTTAGAACTTGTCGTGGAAGGTACGCGAAATGACCTCGTCCTGCTGCTCCTTGGTGAGCGTGTGGAAGTTCACGGCATAGCCGGAAACGCGGATGGTCAGCTGCGGATACTTCTCGGGGTGAGCCTGAGCGTCGAGCAGCGTCTCACGGTTGAAGACGTTGATGTTCAGGTGGTGGCCACCCTTCTCGGCGTAAGCGTCGAGCATGTGGACCAGGTTATCGGCCTGAGTCTCGGAAACTTCAGAAACCTTCATAATGTGTCTCCTTCGATTGATAGGCGCCGGCCGAAACCGGCGCACTAATCAGTAATCGTTATTGTTAGTATAGCACTAACAATAGTTACTCGCCCAGCTGATCAAGGTCGATATCGCCAAAGAACACCTGGTCCTCCTTGCCGAGCGCACCCGGGATGATGGAGAAGGTGTTGGAGATGCCGTCCTGAGCATCGCGGAACGGGAGCTTGGAAACCGAAGACAGTGAAGCGATGGCGCCGTGGCTATCGCGCTTGTGCATGGGGTTAGCACCCGGGGCGAACGGCTGGCCAGCCTTGCGGCCGTCGGGCGTGGAGCCGGTCTTCTTACCGTACACGACGTTGGAGGTAATGGTCAGAACCGAGGTCGTGGGCACGGAGTTGCGGTAGGTGTCGTTCATGCGGATGTACTCCATGAACTGGTGCACAACGTCGTGAGCGATCTGGTCGACGCGGTCGTCGTCGTTACCGTACTTGGGGAACTCGCCCTCGGTCTCGAAGTCGACGATGATGCCGTTCTCGTCACGGACGGGGTGGACCTTGGCGTACTTGATGGCGGACAGGGAGTCAGCCACGACGGAAAGGCCAGCGATGCCCGTAGCGAACCAGCGATGCACGTGCTTGTCGTGCAGAGCCATCTGGATGCGCTCGTAGCAATACTTGTCGTGCATGTAGTGAATGATGTTCAGCGAGTTGACGTACACGCCAGCGAGCCACTTCATCATGTCGTTGTACTTTGCCACAACGTCGTCGTAATCGAGCGTATCGCCCTCGACGGCGCGGTACTTGGGGCCGACCTGCTTCTTGGAGACCTCGTCAACACCGCCGTTGAGTGCGTACAGCAGGCACTTGGCCAGGTTGGCGCGGGCGCCGAAGAACTGCATCTCCTTGCCGATGCGCATGGAGGACACGCAGCAGGCGATGCCGTAGTCGTCGCCGTGGTAAACGCGCATGAGGTCGTCGTTCTCGTACTGGATCGAGGAGCTGGCGACAGAAGTCTTGGCGCAGAACTTCTTGAAGTTCTCGGGCAGACGGGTCGACCACAGAACGGTCATGTTGGGCTCGGGGCTGGTGCCCATGTTCTCGAGCGTGTGCAGGTAGCGGTAGCTCATCTTGGTAACGAGCGTACGGCCGTCGACGCCCATGCCGCCGATGGACTCGGTGACCCACTGCGGATCGCCGGTGAACAGGGCCTGGTACTCGGGGGTACGGGCAAACTTGACCATGCGGAGCTTCATGATGAAGTGATCCACGAACTCCTGGATCTGCTCCTCGGTGAAGGTACCGTTGGCAAGGTCGCGCTCAGCGTAAATGTCGATGAACGTAGAGGTACGGCCGATGGACATAGCGGCGCCGTTCTGCTCCTTGACGGAAGCGAGGTAGGCGAAGTACATCCACTGGATGGCCTCCTGCGTGTTGGTAGCAGGGTTGGAAATGTCGAAACCATAGGTCTCAGCCATCATCTTGAGCTCGCCGAGGGCGCGGATCTGCTCCTGCAGCTCCTCACGATCGCGGATGTTGTCGGCGGTCATGACCGTCGGGGTGGAAGCCTTCTGGGCCTCCTTGTCCTTGATCAGGTAGTCGACACCGTACAGGGCGACACGACGGTAGTCGCCGATGATGCGGCCGCGGCCATAGCCATCGGGCAGACCGGTGATGATGTGGGCCGAACGGCAGGCGCGCATCTCGGGGGTGTAGACATCGAAGACGCCGGCGTTGTGGGTCTTGCGCTCGAAGGTGTAGCGCTCGACAACGTTCTCGTCGATCTTGTAGCCGTGCTGGCTGGCAGCCTGGCAAGCGATGCGGATACCGCCGTTGACGTGCAGCGCGCGCTTGAGCGGCTTGTCGGTCTGGAGGCCGACGATGGTCTCCTTGTCGCGATGGGCGTTATCGATGTAGCCAGCGGGGTGGCTCACGATACCCGTGACGGTCTTGGTGTCCATATCGAGGACGCCGCCCTGCTCGCGCTCCTTGAGCAGCAGGTCGAGAACCTCGCCCCACAGCTCCTTGGTACGCTCGGTCGGGCCGGCGAGGAACGACTCGTCGCCCTCGTAGGGGGTGTAGTTCTTCTGGATGAAGTCTCGGACGTCAACCTCTCCCGTCCAGATGCCTTCCTTGAAGCCTTCCCATGCCTCCTGCATTGTGTAACCACGCTCCTAGTTACGTGTAATGCGGCGCACTCTCACACCGCTGCTTATTGAATTCTTGAATGTTAGACCTGCATGACCGGCTTCATTCGCCTTCCGTCGCGCGTTAGCGCAGGGAAAAACGTTTATTCACCTTGGTCTTGCAACCCTAAACCCAAGATTTCACCCGTTAGTGAAGGATAACATAGCCACCCCCTTCATCAGGGCTGTTATATGTTCCTTTTTTTGTGTCATCAGAGCGTTTTCAACAAATCCGCAGGAAACGCGCCCGCCATCAGCTACCGTTCACCGAATTGCTTGATATTTCCCCTTGCCTTTATGCGTCCATCACTCTAGCTGTTATGCCAGCTTTAGCAGGATAAAGTGTCCTAGAGACCCTTCAGAAACCGCAGGGCGGCCACGGGATTTTCCCCGTGGCCGCCCTGCGGCGTGGCTAGTTTTTTTAGCTTTGATTGCCTCTTGGCATTAGGCGGCTGCGGCGGCCTTGTCGGTCGTTGCCTTGCTGTTGCCCTGGCCCTCAAAATGCTTGTAGCACCAGCTGGTGACCAGCGGGGTCAAAATGGCCGTCACGATAGCACAGGCTGCAACCTGAGCCGTAGCCGTCGCGAGCACCGCGCCGCCGTACATGGCCTCGTTGACGCTTGCCATAGCGGCAGGCGTTGCCACGTTGGCGCCAGCGCAGCTGGAGATTGCCGCACCTGCGACACCGGTGCCACCGGTAAGCTTATCGACCGCAACAACGGGGATAGCGAAGACCACCGAGCAGATCACGCCGAGCAGGATGCCGGGAAGACCGCCGTTGATAAGCTGACCAAAAGTCATGGTCGAGCCCATGGCAAAGAAGACGAGCACGATGATGGCGGAAAGTGCCGGTGCCATCATCTTCTTAAAGCTCGGGAAGAGGTTACCCAGAATAATGCCGACGACGATCGGCAGGATGGCGCCCACGAGCGACCAGCCGATCGGAGCCTGGCCGGCGGCGCCGAGCACGATCATCGTGACCGGAGGGCCGACAACCAGCGTGGTGATGGCGACGGCGCCACGCTCGGCCTCGTTGCCCATGGTGCCCATCAGTCCAGCGTACATAGCGTTGTTGGCACCCGTGCAAGCAGCCAGCATCACCATGGCCGAGATGCCAAACAGGTTGTCGTTGAACACATAAAGGATGAGCAGCGACACGGCAACGACCACGATCTGCTTAACGGCGATGATAATGGCACCGCGGGCAGCGGCAGCAGGAGCACTCTTAAACGAAATCGTCGTGCCAACGATCAGCAGGAAAGCGCCCACAAGCGGGCCTGCGCCCTGCTGGGTCATGCCAAGCGTAAAGCTACCGAGCGTTTTAAACAGGTCGGGGAACAGCGTGTTGAGCAGGCAACCCAAAAAAAGCGGCACCAGGATATTGGCGCCCGGGATGGAGGACATCTTAAAGAACGGCTCTTTTACTGCCGGCGCCTCCACCGCAGTCGATTCACTCATATATATCTCCTTTGGATGCATGCGAATCGTAGCCGCACGCGCCTATGTCAGAAAGAAGGCGACGGTCCCGAGTCGCAGGAGCCGTCGCCGAATAATCGTCGTGGGGTATTACCCGTCCAGGACGATGCCGCCGTCGCAGTCGCCGATCTCGCCGTTCACGAAGCTGGCGAGGTCGGAAGCGAAGAACAGCACCATCTGCGCAGGCTCGCTGGCCTGGGCGGCGCGGCCCAGGGGGATACCGTTGATGATGCGCTGAGAGTTCTCGTCAGAGAGAATCGAGGTCATATCGGTCAACGTGAGCGACGGGCACACGGCGTTGCAGCGGACGCCAAACTTGCCGCCTTCCTTGGCGACTGCCTTGGTTAGACCGTTAACACCGGCCTTGGAGCTGGCGTAGGCAGCGGTGCCGAGCAGGCCACCACCGATCTTGCCAGCAACAGAGCTCACGTTGACGATAGTGCCGGCATGGGCCGCCTTAAAGTGCGGGTACACGGCGTTCATCATAGTGAAGGTACCGTTGAGGTTGATGTCGATGGTGCGACGCCACTCGGTGTCATCGATCTCGTCGAACTTCTTGGTGCTGATGACGCCAGCGCAGTTGATCAGGATATTGGTTTGCGGCAGGTCCGTAAAAATCTGCTCGACGGTCTCGCGCGCCTTGGGTGCATCGGCGACATCGAGCTGATAGAACTTGTTGCCCTCGCCAAGCTCGGCCACCGCGGCCTCGCCCTTAGCAGCGTTCCTTGCGATGAGCGCGACATGTCCGCCGCCCGCGACGATGCCCTTGGCGATCTCGAGGCCAATGCCCTGAGTGCCACCGGTAACGATCGCGGTTTTACCCGTGAAGTCAAATGCCATGACTCCAACCCCCTTGATTCAGGTGTCTCCTTGCGGGAAGTTGGAGCATCGCACGTGGCGATTATATGAGTCCCAGTCGTCATGGTGGTGACAACCCCTCGCCTAACCGCGTGCATAATAGTTCTTTGAAACGCTTCAGCAATTGAATGATTTTAAGTCTTTATGCGCTCTTTATATTGCCTAGCGGCCAAGTAGTTTTTTGGGACATGTCCCAAAATTTACCGCATAGGGTACGCGTGCAAGGGTATCATCTTTCACCGAAAATAGTTTCTAGTGTTAGGGGTTTTCGGTGGAAGATACCGATTTCCATGAGCTTGGGCGTCAGCTCTTAACTGAGTTTGGCAGCATGCATCAGCGCATTTCGCGCTTTGCGGACAAAGCTCTCGGCGGCGAGATGGCCGTCATGCGCGCCCTCATGCTCGCCGGCGGTTCGCTTACGCCGAGCGAACTCGCCGATCGCGCTTGGGTCTCGAGCGCCCGCATCGCCAACATCCTGCGCGCCCTCGAGGGCAAGGGCTGGGTCGAGCGCGAGCACTCAAAAACCGACCGTCGTCGCGTACACGTCACGGTGACCGACAAAGGCCGACAAGACCTCGAAATCAAACGTCGGGAATTCGAGGACCGCACCGCGGCCTTTCTCGAGCAGCTCGGCGAAACGGATACCCAAGAGATGGTGCGCCTTCTAAGGCGTGCCAACGAAATTATCGACCGCAACCAAGAAAGGAGAGATGCCGAGTGAGGATTCTCAAGCTCTTTAAAAAACATGTCCTGGCGCTGCTCACGGCTATCGTACTTATCGTAATCAGTTGCAATGCCGACCTAGCGCTGCCTACGTATATGAGTGACATCGTCGATGTGGGCGTGCAGCAAGGCGGCATCGCCTCACCCGTGCCCGACACCATTCGCGCCGAATCGCTCGATGACCTCAAGCTCTTTATGGGCGCCAAGGACGCCAAAGCTGTGGATGCCGTGTTTAGCAAGGCGGACAACAACGGCATTCGAACGTACAAGGGCACCGAGGAGGAGCGCGCCGACGGCGGCAAGATTGCCGACATCATGAGCCTGCCCGAGACCGTCGTCCTTTCGCTCAACCAGGGCATCGACGCCAGCTCCATGGGCGACATGATGGGCACGTCCAGCGAAAAAGACAACAGCGCCGCCCAGGACATGCCCACCCCCGAGCAGATGGCGGCGATGACGCCCGAGCAGCTCGCCGAGATGCAGCAGAAGGCCGCAGCGGCACAGAACATGCAAAAGCAGATTGATGCCGACGGCGGCAAGATCACCATGAAGAGCCTGCGTCTGGGCGTTGAAGGTGGCTTGATCGACCAGGGCAAGCTCGTCGAAGGCGCCAACGAAATGGCGGACAAAATGGGCTCCATGTCGGGCTCTATCGTCACGCAGCGCGCCGTGACCTACGTGCAGGACGAGTACAAGGCGCAGGGCATCGACCCCGCCGACGTGCAGAACGCCTACCTGAGCCGCATGGCGACCACGATGTTTGGCCTGTGCCTGATCTCGCTGGTCGCCACCATCCTGACCGGCGCTGTGGCGTCGCGCACCGCCTGCTCCATCGCCCGCGACCTGCGCCGCGAGACCTTCAACAAGGTCATGCACTTCTCGCCGGCCGAGGTGGGCAAGTTTAGCCAGGCCTCGCTCATCACCCGCTGCACCAACGACATTCAGCAGATCCAGATGGCAGCGACTCTGTTCATTCGCATGTGCCTCATGGCGCCTGTCATGGGTATCGTCGCGGTCATGCGCGTCCTGGCCAACCACACCGGCCTGGAGTGGACCATCGCCGTGGCCATCATCGCGGTCTCGGCCGTCGTCGGCGTGCTCATGGGCCTTACCATGCCCAAGTTCAAAAAGATGCAGAGCTTTGTGGACCGCGTGAACCTCACCGCCCGCGAGCTGCTCGACGGCCTTATGCCCATCCGCTCGTTCAACCGCGAGGAGCATGAGCTCGAGCGTTTTGACAAGGCATCGCTCGACCTGATGACCACACAGCTCTACACCAACCGAGCTATGAGCTTTATGATGCCGCTCATGATGCTCGTCATGAACTGCATCACCGTGCTTATCGTCTGGTTTGGCGCGCAGGGTGTGTCCGACGGCGTGATGCAGGTCGGCAACATGATGGCGTTTATCTCCTATACCATGCAGATCGTCATGGCGTTTATGATCCTCACCATGGTTTCGGTTATCCTGCCCCGTGCCGAGGTCGCAGCCGAGCGCGTGGAAGAGGTCATCACTTGCCCCACGAGCATCAACGACCCCGCCTCGCCCAAACTGCCCGCGGCCAGCGCGCCGCACGGCGAGCTGTGCTTCCGCGACGTGAGCTTCCAATACCCCGACGCCCGCGCCGATGTCATCAGCGGCGTGAACTTCACCACGCACGCCGGTCAGATGCTCGGCATCATTGGCTCCACGGGCTCGGGCAAGTCCACGCTCGTGCAGCTGATTCCGCGCCTGTACGACGTCACGGGCGGCAGCATTTCGCTCGACGGCATCGACGTGCGCGACATGACCCTTTCCGAGCTGCGCCGCCGCATTGGTTACATCCCGCAGCAGGGTCGTCTGTTCTCGGGCACCGTTGAGAGCAACCTCAAGTTTGCCGGCAACATGGTGAGCGACGAGGACATGCACCGGGCCGCGCGCATCGCCCAAGCCGAGGACTTTATCGCCGAGCGCGAGGGCGGCTACGACTCCCCCATCAGCCAGGGCGGATCCAATGTCTCGGGCGGCCAGCGCCAGCGTCTGGCCATCGCCCGCGCCCTGGCCAAAAAGCCCGAGGTCGTGGTGTTCGATGACTCGTTTAGCGCCCTCGACTACAAAACAGACGCGCGCCTGCGCGAGGAGCTTGCCAAAAACGTTACCGACGCCGCGCTCGTGGTCGTGGCCCAGCGCATCGCGACCATCATGCACGCCGACCAGATCATCGTGCTCGACGACGGCCACGTGGTGGGCACCGGTACGCACGAGGAGCTGCTGCACAGCTGCCCAGCGTACCTGGAGATCGCACAGTCGCAGCTTTCCGCCGAGGAGCTGGGGCTCACCCAAGAAGAAATTGAAGCCGTCATGGAAGGAGGCGAGCGCTAATGGCAGACAAGACCAAGACTCAGATTCCCAAGCCCACCCGCCGGCGCGGTCCCATGGGCCGCATGGGTGGCATGGGCCGCGGCGAAAAGGCCAAGGACTTTAAGGGTACCATGAGGCAGTTGCTCGGCTATATCGGTCAACACAAGGTTGCCGTGTTTGCCGCCGTCGCCTTTGCCGTGTGCTCGGTCATCTTTAACATTGTGGGACCCAAGGTGCTCGGCCAGGTTACGACTAAGCTGTTCGAGGGCTTGGTTGCCAAGGTCAACGGCACCGGCGATGTCGACTTTGGCTGGATTGCCAAGACGCTCGGCCTTTTGCTCTGCCTGTACCTGGCGAGCTCTGCCTGCAGCCTGATCCAAGGCTGGCTCATGACCGGCGTCACACAAAAGATCTGCTATCGCATGCGCAAGGAGATTGCCGCCAAGATTGCCGTCGTACCGATGAGCTACTTTAACGGACACAGCAAGGGCGACGTGCTCAGCCGCATCACCAACGACGTCGATACGCTCGGCCAGTCACTCAACCAGAGCGTGACGCAGCTCATCACGTCGGTGACGCAGATTATCGGCGTGCTCGTCATGATGCTTTCGATCAGTCTGCCGCTCACCGGCGTCACCGTGCTCACACTGCCGGCCGCCGCGATTATCCTGACCGTAATGATCCACTTCTCGCAGCCGTACTTCCGAGAGCAACAGCAGGTCCTAGGCACCGTCAACGGCATCATCGAGGAGGACTTTGCCGGTCAGAACGTCATTCAGGTGTTCGACCGTGCCGAGGCCTCGATCGAGGAGTTCGACCGTCAAAACGGCCGCCTCTTTATTAGCGGCTGGCGCTCGCAGTTCCTGTCGGGCCTGATGATGCCGCTTATGAGCTTGGTGGGCAACATGGGCTACGTGGGCGTTGTCGTGGTGGGCGCACAGCTCGCGCTGACCGGCAATGCCACGCCCGGCGACATCCAGAGCTTTATCCAGTACGTGCGCAACTTTACGCAGCCGGTGCAGCAGCTGGGCAACGTGAGCAACACGATGCAGTCGATGGCCGCTGCCACCGAGCGCGTCTTTGAGTTCCTCGCCGCGCCCGAGGAGGAGCAGAAGGCCGACGCGCAGATTCCCGAGAAGCGCCCCGGCCACGTGGAGTTCGACCATGTCAAGTTTGGCTACACGCCCGACAAGACCATCATCCACGACTTTAGCTGCGAGGCGCAGCCCGGCCAAACCATTGCCATCGTCGGCCCCACCGGCGCCGGCAAGACCACGCTCATTAAGCTGCTGCAGCGCTTTTACGACGTGGACGGCGGTTCGCTGCGCGTCGAAGGCGTCGACGTGCGCGACTGGGACCGCGCGGCGCTGCGCGGCGAGTTTGCCATGGTGCTGCAGGACACCTGGCTGTTTAACGGCACCATCCGCGAGAACATCCGCTACGGACGCCCCGATGCGACCGACGCCGAGGTCGAGGCCGCCGCACGCGCCGCACGCTGCGACCACTTTATCCATACGCTCGCCGGCGGGTACGATTTTATGATCAACGAGGAGGGCACTAACCTGTCGCAGGGTCAGCGCCAGCTCGTGACCATCGCCCGCGCCATTTTGGCCGACCGCCCGGCGCTGATTCTAGACGAGGCGACTTCCAACGTGGACACCCGCACCGAGGAGCTCATTCAGCGCGCCATGGATGCGCTGATGCAGGGCCGCACGAGCTTTGTCATCGCGCATCGCCTGTCCACGATCCGCAACGCCGACGTGATCTTGGTGATTCGCGACGGCGACATCGTCGAGAAGGGCACGCACGACGAGCTGCTCGCCCAAGGCGGCTTCTACGCCGACCTGTACAACTCGCAGTTCGACGAAGCGGCGTAAAACCGGCGGCAAACAACCGCAATACCCAAAAAACGGGGGCGCAGGTTCATCCTGTGCCCCGTTTTTCGTTCTGTGGCCTCGAACCGACTCCCCTGAAACCTATTTGATAGCCCCTTCCAGAGCCCGTGGGCAAAAAATGGCAAATATGAGTACTGTTACTTTTTTAGTAACATCCAAAACGACCCAAAACACCGCTCTTGTAGCTTGTATGCACCTCCACATTGCTCAATCAGCTCTGTATCAGGCTTATATGTACTAGCGTTAATGAACATATTTACTTTTATGTCCATTATTTTGTGGGAGCAATATGGCACTACAGCAGCAACAGTACTCATATTTGGCATTTTTTGCCCACAGGGCTTGGAGAACGCCCAACAATCTGGCAATACCAGCAAGCAAACCGCGTCCGCTGGCGCAAGGAGTTTCCCCAAGTGCCAGCACATAAGGAACGTCCATTACAGTCGAAATTGTCAGCCCGGGACCGTCTCGGGCTACGATTGA
>UQPJ01000053.1:0-17058 GCA_900543015.1 uncultured Collinsella sp.
GGAATCCGTCTCGTCGAGAATCGCAAGGCTCGGCTTCAGCATGAGCAGCTGTAAAATTTCCGCCTTCTTCTTCTCGCCGCCCGAGAAGCCCACGCCCAGCTCGCGGTTGAGATAGGCGGTATCCATGTTGAGCTCGGCCGCGAGCTCCTTGACGCGGCGGCGGAACTCCTTGCCCTTCATCTCCAGACCGGGGCGGCCGGCGATGCTGGCGCGCAAAAAGCTCGACAGCGGCACGCCCGGGATCTCGACCGGGGCCTGAAAGCTCAGGAACAGGCCGGCACGCGAGCGCTTGTCGGTGGTGAGCTCGGTGATGTCCTGGCCGTCAAAGATGATGCGGCCGTCGTTGACGGTGTAGACGGGGTCGCCCATGACCAGGTGACCAAGGGTGGACTTACCCGCGCCGTTGGGGCCCATCAGCACGTGGGTCTCGCCGGCGGCGACTTGCAGGTTGACGTTGTGGAGGATGGTCTTCTCGTCCACGGAGGCAGTCAGACCTTCGATGGAAAGCAGCGGATTTGCGCTCATGCTGTCCCTCTCTGTATATGGTGTACTCATAGGTGTGCTAAACCCTAGGAATCTTCTCGGAATAAAGTTACTATGGGTTCGGCGTTAGTCAAGGGAAAACCCGACTAATCCACTCGACTTTTCAAATTCTGGGACAAAATAACCTGTTGTGTTTGTCCCACTTACTTAAGATTTGGGACAAACAAACTTGGTTATGTTGTCCCAGATGCAATGGGAGGGTAGGTATGCTCATTTCTTCCAAGGGCCGCTATGCCCTCCGGCTGATGATCTATATCGCGGCGCTGGGCGACGCCGAGGGCAAGATTGCCCTGCGCGAGGTCGCCGACCGCGAGCGTATCTCGCAAAAGTATCTGGAACAGCTGGTGCGTCCGCTTATGAAGGCAGGCCTGCTTAAGAGCGTGCGCGGCAAGGGTGGCGGCTACATGATGGCCAAGGACCCGGCCGAGGTGCGTGCTGGCGACATCCTGCGCGCCGTCGAGGGCAGCACGGCTCCGGTGGCGTGCGATGGTATCGACAACAGCTGCGCCCGCAGCGATCTCTGCTCGACCGTCAAATTCTGGCGCGGTCTGGACGACGTGATCGAAAAGTACGTCGACGGCGTGTCGTTGGCTGACCTTGCTGCCGTCCCCGAGATCAACTTCGACATTAAGCTGTAGGACTTCAAATGGCATCTCTCGACAAGGTGTACAAGCAAATCGAGGTTTTTGCTCGGGAATGTGACGCCGAGAAGGTTGTGCTGTTTGGTTCCCGCGCTCGAGGTGACAACTTGCCTAAGAGCGATATTGATATTGCTGTAGCAGGTTGCCGGGATTTCGACCGTTTCTCATATCTGATAGAGGAGCGTCTTGATACTCTTTTAGATATAGACGTCGTCAATCTGGATGAGTCCTTATCGCAGCAATTGCTCGATGAAATTGCCAGGGATGGTGTGATTCTGTATGAAAAAATATGAGAACTTTGCCAGCGCCTTGGCGAATCTTGAGGATGCACCCAATCAGGATCTTAGCAATGATTTTGTTCAGAGTGGATTGATTAATAAGTTCAACCTTCAGTTTGAACTGAGCTGGAAGCTCCTTAAACGTCTGCTCGAGTATGAGGGCGCCACGCTTGCTGCATCGGGGTCTCCTCGTGCCATCTTGAAGGAAGCCTACCGATTCTACGATTTTATTGATGAGGCGGCATGGCTAGATATGCTCAGGGATCGCAATACGAACGTTCATATCTATGACAACAAGCTCGCTCAAGATTTGATTCAGCGTATCTTGAACGTCTATATCCCCGCTTTCTGTCAGTTGAGAGACGGGCTGATGGGGCGCTACGGCGATCTTCTTCTGGTGCCCGACGACCAGTTTGTTTAATTCCTTAAGATTTCGCGGAGGGTTGTTGCCGTTTACCGAGGGGTTGTTGTGCAACAACGGGCGAGCTGCAATACTTACTCTTATCTTTGCAAACTGCACTTTAACTACACCAATGCAGGGAGGATCTTATGCAGCGCAAGCATTCTGCTATTGTTGCGGGCCTGACGCTGGCGCTTTCGTTTGGCGCCGTTTCCGTGCCGGCACCCGCCGCTGCCGAGGAGCCCACGCCGGGCGTTGCCTCGGATGCCACCGATATCGATAAGGGTCTCTACACCCAGCAGTCCTTCTCGGGCGTGCTGAGGTCGGTCCAGGGCGTTTCGTTTGTTAACGTGACCCCCGAGATGAAGTACTTTACCAAGTACGAGAGCCATGGCAACTATAACCAGGGCTTTTCGTATGGCGACGGCTATAACGCGCTGGGTTATTACCAGTTCGACCGTCGTTGGTCGCTCATTCCGTTTATGAAGCAGGTCTACAACTACAATCCCGAGAAATACAGCATGCTCAAGGATGCGATTGATCGCGGCAGCGAGATTTCTAACACGAGCAATGCCATGTACGAGAACGCCCAGCTCACTGAGCTGGGCCGTATTGCGCAGGAGGCCTTCCAGGGCGCTTATAACACCGACCCTGCTGAGTTTTCGGCTCTGCAAGATGCCTATGCGTACAACTCGTACTATGCGGTGACCGAGGCGTGGCTCAAGAGCGGCCTAGGTATTGATATTTCGGGCCGTGCCGATTGCGTTAAGGGCATGGTGTGGAGCATTACCAACATGTGCGGCACCGGTGGCTGCAGGGACTTCTTCCGTTGGGCGAATCTCTCCAACGATATGTCCGACCGCGAGTTTGTGACGGCGCTCTCCAATAGCGTGGTCGATAACGTTGCCACCAAGTTTTCGAGCCAGCCCCAGTATCATGAGGGCTGGAAGAACCGCTACCGCAACGAGCTGAAGGACTGCTTGGTTTATATCGCCGAGGACGAGGCCGCTGCCGCTGCGACGCCCGTGCAGCCCGAACCTACGCCGGCGCCCTCGCCGACGCCTGATTCGAATGACGACTCGAGCGACGATGCCAACGATGACAGGATGGATGCGCCCTCGACCGGTGCTGACGGTGATGGCTCTGCTGGTGGCACTACCAACAACGGCTCTACCTCGAACGGTTCCGATTCAAACGGCTCTGCTGCGGGCGATTCGTCTTCAAGCTCTGCCGGTAATACGGACAGCGACGCTTCTGGTTCGACCGGCGCTGGCACCTCTAACTCATCCACCGGCTCGAGCGATTCGTCCGTTGGCACCGGCTCTAACAACGGCTCCGGCTCTGACGCAACCCCTGGTTCCGATGCTTCCAAGGATGACTCGAATAAGGCGCCGGACGTTCCCGTTGCTTCGCCGGACAAGAAGCCTTCTTTCTCCGAGCAGCTTGGCTCTACGCTGGGCTCTTCGCTGATGGCTGGCGTCAATAACGGCTCGACCCAGAACAAGGGCAACTCTGATCAGGTTTCCACGGAAAAGATCGAAGCCGCAAAGGGCGACTCCAAGGACAAGGCTTCCGAGAAGACCGAATCCGATAAGGGTTCTAGCTCTGAGGAGAAGAGCGACAAGTCCGAACAGAAGAAGGACGAGGATAAGAAGTCTGAATCTGAGGAGAAGGACAAGAGCAAGGCCGAGGGCGAAAAGAAACAGTCCGAAGACGACGACAAGAGCGGTGCTGACAACCAGGTCCAAGAGCAAAATGACTCCAAAACGGTGACCACCACGACCACGACGACTACAACTACCAAGTCCTCGGGCGGCAACATGCCCAAGACGGGCGATCTGATTGTGATGGCGAGCCTTGCCAGCGCGAGCTTGGCCACACTGGGCGCTACGTCTATCGTAAGTGGTAAGCATAAGCTCGATCAGCAGAAGAAGGCTTCTGGGGAGGACGGCTCGGAGGAGTAATCTTCTAGATCGTTTTCTATAAGAGTTTGGGACGGGGTCCGGTGCGGCGGCATCGGGCCCCGTTTTTGTTGTGCAACGATTTGTTATGCCCCCTCGGGGGTCTGCTGCTACCGTTGCCCGAAACGTTTGCATGTCGATATTGTTGCGCTCTACCCGCTCGCTACAATGGGCATCGTGCTGCGTTAGAAGGAGAGTTTACGGTGTCTGAACAGGCGAATTATGGTGTTGCTCATGCGTTTGGCGCACGGTTGCTCAGTTATGCGGATAACGCAGCTCTGCCGGTTGATGTACACGACTTTTCCGATGCAATCAATCGGTGTTTACTCGTCGATAAGACTATGTTTATTGCCGATATATTGGACAGCGAAGCACCTGTTGCGGTTTGCTGTCGGCCCAAGGGTTTTGGCAAGAGCATGAATCTATCGATGCTCAAATGCTATTTGGAACGACCTGATCACCGACGGCCGGATCGAAGCCCGTTCGTCGGCTCCCAGATTTGGCAGGCGGGCGGCGGTCACTATCGTGATGAGTACGCGTGTTATCCGATCATCACGCTCGACTTTTCAGCTGCCGCTGCGGGGCGCGACGCCGATGCTGCGGCGGCTATTCGCAGCGCTGTCGCGAACGAGTGCGCCCGATTGCTGCCGCTGCTTGCCGCACCTGATCTGTCAAGACGTGAAGTCCGTCTTATCGAGAGGGCGGCGCGTGGGGTGGCCAGCGATAAGGAGATCGATGCGGCGCTTGGCGTGCTTATCAAGCTGCTCCAGGCAGCTTTCGATGAGCAGGTTGTTCTTCTGATAGACGACTACGACGCGGTATGTCCAAAGCGTTTGGACGCTAAGGACGACGGTAGCGTGGATTCCCTAGAGTCGCTCAGCCGAATGTTGTTCGACACCATTGCCGATGCCGGCGACTCGTTGCGATTGACGTGTCTGATGGGCGAGCGCCCCGGTCATGCCGAGTTTGCGTTGTCCCAACGTGGGGTTTCCTATCGGTCGGCGACAGCGTTGTCGAGTTGGTGTGATCGATGGTTCGGTTTTTCGGACGACGAAGTCCAAGTGCTGTTGGATTGCATCGGTCGCAACGGCTGTCTGGATGACGCGCGTGAGTGGCTCGAGGGCTATCTGTTTGGTGGTTTTTATTGCTCGAGCCCGGAGCGCGTGGTGGACTACGCACAGCGCGATTGCGTCGCGCCCGTTCGGGCGGATCTGTATGGTTACGCCGACCGTCTGAGCGCATGCGTCGGTGACTGGAATCTCATGCGCCTGTCCGCATTGTTCGATTTGGTTGAGCCGCATGGGTTTATTGAGGCGCCAGTGCATGTGCATGCCGAGGAGGTCGATGCCGCCAAGCCCGAAGATATCTGGGCTGCGCTGTATCTGTCTGGATTTCTTACGACGGACATGACAGGGCATTCGGAGGACGGCGCGTGCCTTCGTTCCCTGCGCCTGCCTAACAACGAAGTGCGTCAGGCGCTCCGTCTTGTAATTCTGGAATGGTTTGAGTGCGCCGTTGAGGACGTTGGAGTTATCGACTCGTTCCATGACGGGTTGTGTCGAGGAGACGAGGACGCTGTAAAGCAAGCTTTGAGCTGTGCTATCGGCGATCTGGGCATCGATGTGGACAAATCAGATATGCCGACAGCCTATCATCTGGCGCTGCAGGGGCTTTGCTTTGGACTGTCCGGCTATTGCAATCCCAGCTCCAAGCGAAGTGGCGTCTCGGATCGCTGGGATATCCAGGTGATTCCCACCGGTCGGGTGTTTGACGTGGCCGACACGCTCGGCATGCTCGATGAGCGACCGCTCATTACGATCAACATGTTGTATGACCCTGGCGTCGATGCCCTGGGCCTGGAACTGTTAGCGGTTCAGGCGCTGCTCGACATAGAGCGCGACGGCATCGATGATATCCGCGTGCCGCGCCCCGCCGTCGGGCGCATGCGTTGGGGCTTTGGTTTTGACGGTCAGCGTGTGTCCGTGGTGTGTCAACGACTGTAGCGGCGGGCGAAAGCCCTTTACTACTCGGCGTCCTTCAGGGGCGGCATGGGCTTCCAGTTGGGATCCTTAACGATCTTGCGTGCGTCCTTCATGCCACGGCGCAGCGCCGGAATACCGGTCTTAAAGCATTTGTCGACTGCTGCCAGACGAATGAACTCCTTGCAGAAGGTCGCGGCATTGCCCAGACGGAACAGCACGGGGTGGTAGTCGCCGTAGATCTGCATGTAGCGTGCCAGATAACCGCGGTTGCGCATGATGTAGTAGCGGTTGGTGTCGCTCGTGGAGTTGAGCTGGCGCTTGCCGGCGATATCCCAGTTAGAGACGGCGCGGGCGCGCTTGAGCACCACGTCGGCAACCACGGCGGCGGGGAAGTGCTGGCTGGCCACGTAGCCGTAGCAGGCATCGTCGCCGTAGATAAAGAAGCGCGCGTCGGGCAGGCCAATCTTGTCGACCACGCGGCGCGAGAACATGCCGCCCTCAAAGCACAGTTGGTTCATGGTGCGGTAGCCCTCGGGCCCCAAGTCCCACTTGGCGATGGGGTTAGGGATGCCGAGCGAAAGGATGAGCTGGTACTGCCAAAAGAAAGCGCCGCCGTCAAAGTCCAGGCGCGAACCCTGGATGACATCGTAGCGGTCGGTCCACTTGGCAAGACGCTCGATGCCTTCGGGGATGACGAGCACGTCGTCGTCCATCACCCAGAACCACTGGGCCCCCAGATCGTAGGCGCATTTAGTGCCAGCGGAGAAGCCGCCCGCACCGCCGCCGTTTTCGAGCTGCGGGGCGTAGATGACACGGTCGGTGCCGCCCTGCGCGTCGGGCTGCTCGGTGTCGATGCCCCACAGGCTGGCCAGGCGCTCGTTGAATGCGGTGCACATGGCCTCGGTCTCGCGCGAATTCTCGTTATCGACAATCACGATGCGCCAGGGCGTTGCCGTGAGCTCGGTCATGGAGTCGAACAGGTTGGCCAGGAGTTCCTGGCGCTTGTACGTAACGACAACGATGGCGAGCTTATCGATGGGAGCGGGAAGGGTTGAAGGCATGGGGCAATATATCCTTTCACGCGCGGCGGGCGAGCGCTGCGCGGAAGCTATCGAATACGTCCTTGGGACTGTTCTATTGTAAAGGCTCACCGCACCTTGTCGGCAAGCTTTGAATAAAACGCAGGAACCTGCCACGGGCCCGCCGCATGACGTGCGGCTACTTTGCCCGCAAGAGGCTCCATAGATTATATAAACGTCCGCTGGCGCGCTGACCCTTTGATACCATGAAACGACAGGTATTTCCTAAGGAGCACATTTGTCTACTAACGCCTCTGGCAGCCCTGTTCTGTCGCTGCTTATTCCCATTTACAATGTTCAGCGCTACCTGCGCGAGTGTCTCGATTCCGCCCTGGCGCAGACGCTCAAGGATATTGAGATCATCTGCATTAACGACGGGTCGACCGACAACTCGCCGGCGATTATCCGCGAGTATATGGAGCGCGATGGGCGCGTCAAGATGATCGACAAGGCCAACAGCGGCTACGGCGACTCGATGAACCACGGTCTGGAGATGGCGCGTGGCAAGTACGTTGGCATCTTGGAGTCCGATGACTTTATGGCGCCCGACGCACTCGAAAAGCTTGTCTCGGCCGCCGATAGCAATAATGCCGACTTTGCGAAGGCGAACTTTGATTTCTACTGGTCTAAGCCCGAGGAGCGCCGTTCGCTGCACGAGATGTTTAAGGCAAGGGATTGTGGCAAACCGGTGCATCCTAGCAATACGACGCAGTTCTTTAAGCAAAAACCGTCGATTTGGTCGGCCGTGTACCGTCGTGATTTTCTTGAGCGCAACGGTATCAAGTTCCTGCCGACTCCGGGGGCATCCTTTCAGGACACGTCATTTGCCTTTAAGGTGATCGCGTGTGCCGAAAAGGCTATTTACCTGCATGATGCCGTGTTGTCGTATCGCCAGGACAACGAGAATTCCTCGGTCAATTCTTCGGCTAAGGTCTTTTGCGTCAATACCGAGTATGCCGAGATTGAGCGTTGGATTCGAGAGGATTATGCCCGCGACCACGCAAGTGATGACGTCGCGCGCATGCTCAAGTTCAACCAACTCATTAAGTACGATTCGTATATGTGGAACTACGTGCGCTTGGCGCCTAAGTTCTATAAGGAGTTCCTGGTTCAGATGGCCAAGGAGTTCCAAGCGGCCTTGGACGCGGGGGAGTTTTCGCTTGACGACCTCAAGCCGTGGAAGCGCGCAAATCTCGCTGCCATCCTCAAAGATCCTGAGGGCTGGGTTGACGAGCATCCGAGTTTTGCGACGGATGGTGCCTTGGGGCGTGCTAAGTATTACGCCTCGGTTGGAGGCCCAGGCGTGGTTGCTGCCTTCCTCATCGAATCGCTGAGGGGGTAGGTCGACATGGGAGAGACTTTGACCCCCAAAGCGACCATTGTCGTCCCCGTTTACAACTCTGCGCGCTCCATTCAGCGATGCCTCGATTCGCTGTTGGCTCAGTCCGAGCGCTCGATTCAGGTTGTCTGCGTCAACGACGGTTCGACTGATGATTCGTTGAACGTGTTGCGCCAGATCGCGCAGGCCGACGATCGCGTACTGGTGATTGATCAGGAAAACGCGGGCGTCTCGTGTGCTCGAAATGCCGGTATCGATGCCGCCGAGGGCGAGACCGTCTTTTTTGTGGACGCCGACGATTACATCGATGTCCAGACGGTCGTGCGCGTGCTGCATTCCATGGAGTCTGCAGATGCCGAGGTCGCCGTCTTTGGCGGCGTCTGTGAACCTGCCGATGCTGCCCCCAAACGCGTCCAGCAACTCATGAGCCCCAAAGCTGGTGCCTTCGGCGCCCGTGATCCCCAACTGCTGTTCCATTCGAATGCGCAGCCCTATGCCTGCCGTGCGGCTTTTTCGCGCGAGCTGCTCAATCGCGAAGGCATTCGCTTCGCCCCCGGTTTGGCTTTGGGCGAGGACGTCGTCTTCCAATTTGCGGCTTATGCGCTTGCCCGCAGGACCGTCGTCATGCCGGACAAGTTCTACCACTACGTGATGGAGAGCGAATCGGCGACGCACGAGTTCAACAGTGCCGAGGCTCGCGCCAAAAAACTTGACGCCCACATGAGGATGCTCGAGGAGGTCTTGGAGGACTGGGCAGCCTACGGTCTTTTGGACCTGTGTCCCGGCGAGCTGATAACTTGGTTTTTGGACCTCATTGTGTTCGACTTGGCGCGCTTGGATGCCGATGACTTCCATCGCGTGGCGGCTCGCGTCAACATGGACCTCACCACGTTTTTGGGAACGGAGTGGGCGGATATGCCTGTTAAGGGCGCCGTTCGCCGTGTTGCCCACAAGCTCGTTGCGGCGACCTCGGGCGTTTCGATGGTAGACGCCACGCTGTTCTATCTTTCGACTCGCGGTCTCAAAGCCTGCCTGGAGCGCTTTCTCTAATTCCAAGCGCTGCCGCCCGCCGCAACTCGGCTGCTAAAATAACCCTGTTACACGCTATTCAACAGGAGGTTCTCTTGCAGAACTCTGATACCCCTAAAGTTTCGTTGCTCGTCCCCATTTGCAATGTCGAGCGCTATCTGTGCGAGTGCCTCGATTCTGCCGTGGCGCAGACGCTCAGGGACATCGAGATCATCTGTATCAACGACGGCTCCACCGATAGCTCGCCGGATATCATCCGCGAGTACATGGAGCGCGACCCCCGTGTAAAGATGATCGACAAGGCCAACAGCGGCTATGGCGACTCGATGAACCGCGGCCTGGAGATGGCGCGCGGCGAGTACGTGGGCATCCTTGAGTCCGATGACTTTATGTTTGAGGATTCGCTCCAAAAGCTGGTCGCCAAGGCCGATGCTGAACATGCCGATGTGGTAAAGGGCGACTTTTACCTGTATTGGTCCACGCCCGGCGAGCGCCGTGAGCTGTTTGGGATTGTCGACGAGCATATGACGGGCGCCGCGTATCGCCCCGTCGATCGCCCGGGCATCTTCTACCGCAAACCTTCCATTTGGTCGGCTATCTATCGGCGCGAGTTCCTCAACGACAATCAGATTCGGTTCCTTCCCACGCCGGGTGCCTCGTATCAGGATGCGGGTTTTAACTTTAAGGTCTGGGCATGCACCGAGCGTGCCGCGTTTATCGCGGACCCCATTTTGTGCTATCGCCAGGATAACGAGAAGAGCTCCGTTAATTCGCCCAACAAGGTGTTTTGCGTTTGCGATGAATATGCCGAGATGCAACGTTTTTTGGACGAGCGTCCCGAGCTAAAGGCTCAGCTTCAGGGCATTTTAATGCGCATGAAGGTCGATACGTACCGTTGGAATGATGAGCGTCTGGTCGATGAGTTGCGCGAGCAGTTTTGGGAGAAGGCCTCTCCCGAGCTCAAGTCCGATTGGGATGCCGGTCGCTTTGACCTGTCGCTGTTTGATCCGCGTGGCGAGACCGACTTGCGCCTGATGGTCAAATCGCCCCGCGCCTATATCGATTCGCGCTTTGACTTTAAGAAGCCGGGCAAGATCAATACGTTTAAGCACTACTTTAAGATCGGCGGCCTGCCGCTGGTCTGGCGCGTGCTGACGTATCAGCGCACCTACGGTGATAATCCGCACCCCGATGACGTTCCGGTCGCACAGTAGGAGCGAGTGATTATGGCTACCCCCAAGATTTCCGTTGTCGTTCCCATCTACAAAGTTGAGGAGTGCCTGGCCTGGTGCCTGGACTCCCTGCTTGCGCAGGACATGCCCGATTGGGAAGGCGTGTTAGTCAACGATGGATCGCCGGACGGTTCGCGCGATATTGCGGCTGCCTATTGCGAAAAGGACTCGCGCTTTGCGCTGGTCGATAAGGAGAACGGCGGCCTGTCGAGTGCGCGTAATGCAGGCATCGCCGCGTCCACGGCGCCTATCGTCGCGTTTTTGGATTCCGACGACCGGTTTACGCCCGATGCGTGCCGTGTGATCGTCGATGTCTTTGAGCGCGAGGATTGCGACGTGTTGACCTTTGGCGCGAATCCGTATCCGCTCGAGGCAGGGTATCCGTGGCTTAACTATGTGCTGAGCCCGCGCGATGTGTCGTTTGAAGGCTATAGCTCTGACCTGCTGTTTAAGGAAGCATCTCGCCCCTTTGCATGGCGCACCGCCTGCAAGCGTGAGTTTTTGCTGGGTAACGGGATCGTGTTCGACGAAACCGTCAAGTATGGCGAGGACCAGGTCTTCGATTTTGCCGTGTACGGTCGTTCGCGTAAGACCGCGCTTATCTCGAACAAGCTGTATGACTATCGTGTCGCGCGCAAGGGCTCGCTTATGGACACTATGCGCTATGACGACGAGACGCGACTGCTGGAGCACGTGAAGATTTACTCCGCGGTGATGGCTGACTGGCAGCGCGACGGTCTCGATGTACAGCATGCCGAGGACCTGGCGTACTTCCTCTGCGATCTGGTGCTGTACGATGCCCTCAGGTTGCTGGGTTCGGACTGCGGCAAGGTGTTTGCCGCCGTTGCCACGGCGCTTGCCGGTTCTGCCGTGGGCAGCGATGCTGCGCTCGCACAATGCGCTCCTTCTGTTGCCGCTATGGTGCGTGCGGCGCTTACCAGCAAGGCCCCCAATGCCCGTGAGTGCAAAAAGCTCATGTTCGATTACGACGTCTTGAGGTTTGGGCGTCTGGGTGCCTGCAAGCGCATGGCAGCGAACGCCCTGGGAAAGCGAGAAGTGTAGATGAGTATCAAGCGTTTGGCACTTTGCCGCAGTCAGGGCCGTCTGTTTGTGCTGCTTCGTTTTGCCGGTCAGGATGTCGCCGCGCTTATTGAGCGGGAGGGTTCTCAAGCGTTTGCCCATGCGACGACGAGCGGTTCTTCTGTGCCGTCGCTGGTGCTCCCGGTCGATCATGGCCGTGTACTGGCGCTTTGCCCTTCCGTTTCCGATTACGAGCGCGAGCTCGCCGTCTTGGTGCTTCCCTTTCTGGACGGCTCTACGATTGACGTCACATTTGCATCCGGTGACCAAAGGTTGGGCTCCATTCGCCTCGATAGCCGCGTGGCCAAGCTGGAATCCAAGATTAACTACAAAGCTAAGCCTGCGCTGTGTGCGCTTATCCGCGATGCGCAGCGTGGCGAACACTGCGGCCTCTACGAGATCGATGCCATTCGCTATTTGCCGGCAGACGCCGGCGCGGTGTGGCGCTATGAGGTTACCTGGGCGGGAGACCCCCAGTGCGCACCTGAGCTCCTGATCTTCGATACGCATATGAACGCCATCGATGCCACCGTGCATGTGTTTGAATCGCAGTTCGATGTGCCGCAGCAGAACGGATGCCGCGTCAATAAAACGTTTCTGAGCGTTGAGATGCCTCAGGATATACGAGATTTTGTCGCGATTGTGAGCGATCCCACAGAGCAGATCCAGAGCGGGTTTTGCGCCATGGATGGTCGCCTGTACAACGGCATGGTCGACGACAGCTGGAACCGTATGAAGGACGCGCGTGCAGACGACGCAGCTTATCGACATTGGTTTGAGCAGCATCGCGCAAAGCCGGGCGATTTGGCGTGCCAGCGTGTCGCTTCGGCGGCCTTTGCCTATAGGCCGCTCGTGAGCATTGTGGTGCCGTGCTACAAGACCGATCGAGTCTACCTGCGCGAGCTGCTGGACTCGGTGCTAGCCCAGAGCTATGACAACTGGGAATTGCTCCTTATGGATGCCTCACCTGAATGGGATGCGGTTGCCGACCTTGCGGCAGGCGCCCACGACGAGCGCGTTCGTCGCTTTGGGCTGCCCGGCAACGGCGGCATTGTGGTCAACACCAACGCGGGTATTGAGCAAGCGATGGGCGACTACATCGCGTTCTTGGACCACGATGACATTCTGGAGCCGGACGCGTTGTTCCACTATGTTGCCGCGCTGAACAATGCTGCCGAGGGCGAGCGTCCCCAGGTCCTGTTCTGCGACGAGGACATGTTTCAGAAAATGGGGGAGTGGGGCCAGCCGGTCTTTAAGACCAAGCTCAATGTAGACTTGCTCTATAGCCATAACTGCGTGACGCATTTCCTGATGGTGGAGAAGGCGCTTATCGATCGTATCGGCACGTCCCCAGAAGACGTTGCGGGTGCCCAGGACTACGACCTGACGCTCCGCTGCCTTGCGGCGGGCGCGCGGTTTGAACATGTTGCGCACGTGCTGTATCACTGGCGCGTTCATCCGGGGTCGACCGCCGATGGCTCTGCCGATAGCAAGCCGTATGCTATTGAAGCCGGGCGCCTTGCGCTTCAGCGCCACTTTAACGCGCTGGGCGTTCGCGGAACAGTCGAGGAGACCGAGACGCCGTTTGTCTACCGCATGCGCTATGCGCTGCCGGAGTCTGCACCGCTGGTGAGCATTGTGATTCCGACCAAGGATCACATTGAGACGCTCGACGCCTGTGTGATGTCGATCGCCCAGAAAGCCACGTATGCCAATTACGAGATCGTCTTGGTGGAGAACAACAGCGAAGCCCCGGAGACGTTTGCGTATTACGAAACCCTGCCAGAGCGCGTGGCTGCAGCATCTGAAGGCAAGGGCATCGCGCGCGTTGTGTGCTGGCCGGGCGAGTTCAATTACTCCCAGATCATCAACTTTGGCGTGGAGCATGTCAAGGGTGATTACCTGCTGCTGCTGAACAACGATACCGAGGTCATAAGCCCTGACTTTATCGAAGAGATGATGGGCTATCTGCAGCGTCCCGATGCGGGCGTGGCGGGCGCCAAACTCTACTTTGCCGATCATCTGGTGCAGCATGCCGGCATTTTGGTTGGCGTGCGTGGCGCACTTGCCCATGCCAACCAGGACTTCTCGGCAAGGCGTGAGGGCTACTATGAGCGCGCAGTTCGCCCGAGCAATTTTAGCGCCGTGACGGGTGCCTGTCAGATGGTGCGACGCGACGTATTTGAGCAGGTCAGGGGCTATAACGAGGAATTCGCCGTTGGCTTTAACGACGCAGACTTTTGCCTGCGCGTGTGGGAGGCCGGCTATCGAACCATCTTTACGCCCTATGCCGAGCTGTACCACTACGAGTTCACCTCGCGCGGCAGGGAAGAGGCCAACGAGGAAAAGCTGCGCCGCTGGAAGCGCGAGCAAGCCCTGTTCATGCAGTGCTGGCCTGAGTTCTTCTTGACGGGCGATCCGTGGTTGGGGCCGAACTTATCCGCTGAGAGCGAGTATTTCTCGATCTAGCGCGAAGTGATTCCGAGTTTGGGTAGCGATTCAGCAATCGTGTTGAGCTCATGTTGCTGTAGGTAGGCGGGATTGAGAGCTTCTTTTCTATAGGCTAGGTAGCTGTCTCTGGTCAGTTCCCTAAGCTGTTTAGTAAAGAACTGCTCCCAACTGAAGAACTTCTCGCAGTCGATGAAATCGGCAGGATGAAGGAGCATGTCTTGCGTTTCGACATCGTTGAAGAGTCCCGATCTCAGCACAAGCCATTCAAACGATTCCGGCAAAAAGAGCTCGATCTCCTTAAATCTCCTGAGCGAATAGACATAGGGCATCTCGGGCCCAAAAGCGGCCCCATCTGCAATTACGAGCAACTTTTGGGCTGGGGAGCTCAGAGCGGTTTCGTATATGTTTGATTTGCCACCGGCACTTACGCAGCGAATTTTACTTTTGGCGCACAGGACTTTAAAGAACTCATAGCCGGCATTGCTGTCTTCGACGATGACTTCTTCTGGCCGATCTCCATCGTAGGGCTCGTCTCCGTAAATGCGGTAGCTAGAAGTGTACGTGCGTGTGTAGACAGGATATTTTATTGTTGCCCTGTTGGTGTTTTTGAGGCCATAGATCTCATCCACGCTATAGGGGAGCTGGGGCAATTCGTCCCTCGCAACGATGACGTAGTAGTTAGAACTGTGTCGAGCTGCATGCTGGAATGCATGGCTCCTTACGATTTTTTGCGTATCGTCCACAAACACGATGCTGTTATCGATGCGGCTGAGTTGCGCTTCCCAATCGATGCCGCCGATGACGCGGCAGGGGGCTGCGCAATTAACGATTATCCCGCTTTGGGCTCCTAGGTTTTCGTATGCACGGAGACTGTCCAGCAGGGTGGTTTTGCCTGTTGCGCTTTTGCCTTGGATGATGGTGAGGTTTCGGCGAATGGTGAGTTTGACCTGGACTTTATTGGTCCTTACGGTCAGCTGGTATTCCCCTCTCATGCTCGAGCCTCCCTCAGACATTTTGCCGAGATAAGGACAAGCTCATCCATGGTATGAACAATCTGTCCGGAATTGATGACACGGGCTGTAAAACGTGCTTTGCCAAAATCCATCATATGGTAGAGGTTGATGGTGATGTCATGTTTGGAGGCGATGCGCAAGATCCAATAGGCGCAATTATCTCCGCAGGTTGAGGCGTTGTAGAGGTTTTGAGGCATAAAGAGCATCAGTAGAAGTGTTTTGGTGCCCGTTGATAGTTTCTCTGGCGGAATAACGCCAAGCACCTTGGTGTCAATTGCGTTTGCGCCAAGAACAGTGCCATTATCAATAGATTTGATAATGCGCTGTGACAGGGGATCTTGCAGCCAAGAGGGAGAATAGCTGTAATCAAAGAATGTCGACGTGTCATAAATCACATCGTCTCTGTCGCCGTAGTGAATGCTGAGCATTGTTCCTCCATGGTTGCCTGTTGCGACTACTTTACCATGTTGGGGTCGATTTCCCTCAAGCCGTGGATAACGGGTCAATCAGCACACCTGTTAGAGCGAGCCGATGGCTTTTAGAGGTGTACAGACTTTCTATTCTGCGGTAATTGCCCGTCTCAATATGTTGGATGCAGCAGATCGAGACCAACGATATTCCGCGATAAACTTATACAAGACTATATAGGTTTATACAAACTTATATAAACCGATAAATCGCGATATAACTTACGATAGGAACATAGAATTACGATTTGACGCGAAACGACAGATTGAAACGTTTGAGGCTCTTAAGAAGTCTCTCGTACGGGGGTATTTCGGCAAATGTCGAGAATTGCCTTGTGATGTTGATTGTAAAGCTGTTGCAGGAGGTAGACATGGCAACACTTCGGACTTCTTGGCTAAATGAGCCCCTGCCGCCTCAGATTCTGGAAGACTCTAGTTGGATGCGTATAGTTCATTTTTTCCTGATTGAGTCTCCCTGCCCGGGTCAGAGCAACCGTAAGAATAACGACATTGATAAATGGGCGCCCGCCCCTTGGGTGGGGACTCGAAGCTTAAAGACTTCTCTAAATCAAGCCATATTTAGTCGCAGAGATGTTGATGTGATGCTTTCGGTAGGGAGCAAGAAAGAATTAGAGGGCGCCTGCAAAAAGCTAAACTTGGATGAGCTTTTTTACGAAAATGTTGATGATCAGCGTATGGTGTTTGTGAAAGTTAATTCAAAGGGCAATACGAGCAAATATATGAGTTTGTTTTATCACATAAGGAATGCTCTCGCGCATGGTCGTTTTGCATTTAAAACCGACTCATTAGAGCGTTTTGTGTTTATTTTTGAGGACGGAACCGTTGCATCCGATTGTAAGAAGTTTAATTTGACAGCGCGAGGCGTGATTAGGCTTAATTCTTTGATCCTGGCGATTGATACCATACAAAAGGGGCCTGGAAAAACGGTTGATATAGAAGAGAAAATCCTCGCAGCAATTAGTGAAGGCGTTAATACAAGGCGAAAAATAAAAGGCGAACTTGGAATTACGGACAAGGACTGGTGTATATATAGTCAAGTGCTTAAAAAAGAAGGAAAAATAGAATGCAGCCAGCAGAAATGGTCCATTTGCAGCGGGGAATAAACTGCCAATGGGTCGAACCCGTTGCCCCCTCCGCGGCCATCTCCCGGAGCGTCGCGTCTATAATCTCCTGTAGGTCATCTTGCCTCTCGTTCGCCTCAATGGCCCTCCTAACACCGGTGTGTCGGCACCACTGGAGTAGCGGCGGCGGGGAGGCACGGCGACCATTGTTCGGTGACCGGGATTGGTCAAAATCGTTTGACTATTAGTGGCTAGATCGCCCGGCGCTAATAGCGCATGCTAGCCTCCAGTCCTGACCATCCCGCAGTCCAACTTTCTATCCGTAGCCCCATCAGAGTCAAACTTCTCAGAGGGAGGTTATTCAGACACCGCAGGGGGGGCTATGTGCAGTTTGCCGTGCCGGACCTAGATATCTATTTGCGAGAGAGGTACCGTCAAGATTCTTTCGCAAATTGATCGAGGCGGCCTCGGCCCCGCCTTG
>UQPJ01000054.1:0-15899 GCA_900543015.1 uncultured Collinsella sp.
ATCAAGCCGAGCGCATATGCTCCGGCATCGAGCGCGGTGCTCAAGCAAATCTGCGAAGAGGCATTTGATCCGCGCCTGGTGACGGTTGTCGAGGGCGGGCGCGCCGAGAACGAAGCGCTGCTCGATGAGTGCTGGGACAAGATCTTCTTTACCGGCAGCGTTCCGGTCGGCAAGCTCGTCATGGAGCGCGCAAGTAAAAACCTTACGCCCGTGACGCTTGAGCTGGGCGGAAAGAGCCCCTGCATCGTGGACGCGACGGCAAACTTGAAGGTCGCGGCACGGCGCATCGCCTTTGGCAAATGGCTCAACGTGGGGCAGACCTGCGTGGCGCCCGACTATCTGCTGGTCGATGCGCGCGTGCACGACGAGCTGCTGGGCCTCATCAAGGAGGAAGTCCATCGTATGTTTGGCGAGCATCCGCTTGACAACGAGGATTACGGGCATATCGTCAACGCCAAGCACTTTGCGCGCGTGCGCGGACTGATCGATCCCGATAAGGTCGTGCTTGGAGGCGCCGCGCGCGAGGCTTCGCTCAAGATCGAGCCGACGATTTTGGACGGCGTGTCCCCCGATGACGCCGTGATGCAGGAGGAGATTTTCGGCCCCATCTTGCCGGTGCTGACGTTTGAGAGCCTAGACGAGGCCGAGACGTTTATTACGGATCGTCCGACGCCGCTGGCCCTGTATATCTTTAGCCAGGACCGTGAGGTTCAGCAGCGCTTTGTGCGTTACGTGCCCTTTGGTGGTGGCTGTGTTAATGACACCATTATGCATTTGGCCACGAGCCATATGGGCTTTGGCGGCATGGGGGCGAGCGGTATGGGACAGTACCATGGACGCGAGAGCTTCGATACGTTTAACCACAAGAAGAGCATCGTGAACAAGGCAACGTGGCTGGACGTGCCGTTCCGCTATGCCCCTTACGCAAGCTGGAAGCACAAGTTCGTGCGCATGTTTGTGCATTAGAATCAGATGACATAGGGATAAACAAAGTGGCCGTCTCCGCGTAAGCGAAGACGGCCACTTCTCACGATGAAAACGTGTATCGGAGTTGGCAAGACCCGCTGCCACGGGTGCCATCCGTGTTCCTATCTTATCTGCAAGCGTTCCGTCGCGCAAGCGTTGCGGCAAACGATTGAAAGACGCAGACAGGATGAATTTGTGTCCGCACGGGCCCGTAGACTTCTCAACTACGTTGTGGATGCTCGCTAATCGGTAATGGAGGCGCACGTGTTTGATGACGATGACCTGTTCGATTTGACGGATGATCCGTTTGAGTGGGATTTACTGCTCGATGACGATGAGCTGGAGCAAGATCGTAAAAAGCGACAGGGCAAGAAGGCTCAGGATGACGCTTCGAAAAAGCAGGACAAGCGCCGCCGAGGTCTGTTCGGCGGGCTCTTTGGGTAACCGTCGTATCGCTGCGTCTGTATACTAAACAGGTCTTATACGCGTTGCGAAATGAGGACAGAGACGATGATGTGGTTTACCGCCGACCTGCACCTGGGCGATACGAATATCTTGCACGACATGGATCGACCGTTTGATTCGGTCGAGGAGATGAACCGCAAGGTCATCGATGCCATCAATGAGTGCGTGGCTGTGGACGACCGCCTCTATATCCTGGGAGACTTTACGTATCGTTTGCCCATGGCGGAGGCAGCGCGCCTGCGCGAGCGCATCGAATGCCAGAACGTGACGCTCATCCGTGGTAACCATGATGGCGATTGGGGAGATCCGGACGCGCCGCACATTTGGGATGAGGTGCGCGACTATCTTGAGATTGCGCCCGGCTATGCTCGCGGGCACAGGCTGGTACTGAGCCATTACCCCATGCTCAGCTGGAATGGCAAGGCGCGCGGCGCCATCATGCTGCACGGGCATATCCACAGCAGGGGAGACCGCGCCAACGCGCGCAATCGTGATCGCGAGCGCCCGATTCTGCGCTATGACGTTGGTCTCGACGCTAACGATTACAAGCCCGTAAGCCGCGACCAGATCCTTGGCTTCTTTGGACTATAGCTGCAAGTGCAGGTAGAATGAACGCGCCGCGCGGATGGTCTGCGCGGCGCGTTTTAGTAGGAGCGATGATTCCATGAAGGCTATCCAGCGCATTAACCACAACGCTGCCATCTGCGAAGACGGCGCGGGGCGTCAGCTTATCGCGCTGGGTCGTGGCATCGGTTTTGGCGAGATGCCGCACGAGGTCGATCTGGACGTTGTTACACGCACCTTTTACGGCATCGATTCAAAGTACCTGGCGTTTATCGACGAGGTCGACCCCGAGGTGCTGGAGTTTTCCGCCCAGCTGGCAGATATCGCAACCGGGCAGCTTTCGTATGAATTGAGCCCAAACCTTCCCATTACATTGGCAGACCATATTCAGTTTGCTATTAAGCGCGCCCGCGAACACATGGTGGTGTCGTTGCCGCTCGAGCGCGACCTGGAGCAGCTGCATCCCATCGAATACCGCTTGGGCGAGCTGGCTGTTCGGGGCATTCAGAAAAGCTTCCGGGTGCGTATGCCCCGAAGCGAGGCCGCGGGCATTGCCATGTCGATTGTTAATGCATCGGTTAGGCCGAGCGAGCGACGCGTGCTTGCCGAGCAGCACGAGGAGCGACTGCTCGATATGACGGTCGCGATTATTCAAGAAGAGTTGGGCGTGACGGTCGATCGCTCGTCGTTTGCCTTTACTCGCTTTGCCACTCATGTGCGCTATCTGCTCGACCGCGTGGCAAAGAAAGAACCGATAGATACTGAGAACTCCGGTCTCTACGACGTGCTCGTGGAGCAATATCCGGCGGCATCGCGTTGCGCTCATCGTGTCAACGATCTGATTCAAGAGACCTTTGGCGAGCCATTGGCCCAAGAAGAGCTCGTCTATCTGATCATGCATGTGAATCGCGTGGCTTCTGTCCACTCGGATAAATAGGCTCTCTGGTATTTCCTTTCCGTCATGGCGACCGTTCGCGGGTCGTTTGCTACCGTTCGTCGGTAATCTGAGCCGCAACGAACGCATCTGCCGCATATACTCGCCGTGTGTTGGGTGTTACTCACGGCGCAGCTCCGAGAGGCACTACCGATTCTGTCGAGACCATTATTGGGTCTCTGTCGGTTGTGCGCGGGGCTTTTTTCATGTCGATCCACCCGGGAATCACATGCAAATCAATCTCTTGTCAACTGATGTCGCGCGCTGCGCAGGCGCGAGCGGAATTGTGCGTCTTGGTGCCGTGAAGTCCCACGGCCTTTAGTTGGAAGAGAAGGGATTCGACATGGCTGTCGATAACAAGAAGATTGCCGAGGACGTGCTTGCTGCCGTCGGCGGCGCCTCCAATGTGACGAACGCGACGCACTGCATGACCCGCCTGCGTCTGAACCTCAAGGATCAGTCCATTCCCAATGACGATGAAGTAAAGAAGATCAAGGGCGTGCTGGGTGCACAGTGGTCTGGCGGCCAGTATCAGGTCATCATTGGCCAGAACGTGCCGAAGGTCTATGACGCCGCCATTGCGCTGGGCGTCAAGGGCGAAGGCTCCATTGACGAGAACCTCGATGACGGCATCAAGGAGCCACTGACGGTCAAGACTGCGGGCAAGAAGACCCTCAACTACCTGTCCAAGACAATGGTTATGACGATCCCCATCATCATGGGCGCCGCCATGTTCCGTACCATTGCCGTGCTTTGCGGCGACGGCATGCTCGGTATCTGGTCTGCCGATTCCGACATCTATAACTTCTTCTACAACTGGATTTACAACGCCGGCTATTATTTCCTTCCTGTTTATCTGGGTTGGGCTGCCGCAAAGCAGCTTGGCTGCAGCCAGCCGCTCGGCATGATGCTCGGCGGCGTGCTTATTGCTCCCGAGTTCATGACGCTGGTCAACGCTGCGGCGGATTCGGGTGCTACGACCACGATGATTTATGGTGTGCTGCCGGCTCAGCTGAACAACTATTCCTGCACCGTTCTCCCCATGGTTCTGTCCATGCCGGTACTCATGGTCGTTGAGAAGTTCATGAAGAAGATCATTCCCGACATGCTCTCTACGGTGTTTGTGCCCGTGTGTACTCTGGCCGTCATGATTCCCGTTTCGCTGTGCGCGCTGGCTCCGATTGGCTCTATCTTGGGCAACGCGGTTGGTAACTTTATGTTCGGCCTCGGCAACACCGGCGGTATCGTCACGGTCATCTCCCTCGTTGCCATTGCCGCGCTTTGGGAGTTCCTGGTTATGACCGGTATGCACCAGGTCCTGCTTACCCTTGGCATTGTGCAGCTGCTCACCATGGGCTCTGACTCCTGCGTCATGGTCGCGGGCGCTATCGCTCAGTTCGCTACGTGGGGCATGGCCTTCGGCGCCTTCCTGCGCCTTAAGGAGACTGACGAAAAGGGTGCCATGCTTGGTTTCTCGCTCTCCGGCATTGTCGGCGGCGTGACGGAGCCCGCGCTGTATGGCTGCGGCTTTAAGTACACCCGCTGCTTGGGTGCCATGGTTGCCGGCGGCGCTATCGGCGGCCTGATCGCGGCTCTTACCAATGTGACGACGTATGTTTTGGGCGCGACGAATATTCTGGGTATCACCGGATATGTTGCCGGCGGAACTGCCAATCTCGTATGGGGGTGCATTGCATCGGGTGCCGCGTTTGTTTCCGCCGCCGCCATCGCTTATCTCTTTGGTTTCACCAAAGAGCAGCTCGATGAGGACGCTGCCGCCGCCAAGGCCTAAAGCGTCTGTTCGGTAAGATAATTGCCTGGGGCACTTGGTTGCACTTCAAGTGCCCCTTTCCATAGATGGGGGTCAATATGAAGCAATTGCTCATTCGTGCCGATGATATTGGTTATTCGTATGCCGTTGACTTGGGGATTGCCCGCAGTATCAATGAGGGCCTGGTGCGCTCGGCGGGCCTGATGCCCAATACGCCCGAAGCTGAGCGCGGCTGGTCGCTCGTGGCGGATGCCGGCATTGCGGTGGGCCAGCATACCAACGTATGCCTGGGCAAGCCGTGTGCCGACCCGGCGCTCATTCCGAGCATGCTCAACGAGAACGGTGAGTTCCATAGCAGCCGTACCTTCCGCGAGCACTTTAAGCGCGGCGAGGAGTTGATAGACTTCGACGAGGCCTGCATCGAGATTCGCGCGCAGCATGACCGCTTTGTCGAGATCGTGGGCCGCGAACCCGATTATTTTGAGGCCCATGCCGTCATGAGCAAAAACCTTAACCGCGCGATCTCGACGGTTGCCCAAGAGCTGGGCCTTAAGGAGCAAAAGGCGAGCTTCGACCCCACGGCGGTGGTGCATTGCGGAGATACCGACCTGCGGATGGTGATGCACTCGATGGAGCCGGGCTACGAACCCAAGGACTCGATTATGCAGGCGGTTCGAGAGATGGAGGACGGCGAGACGGTCGTCTTTGTGTGCCATCCGGGCTATCTCGATCGTTTTATCCTCGAGAGCAGCTCGCTTACGACCGATCGTGCCAAGGAAGTTGATGCACTCATCGACCCCGAGCTTTGCGCTTGGCTTGAGTCTCAACCCAATCTTCGCCTGATCGACTACCGCGACCTGTAAGGATCCAAGCCACCACAAAGGGGACAGTCACCTTTGTGGTGGTTCTGGCGCCGTTGCCATTATGGCGGCGGCGCCTTTTTTTGTCCGTGCGGCGCGGTAGAGTGTATGCGGTTGAAGTTTGCGTCCATCGAGGAGCTGCCATGAACGAGATTAAGTGCCCGCATTGCGGCGAAGTATTTAAGGTCGATGCGTCCGGCTATGCGGATATCGTCAAGCAAGTGCGCGATGCCGAGTTCTCGCACGACCTGGCAGAGCGTGTGAAGGCAGTCCAGCGCGAGGGCGAGCAGGCGCTGGAGCTTGAGCGTTCGCGTTCGACGGCCGCTTTGCAAAAGGCGGAGTCTCAGCGTAACGCTCAGCTTGTCGAGCAAAAGAACGCTGCAGCTCAACAGTTGGCACAAGAGGTCGCCAAGCGCGATGCCGAGCTTGCCGAGCTGCGCGCCAAGCTCGAGGGCGCTGCCGCGGAGCGCGAGAGCGCAAGCCAGCGCGCGGCGGTCGAGGCCCGCGCCGACGCTCAAAAGGAGAATGCTGAGCTCCAACGCGAAGTCGATAACTTGCGTGCGCAGCTAGAGCGCAAGGATGACGAAGCAAAGCTTGCCGAGTCAGCGGCGCGCAACGCTGCCCAAAACGATGTGGCTGTGCGTGATGCCCAGATTGCCGAGCTGCAGGCCAAGCTTGCCGCAGCGGACAAGGCCCAGGAGATGGCGCTTGCCGCTGCCGCGGCTGAGTCACAGCGCGAGCTCGATGCCGCTCGCAGCGAGGCCGAGCGCACGCTTGCCGACTATCAGGCTAAGGTGCAGGAGAAGTTTTCCGCCGCAAAGGCTCAGTCTGAGCAGGAGGCCGAGGGGCTGCGCGCCCAGCTGCGCGAGCAGGAACTGAGGGCAAAAATGAATCTGTCGGAGGCGGTTGCCGCGGCGGAGCGAGAGCGCGACGAGGCGCGTGCCAAACTGACGAGCGAGCTTGCGGTGCGCGATTCGCGCGAGGAGCAGGCCAAGGCGGCACACGAACTCGAGCTTGCGCAGACCAAACGGGCGAACGATGAGCTGATCCGCTACAAGGATGAAGAGATTGAGCGCCTTAAGGACATGAAGGTCCGCCTGTCCACCAAGATGGTGGGCGAGTCGCTCGAGCAGCACTGCGAGACCGAGTTTAACCGTCTGCGCATGACGGCGTTTCCTAACGCGTACTTCGAAAAAGATAACGACGCATCCGAGGGTACCAAGGGCGACTTTATCTTCCGCGAGTGCGATGCGAGCGGCAACGAGATCATTTCGATCATGTTCGAGATGAAGAACGAGAACGACGAGACCGCAACCAAGCATAAGAACGAGGACTTCTTTAAGAAACTCGATCACGATCGTCGCCAGAAAGGCTGCGAATATGCGGTGCTCTGCACCCTGCTGGAGCCTGAGAGCGAGCTCTATAACGCGGGTATCGTCGACGTGAGTTACCGCTATGAGAAGATGTACGTGATTCGCCCGCAGTTCTTCATCCCCATGATTACGCTGCTGCGCAACGCCGCCATGGGTTCGCTGCGTTATAAGCAGGAGCTAGCGGAGTACAAACAGCAGAATATCGATGTCACGAACTTCGAAGCCAAGATGGAAAAGTTCAAAGACGGCTTCTCGCGCAACTATAACCTGGCGAGTAAGCAATTCGAGTCGGCGATCAAGGAAATCGATGCCGCCATCAAGCAGCTCGAGAAGACCAAGGACGATTTGCGCCGCAGCACCGAGAATCTGCGCCTGGCCCACAACAAGGCTGATGAGCTCACCATTCGCAAGCTCACTTGGGGCAACAAGACCATGAAGGCAGCGTTTGATGAGGCACGCGAGACCGCGTCGGAGACAGGCGATGAGCCCGCCGAGGCGGATTCGTATGAGGTCGAGGATGCCGAGTAGAGGATAGCGTATCGCGCAAAAAGCGGGGCCGCTGGCAATGTTGCCAGCGGCCCCGCTTCGTTTCGTCCCATTGCGCCCGGCTAGTCTTCGAGCAGGTCCTCGATAAAGCCGACGCGGTAGTTTTTGAAGATGACCTCGCCGCCGTCTTGCGTGGCGTCCAGATCGACATCGCCCATGATGCCAAAGTCGTGGTCGCCATCCTCGTCGGCAAAGATCTGGTGCACGTGCCATACGTGCGCGGTCTTCTCGTCGGACTCGTCGATGGAAAACATCGCGGCGCTGCGGGCATCTCCGTCGATGAGGATCTCCTCATGCTGCTCGTGGTAAGCGTCGAGCGCTTTTTGCCAGCGGATCTCGCCCATGCCCCAGTCGTCGTCGAGTTCGCCCAGGTCGCGCACGTGCTCGCGGGCTGCAAGAGTCACGCGGCGGAAGAGCGCGTTGCGCACCAACAGCGTGCAGCCGCGACGGTCCGCAACGACCTCGTCGATGCCCTGCGGCGGCGCGGCGTCGAGGGCTGCCGGGTTGCCGGCGTTCTCCCACTCGTCCACCAGGCTCGAGTCCACCGAGCGCACCACAAATCCCAGCCACGAGATAATGTCGCGCAGGCGCTCGTCGCGCTTCTCGATGGGCACGGTGCGGTCGAGTGAACGGTAAGCCTCTGCCAGGTAGCGCAGCAAAATGCCCTCGGAGCGGGCGATGCCGAGCTTTTGAATGTAGCCCTTAAAATCGCTCGCGCTCTCCAGCATATCGCGCAGAACGCTCTTGGGAGAGAGTTGGTAGTCGTTTGCCCAGGGTACTTCCTGGCAGTACTTGTCAAAGGCGGCGTCGAGCAAATCCTCGAGCGGTTTTTCGTACGTGACGTCCTGAATACGCTCCAGGCGCTCCTCATACTCGATGCCGTCGGCCTTCATCTCGGCCATAGCGCGATCGCGCGCGGCACGCTCCTGTGCGCGCAGCACCTGTTTGGGGTCCTCGAGCGTGGCCTCGACCATCGAGATGAGGTCCATGGTATAGGTCTCGCTCTCGGGGTCGAGCAGTTCCAGCGCGGCAAGCAAAAACGGCGAGAGCGGCTGGTCGAGCGCAAAGTCCTCGGGCAGGTCGACCGTCAGCGCGTAGTCGATGTCCGGCGCGGCGTCAGCCGGAGCGTCGGGTGCGGGCGGCACCTCGGTGCGCACGACGACGCCGGAGTCGATGAGCGTGGCGAAGATCTCGTCGGCACGAACCTCGAGCTTTACCTTTTCCTCGGGAGTCTGCAGGCTCGTCTCGATGAGGTCGTGCACGCGGGCGCGAGCGTCGCCGCTCTGCTCGACCACGCTGATCACCATGGAGTGCGTGATGCGCAGGCGCGGCTTGAGCGTCTCGGGCTGCGTCTCGATCAGGCGCTCAAAGGTTTGCTTGTTCCAGGTGACAAAGCCCTCGGGGGCCTTCTTCTTTTTAATCTTGCGGAGCTTTTTGGGATCGTCGCCCGCCTTGGCCATAAGCTTTGCATTTTCGATCTCGTGCTCGGGTGCCTCGGCAATCACCATGCCCTCGGTATCGAAGCCCGAGCGGCCGGCGCGACCGGCAATCTGATGGAACTCGCGGGCGCGCAGACGACGCATCTTGTAGCCGTCGAACTTGGTGAGCGCGGTGAGCACCACGGTGTGGATGGGCACGTTGATACCGACGCCGAGCGTATCGGTGCCGCAGATGACGGGTAGCAGGCCCTGCTGCGCCAAGCGCTCGACCAGCAGGCGGTAGCGCGGCAACATGCCAGCATGGTGCACGCCGACGCCGCATCCGAGCAAGCGCTTGAGGATTTTGCCGAAGGCCGTCGAGAAGCTCGTGCCCTTGGCCGCCTCCTTGATGGCCTCGCGCTGCTCCTTGTTGGCAATGCCAAAATTGGCGAGCGACTGTGCCGTCGCAAGTGCGGCATCCTGGCTAAAGTGCACGATATAGAGTGGGGCCTCGTCGCGGCGCATGGCGAGCTCGACCGTGCCCTCGAGGGAGGTCGTCACATAGTCGTAACTCAGCGGAACAGGACGCGGGGCGTCGACGACCAGGTCGCAGGCAGCGCCGGTGTGCTCCTCGAGTGAGGCGGCGATGGCGGTGACATCGCCGAGCGTGGCGCTCATGAGCATAAACTGCGTATGGGGCAGAGTGAGCAGCGGCACCTGCCAGGCCCAGCCGCGGTCGGGGTCTGCAAAGTAGTGGAACTCGTCCATGGCGACGCAGCCAACATCGGCGTCCTCGCCCTCGCGCAGTGCGTCGTTGGCAAGAATCTCGGCCGTGCAGCAGATGACGGGTGCCTTGGTGTTGATATGCGTGTCGCCGGTGATCATGCCGACGTTATCGCGGCCGAGCACCTGCACCAAGTCGAAAAACTTTTCGCTGACCAAGGCCTTGATGGGGGCCGTGTAATAGCAGCGCTTGCCCTGCGCCATGCCCATAAAGAGCATGCCCAGTGCGACGAGCGATTTGCCCGATCCGGTCGGCGTGCCCAGAATGACGTGATCGCCGGCTGCCAGGTCCATGAGGGCCTCTTCCTGGTGGTCCCACAGTTCAATGCCGCGGTCGCTCGTCCATTCAAAGAAGCGCTCGAAGGCCTGGTCGGGCGTGAGCCACGGTTCGGGCTCGCTGCCGTCCTCGGGCTCCCACCAGGTGGGGGAGAGCGCACCGAGCGAGCCGAATTCGGCTTCGGTTCCCGTGCCGCCCGAGAATGAACTGGCGGCTCCGGCACCGGAGACGGTGCTGGCGGCGATATCTGTCGTGGTCTGTGCCATGTGTTTGCTTTCTCTCGCGATTGTCCGCCAACTATTATGGCGTAGCGTCGCATCGATGCGTTCGCAGGCAAGAAAATGCAGGAAATGGGCGTTCTGCCCAGCCGTTTAGTGTAGTCGCTAGCCAAGTGAGTAGACTTTTTGCGATATTGCGAGCACATGACTTTTGCGCAAGGGTTCTACCTGCGGTTTTATGTTTCGCTATGCGGGCTGTGCCTGGCTATTGCAAAAAAAGTCTACTCACTTAGGTTTGAGGGCCGTTCGCTGGCGCCAATTTGCGCTTGTTTGCCGACGCCGCGACCATCAGAAGCCCCTAGGACTCTTGCGGCAGGCGCTTCTTGCCTTTACGGGCGCGGTTTCTAAAGTTCTCGACGGCCTCTTCCATGCCCAGGGGTACATAGGCGAGCTCATCGAGGTTTTCGGGCAGGTAGCAGGCAAGACTTTGCTCCTGCGCGCGGCCCGCCGCGAGCTGTTCATCGCTGGGCCGTGCGCCGGGTGTGGCGCAAATGCCATAGACGACGGCACCCATCTCGCGCGTGCGGCATTCATATTCGGTCTCGGGATGCTCGGGATGGTCGCGGCGCACGTCGTCACTTACCCAAAGCGTGTCGTAGCCGGCTGCGGCAAACTGTCCTAGGGCGTAGTCGCGCAGTGGCTTGCTGTCGGTGCGCAGTGTGACGGTGGCGCCGGCTGCAAAGAGCGGGCGGTAGAGCATCAGATGGTCGACATGGACGAGTCGTTTTTTGGCGTACTTGGCCTTGGGCTGCGGCGTGGGAAAGTTGATGGTGATGGCATCGAGCTCGCCTGCGGCAAACAGCTGCGGCAGCGATGCGGCACCTCGGGGCAGGACGAGCGCGTTGGATAGCTCTTGCTCGCAGATTTTCTGCGCGGCATAGGCGATGCAGATGGGCTCCTGGTCCATGCCGATAAAGAGGGCGTTTGGCTCGTGGGCCGCGCGCTCTACAAGGTACGTTCCCTTGCCGCAGCCAAGATCCAGGTGAAGGTGTTCGAAGGGCTTGCTGCCAACTGGCGCGCAAGCCTCGCGCCAATCTTCGGCATAGGCCTCGGGGCTCGTCTCAATCGCATCGGCGTAGCGCTCCAGGCGCTCCTCGAGCACAAAGTTCTTGGGCGTGCGAACGTGGACGGCTCCCATGAGGCTCCTTGGTCATACGTATGGAACGCGTGGCTGCGCGTTCCGTCGGTGGGTTGGAAAACGGATGGGCATAGCTTACCCAAAAGATGCGGCGCGGCTCGGCGGCGAGTCGTCGGTGCCTACAGACGCTTGAGAATCACGTAGCGGTTGAGCTCGCCGCTGCGACCGTCGGCATGGAAGCGCTCAAGCTCGCGCACGGGGACCTCGCCACTCTTGTAGAACGTACGCACGCCGCGCACCAGGTCGGTGATCTGCTGATCGTCAAAGTGATGGCAATAGCGGTAGGCGTGGCGGTCGTTTTGCCAGCCGATGAGGTGGTCGCCGGCTTCAAACTGCGCGGAATCGTAACCCTCAAACGGCGGGGTGAGCTCGGCACGGGCCTCGGCGCGAACGGCCTTGCGCGCCATGCGCTCGTCGTTCATAAACTCCCAAAAGCTGATGGCGATGATGCCACCCGGGCGCGTCTGACGCACCAAGGCGTCGAGCACGCGTACGCGGTACTCGCACGACGGCACGTGGTGCATAAAGCCAAAGCAGACCGAGATGTCGGCGAGCGGGGCGTCGAAAAGCACGTCGGGTGTCTCGGCGGGGTTGAGCTTCATGAGGGCATCGAGCACATCGAGCTCCTGGAAGTGCAGGTTGGGGATGCGCAGGGCGTGGCCGCGCGCATCGATGGCCAGGTCCTGGCATGAGTCGACGCCATAGAACTCGAAGGGGCAGCTGGCGTCTGCCGAGGGGCTTGCGCCGTCTACGCCTTTGGCAGCCAGCGTGCCGCCGGCGGCAAAGTTCTCGAATCGCATGTTGCCGCAGGCAAGGTCGAAGACACGGACGGGATGCTCGATGGTGGCCACATCGAGCTGGTCGAGCGCGATGTCCATGGTGCGCACCCAGCCGGGCCAAGGGGCCTGGCGTGTATCGGAAAAGGAGGCGGAGTGCTCGCGATAGAACGTATTGTTGAGCTGGATGAGCGATGAGGCGAAATCGCGGTTCACGGCGCGGGACTCCCTCCGTTGGCGGTGCGGAATAAACAGTACGACCATACTACCGTTAACGCCGCAACGGGGACAACCGAGCTGCGGGTCATTGCTTTGTTTGGACACATTTCCGCAGCTCATATGTGCCCGCAACCGCCGGTTGTCAAAAATCTCACTAGAATAGGTGGCATGCTTTTGGCGGTGGCGGATAGATTTTTAACTGTGCAAGGCGCCTTAAGAACAAAAACGGTCCGGCGGCACGGCTGGCATCACATAGGAGGAACCATGAATGTAGAAACTGCGCAGCGGCTCGCCGACCTTCGCCGCAGCAAAGGCTTTAGCCAAGAAGGGCTGGCGCGAAAGCTGGGGCTGTCGCGCCAGGCGGTCAGTAAATGGGAGCGTGCGGAGAGTTCGCCCGATACCGAGAACCTGATCTCGCTCGCAAAACTCTATGGCGTGAGTTTGGACGAGCTCCTCAATCCGAGCGATGAGATCGAGGACGATATCGAGTTTGAGAACGAGGACCGCGCCCGCCAGCGCGAGGCCGAGGCGGCAGAGCGTGCCCGCACCCATGAGGCGGCGGCGCGCGCCACCGAGGCAGCAACGCAGGCGAGTGATGCTGCGGCTAAGGCGGCACAAGCGGCAAGCTGGAGTGCGCAGGCCGCCAATGCCGCTACGGCGCAGGCGACGAGTGGCGGTGCGACCAGCGTGACTCCGGTGAAGGGCCCCTTCCAGTCGTTCCCGTATTGGGCCGTGTGCTGGCTGCTGTTCTTTTTGCTGATGTTCCTTTTTGGTGCCGGCCCCTTTGCCGCGCTGATCTTCTTTACGATTCCCATCTATCACTGGGTGGCGCGTGCGCTCGATGGCGATTGGGCGCGCGGGGATATCCAGGTTGGTCCGGCGCCGGTGGCGATCAAGGCCCAGGGAAAGGATACTTCTGCGGAACCTGATGCTGACGTGGCTACCGCGACCACCGCTGCGCCGATTTCCAAAGAGGGTGACGAATGATGAAGCTTTCGCATGAATCCAAGGTACGCCTGGGCGTTGGCATCGGGGCGTTTGTGCTCATTGTTGGGCTTGTATTTGGCGTTTCACGGACATTGATTCATTTTGATGGCCCGTGGGATCTCGACGATGTTGTATCCGGCTTGTCCGGTAGGGACGATGTGGCGGACGAGGGCGATCTTTTGGATGACGGTAACTATTCCGCTCAGCCTCAGCAGCTTTCGAGCACGACTTTTGATGCCGATATGTTCCGCTACCTCGATTTCGATATCAATGCGGCTTCGGTGGACGTCAAGGTTGTTGATGGCAACAAGGCTCGCGTTATCGAGCGGGGGCGTGTTGCCAAGGGTATGGATGCCTCCAAGGCCGCGGCGCAACACATCGCATCCGTCGAGGACTCGACGCTCAAGGTTTCCCAGTTTGGAAGTGATGACGGTAAGGCAATCGATCGCTCGGTTACGGTTGAGCTGCCACGCCGTGTTGCCGAACATCTGAAGGGGATCAACGCGCACGTGGGCTCGGGTGATTTGCAGATTGCCGGTGTCATCTGTGATGGTTTTGACCTTTTCCTGGGTGCGGGAGATGTAGAGTTTACGGGCAGCGTGACTGATGCGCTCAGTGCAGAGGTCGGTTCGGGCGATGTGACGTTCGAGCTCTACCAGGCCCCCGCGAAGTCGATGAACGTAAGCGTGGACTCGGGCGATGTGGAGGTAACGGTTCCGAACTCTACGGGCTTTACGGCGAGCCTTACTCTGGGTAGCGGTGACTTCGAGAGCGATTTCCTTCCGGATAGCTACGACGACGAGGCGATTTCGAGCCTCGAGTTCGAGAATGGCGACAAGTCCGCCACGTATCGCTTTGCGGTTGGTTCGGGCGACATGTCGTTCAATCCGGAATGACGACGGCGGGCTAAGTCCGCAAACATAGATGCTTATACTCGCTGTTTGATGTAGGCGCCGGCGCCGTGACGGGCTCCGGCGCCTTTGCCTTTACAATGGGGTCATGGAACAGATTATTTTGAACATACTCGATGCCCTGCGTCGCGGCGAGACCGTGGACGACAGGGCGCTCGTCAAACTAATACATGCCGAGGCACGCCGTGAGGGTGCCGACAAGCGCGATCTGGCCAAGCGCCGTCTGCTGCCGTTTTACCAGCGGGTTAAACGCGAGGAGCCGGCTCGTTGGGCTGCGTGGAATGTCGATGCCGATCTGGAACGCCAGCTGCTGCGAGTGCTGAGGATGAAGCCGCGTCGCACGGCTTCGGGCGTGGCGACCATTACCGTCATCACCAAGCCCTGGCCGTGCTCGGGCGATTGCCTGTTTTGCCCCAGCGATCTGCGCATGCCCAAAAGCTATCTGCACGACGAGCCGGCGTGCGCCCGTGCGGAGCAAAACTGCTTCGACCCGTATCTGCAGGTGAGTGCTCGTCTGACCGCGCTTTCGCAGATGGGGCATGCGACCGATAAGATCGAGCTCATCGTGCTCGGTGGCACCTGGAGCGACTATCCGGAAGGCTATCAGACATGGTTTATGTCGGAGCTTTTCCGTGCGCTCAATGACGATGCCGTGGCCGGCGTGGCGGCCAATCCCATGCTGGCGCGTCCGGGTATCAGTCGTGCCGAGGCGGGGCGCCTGCTCGATGATGCTCCCGCCGATGCTCTTCCGTCGGCAGTTGCGGAGCGTCGCGAGCGCTATCGGGCCGCCGGCATTGCGACAGACGAGGCCGAGCTTACTGCCGGCGTTGCCGACGAGCAGGAGCGTGTGGATGCCGCCGTGGGCGGCTACAACCGCGCGGTGCGTCGCCTGTACGGTCCCGGCACGCCGTGGGGCGAGGTTGCCGAGTGGCAGACCGCCACGATGGAGGAGCTTGAGCGTCAGCAGCGCATCAACGAGACGGCGAAGCATCGCGTGGTGGGGCTCGTTATCGAGACGCGCCCCGATGCCGTGACGCCGCAAGCGCTTACCCTCGTTCGCCGCCTGGGCTGCACCAAGATTCAGATGGGCATCCAGAGTCTCGACCAGCACCTGCTCGATATCAACGAGCGCCGTATTTCGGTGGCACAGATCGAGCGAGCGTTTTCGCTCGCGCGCCTGTTTGGTTTTAAGATCCACGCGCACTTTATGCTCAACTTGCTCGGCGCCACGCCCGAGGGGGACAAGCGCGACTACGAGCGCTTTATGACCGAGGGGGCCTTTATGCCCGATGAGGTCAAGGTCTACCCGTGCGCACTCATCGAGGGCTCGCGTCTGGTGGGCTGTTACGAGCGTGGCGAGTGGCGCCCCTATACCGAGGAAGAACTGCTCGACGTGTTGGCCGATGACATCGTGGTGACGCCGGCGTTCTGCCGCATCAGCCGCATGATTCGCGACTTTAGTTCCGATGACATCATGGTGGGCAACAAGAAGCCCAACCTGCGTCAGCTCGTCGAGAACCGCCTGGCTGCTCGGGGTGACGGTGCGACGGTGCGTGAGATTCGCTATCGCGAGATCAGCACGGCGGGTGCCGACCTGAACGAGTTGGCCCTTGACGAAGAAGTGACGTACGAG
>UQPJ01000055.1:0-15302 GCA_900543015.1 uncultured Collinsella sp.
CCCGCCGTAATGCCCGTGGTAATGGCCCAAAACAGATACAACAGGTCGAGCGGGTCCTTGACCGCCGTGCGGTAGCGGACGATAGACAGAGCACCGACCATACCGAGCGAGATGACCACATTCGTCGAGATCGCGAGCGTGACCATGCAGGTGAGCACGCACATGCCCACGAGCGTTACGGCAAAACTGCGCGAATACACCACGCCGGTAAAAAAGCGCTTGTACACGTAATAGATCAGGATGCCCATGGCGAGCGCCACGAGCAGTGACAGGCCGATCTTGGCAGGGTCGACCTGACCAAACGCCTCCAAGACGGAGTTCTTAAAAAAGTCCCTGGTGCTCATGGTCTAAATATCCCCTCGGTTCTCAAAATCCGATTCCCAGTAATTAAATCCGCGCAGGTAGGCGGTCTTTTCGTAACACAGGCAGTACTTGGAGACCGCCGTAAGCTCGACCGCACCTGGCGGCACCATATCGCGCACCAGCTGCGGGCAAAACTCGGTAAACTTGACCTCCATCACCAGCTTGCCGGGCTCCAGCACGGGCAACGCGGGCAACGTCGCGTCAAAGATGTCAAAGCTCCCCACCGCCGCACGCACGTTGCTATCAAAGGTAATGCGCACGGTGCCCTCGTCCATCACCCACGGCTCGCGCTCGTAGTCCACGATGGTCCGCGGGCGCATCATGTTGCAGATGCACTCGATGTAGAACTCGCGACAGAGCGGATAAGGGCTCCTCAGCAAAAAGTCGTAGTCGCCGGCCAGAATCTGCTCAAACTCGCCACGCGTGAGTGGCGCGTCCTCCTTGTAGATCCAGCTGCCGTACTTCTTTTTGCGCTCGAGCTTAATCACCTTGTCGCTGCCGTTATAGATGCGCACGCGATATTTTTTTCGCATAAGAATACCGGCGTCTTTTTCCTCGTAGGCCGAGTTGCAGTAGTCGTCAAAGTACAGGCTGCGAATGGTGTAAACACCCGCCCGCGCATACTTGTCCAGTTTAAAAACCGGCGCCATGCGGCAGGCCAGCACGGCGTGCTCGCCCTCGTTAATGAGATATTTGAGCTCGTGGCGGTAACGCTCCTGCGTGGCACGCACAGGCGGAGCCGTAAGGCGCTCAAGCAGCGCGCTAGCCCTCCTCATACGTGTCCTCCACGACCTTACCGCCGTCTTGCACGTAAAAACACTTCATGCCGTAGTGTTTGCCGTCGTCGGTCACATAGTAGTCAAACGCATCTTGCGTATAGCCGTCTGAGTTGGTGGCACGCACGCGCACAAAATACTGGCCGGTATCGGGCGCATCGCAGGTCACCTCAGGCAGCAGCACGTCCTCGGCCTTAAAAAACACGTCCTTGATGGCATAGTCACGCGCCAGCTCCACGGTATAGCGAATGTCGCGCGCCTTAAAATCGTAGGACGCATCCCAGTTAATGCGCAGCTTACCGTTATCGATCTGCGGCACGCCAATGTAGAACGGCATGGGCTTTTTATAGCTCTCGCGAAAGCTCTTGTAGTTCTCCTCGATCTCGGAGGGAATCGCCGCGGCGATTTGCTCGTATTGGTCCTTGGTGACAGGCAGATTGTCGATATCGGGCGAAGCAAAGACCAACGATTCGGTAACCTCGCGATAATGTCTAATCATCTTGGCCAGGCGCGCCTCGGTCATATACGAGCGCAGGTCCTTTACGGCGCGGTCAAGCTCACTGCGGAACGATTTGCTGCGCAGCGCACGATTGAATAGCACGTTGCCCCAGTAGTTGCTTACGCCGCGCTCCCAGCTCGCATAGTCCGAGAACCCGGCAAGAGAAAGCTCCAGTTTGCGCAGCATTCCGTCGTTATCCCAATCTAAAAAGTACCAGGTATTTGAGTTGAGCGGGCTGTACAGATAACAGTTACGGTTCTGAGTATCGCAGTTGCCCGTCAGGATCTGAAACGCCAGCCAATAGACCAGATTCTCGGTATCAAAGTAGGTGTCGAGCACGTTATCGATCTTTTGCGATTCGTCGTTGAGCGCATCGAGCATCTCGATGAGCTTGGTGTGGTCCGAATCGCCCTTAATCTCGAGCATGCCCTCGAAGTTTGCCTGGTTGTAGTCGGGATCGTCGGCAAGCTTAATGGTGTCCTCGTAGCGATGGAAATCAAAGCTGTTCACCTTGTACAGGTGCCCGCTCTTATCCAGGCCATGTGCCTTAAGCGCCGTCTTGTTGAGCTGCTCCACCTGCGTAAACAGGCCGTAGTCCTCAAAGGTATCGTTGGACTTTTCGGTCTGGTCGCACACCCACAGATGCACAAACTGCGTGCGCAGGCCCATCATCTGGGGAATTCCGCGGATAAGGTCGTAGGCCATCTTGTTGCGAAAACGCATACCCTCGCCCATGTGCTTGTTGAGCGCAATCGCGCGCTGCTGGCGCCAGGTGCCCTTGCCTTTTTTGAGCTCCACCTTGTAATTCTTTTGCGTGTAGGAGCTCGATGTCTGGCCGCGCACCTGCACGGTGGCATTGGGCGCGTCCTCGCCATAGCCAACCTCGCCGGCCACCGGGCCGTCTTCGTCGCCCGGCTGCAGCAGGCCCATAACCTGATAGCGCGTCACGCCCATGTCGGCATAGTCATACACCGAGTACGTGTTGATCTCGGCCCAGCTATGGTCCGTGTTCTCGGAGCTGTTGCCGCGAGAGACCGTCAGATACATGGTCACAATGCCCGAGTCATCATAGACCTCGTACAGCTCGTCCTTATCGCGCAGATGCTTGGACTGGTCGGAGGCCTCGGCCTTTTTAATCTTGTCCTGCTTTTTTACCTTATTTGTCGAGGATTCGTCCTGAGATGAGCAGCCCGAAAGCAGCAGCGCGCCGGCAGCCGCCTCGATCAGACAGCGGCGAGACATCAACTTATCGGTCATCAGAACCTCCCCAATGGTTACGGTACACGCGAACTACTGCGCGCTGAAACGCGCCGTGCGGCACGCCCTTGCGGCGGCACTCCTCATAGCGCTGCTCGGCACGGTCGAGCAAGCGGCCCAGCTGTGTAAAACGACCCGTTTTGTCGGTCGCCACAATGGGCTGCTGACTCAGGATACGATACGGTAAGTTGGCGGTATAGGTATCGAGCCGCAGCAGCGCCACGATAAAAAACACCACCGCACCCAACAAAAAGCCAAAGCCGTAAAACTGCTGCGGCAAAAGCAACGACACGGCGGTCGCCAGCCCTGCCACACCGGCAAACAGGCCCGAGGCCAGAACGGCTCCCTTGTAGTCGGTAAAGTACAGCAAGATAAGCAGGATCGTGTTGCCCACGGCATACAGGCCGTAGCCTACGCATAACGTGCGAAAATACCCGTGCATAAGATTGTTAAAGCCCAGCGGCAGGGCCGAGAGCACTGTAGTCTCGAGCGAGATGACCGCCGCGGTCACAAACAGCTGCTTGAGCGCGCAAAAGCGCAGTTCGCTGTTGAGCGTGGAGAGCATCTCCTCCTCGGCCACCACAATATCGCCCACCACGCCGCCGTCGTTGAACAGGCTGTAGTAGTCACGGTAGCGCGGATAGAAATTGACCTCGACCGACACCACAAAGTTGACGGTCGTGACGAGTGTGGTCAAAAACGCAATGAGTGCCGGAACGTCATGGTAAGGAGCCCCGTAAAACAGGCCTTTGATCTGCACGCCAATAGGGCCCGCCCAGATAATAACCAGGTGTACGAAAAGCCCCAAGTTGGTAAACAGCCCCGTAAGCGCAAGCGGCATAAATTGGTCGAGCCAGCGCAAAAAACGCCAGGGACTCCGATCACTCTTTGGAAAATACCGGTACAGCAGTACCACATCCCAGGCAAGCATGACGCCGTAGCCTAGGGCGATTGACGCCAACAGGCCCTCGACCGGCGGCAGTCCCAACGTCAGCGCTGCCAGGGCGCACAGGCACGCCACGCCAATGGCGGCCGCAAAGCTGCACAGAATGCCACGATAATCTTTGATGGCCGTGAGATAGCTCATGCCGTTCCAGTTGACGATCATGATGTTGAAGAGCCACAGGCACAGCAGCCCCTGCAGCAGCGTGGCCCCCGAGAACAGCAAAAAGACGCCGTAGAGCACCGTGCCCGCAACGAGCATGATGGCATTAGATCCCCAAAACGAAGGCAGGATCTCATCCTCGCGCTCGGCAAAGAGCATGTCGGCCAAAAAGCGCGTGACCGGCATGGAGAAAAAGCTTGTGAGCGTAAGCGAGGCCAGCAGTGTATAGGTCACCATGCACACCAGCAGATCCTGGTTGGCGCGCCCCACGCCCCACAGACCGCACAGCACCAAGATACCCACCTGGAGTAGCACGCCCAGCAGCATGGGGCCCGTGCACACAATGCCAGCGTAGCCATAGGCGCGCATCGTGGCAAACAGACCCTTGCGCCTAAATAGGCGTTTGAGCTCAAAACCGATTCCAGCCACCGGCTACTCCCCCTCTCTGGGCAGGTCGAACGCACGCGCCGTCACGTCGTACAGCGCGCGATAGTTGGCGAGCATCTGCTCGTGCAAAAAGTACGTGGCAACGCGACGCTGGCCACGCTCCCCCATCTCAATGCGACGGGCGCGGCTTGTGCACATGCGCTCCATGGAATCGGCCAAGCCCTTGCGATACATGGGCGGCGTCACAAAACCCGCCACGCCAAAGTCGTCGCCCGGGGCGCCTTCGAGCAGCTCGCGGCAGCAGCCCACCTCGGTCGTCACGCAGGGACGGCGCGCTGCAAGCGACTCCAGCACGCTGAGCGGCTGGCCCTCGGAGATGCTCGTCAAAATGGTAAAGTCGAGCTTTTCCATGTACTCGACCACGTTGACGCGCCCGGTAAAGATCAGATCGCGCACGCCCAGGGTATCGACCAGCGCGTGACACTCGGCACCGTACTCCTCGTCGTCCACGCCGCCCATAATGTGCAGGCGCACGCGAGGCAGGCGCTCGTGCAGTTCAAAGAAGGCATAGATCATGGTCTTGACGTCCTTGATGGGCGCCAGGCGCACCACCGCGCCAATATCCACCCAGCCGTCATCGGGCTTTAAGGGAATGTCCTTAAAGCGATCGAACTGGATGCCGTTGGGGATGACCAGGCACTTGTCCGCATCGCAGCCCATGTCGATCTGCGTCTTACGGGCGTTATGGAACAAACTGGTCACGCGGAAGGCGCGACGGTAGATCTCCTCCGAAAGCAGGTAGAAAAAGCGGATCCAGCGGTCCTTAAACGACGGCACGACCCAGTCGGCACGAATGATCTCTTCCTCGCGCTCGCGGGTATAAATGCCGTGCTCGGTCAGCAGCACCGGAGCCTGGTGAACGCTTGAGCCCAGACAGGCGAGCAGGCCGCCGTAGCCGGTCGAGATGGCGTGGTACACATCGGCCACCGGCACCTCGCTGCCCAGAAGGTAGAGCACGGGCAGCAGCATGGAGCGCATGGTGTGGAATGCATCGGCAAAGGGCGTGTATGGGTACTCGGCCAGGCACACGTCGCGAAAGATATCCATAAACGTGCGGCTCTGCAAAAACGATAGCGGATGCACGCGACGGCGCTGGAAGATATCAAATAGCACGTCCCAGTCCGGATTAGAAAGCGACACCAGGCGGCGCAGCGCCTCGCGCTCGCGGTCGTTAAAGTCGGCCTCTTCTTGCTCGCCCGAAAGCCGCAGGGCGTCATCCAGAAATACCTCGTGCACCTCGACCACGTTGCCGGGCAGCTCGTAGACAAACTTGCCGCGGTCGGCAGCATGCGCGCCAATCACCCACAGCACAAACTCGTGCTCGGGCATGGCCTGTATGTAGCCATGCATCCAGGTAGATACGCCGCCGTGCACATAGGGGTAGCAACCCTCGAGTACCAAACAGATTCTCATTTGTCGCCACCCTCCTTGCGTGCAATGGTCACCGTCTTGTCCGTGGCTTTAACCAGGTACAGATCGCCCGTCAGATGCGTAATCTCGCCACCCGTGACTGCACCCGGCTCGCCGTTGTTGGCGCGGAACATGAGCCAAGCCTCGTCGTGGAAATTGCCCAGGCTGAGCGTCCAGGCATTCGCGTCTGTATCCACGCTCACCGTCACGGACGAAAAGCGCTGGATGGCGCCCGAGCATTCCGAACCGGTCTGGCGCCGCAGGTCGGGCGCAGACTTGGTAAGCCACTCCAGGTAGTTGGTCAGACCGCCCTTGTAGACCTCCCAGCCCTCCTTGGCTCCGCGACCGGGATCCAGTAGGTCGTCCGGATGCATAAAGTGCGTACTCACGTAGTGCATGTTGAGCTCGGACACGGCTGCCAGACGCATATAGGAATCGTTGACCATGCCGCCCGAGACAATACGTGGCTGCTCCACAATGCCATCGCTCGCCACGCCAAACTCCTGCACATAGGGCAAGTCGGTGCCATCCTCAAAATACGTACTGGCGATGGTCTTAATGCGCGGAACGTCGGTGCCAATAAGCTTGCGCGCACGGGCCGAAAGGATATTCGACGGTGGCACATAGACCGAGCCGTGCGCGTTGGGCAGTACCTCGTCCTGGAAGGCTATAAGCTCGTTGAGCGATGCGACGAGCGTCTCCTTGTTCTTCCACGTCTTGTAGTCGTACAGTGTGCCATAGTCGGTATCCCAGAGCGCCAGCGGCTGATGGTTGTAGCCGTGGAAACCCAGCTCTCCGCCCATCTGCAGCAGCATGCCGCCAAAGTAGCGGAACTGCGTGGTATCGGCCTGGCGCGCGGGCTCGGTCTGGTTGACCGCGTCCTCGTAGTTTTCGATCATCACGCCGGTAAAGCGAACGCCATATTTTTGCGCGAGCTTTTGCAGATCGGGCCACCAGACCTTGGCATAAAAGTCGGCGATAGAAAGCCCGTAGTCGCGCTTGATGTAGGTGCCGTCGCCCGAGGGCACGGGGCTGGGAAAGTCGTCCAGATAGAAGACGGCGCTGTTGATGACCGGATAGGCCGTGGCATTGCCCAGAAGGCTGATCGCCGCGGCGTAAAAACCGCGCATGACCTTGTCATAGATACCGATATTGCACACCACGGTGCGACCGCTACCGCAGTCATTCGACCAAATGAGCGGGGCGCCCGCATCGCCGGTCTTAGCCCACACACGAGCCGTCTCGCGCAGCGAAACCGAAAGCGACGAATCAAAGGGGTCCGAGAGCTCGTAGCGCTCTCCCCCGCCCAGCATAAAGTCCTCGCTCGGCACAATGCTTTCGGCTTTTACATAGTCATATCCGGCAGATTCAATGCCAAGCTTGGGAGCAATCACTTGCAGATAGCCCGAGTTATCCGGAGGCATGGCGAGCATAAGCGAACCGCCGGCACTCACCCAACTCATAATGTCGCTCAGGTGCGTACCGAGCCCATCGAGCGACGGCATGAGCAAAATCACGCGATCGTAGGAGGTCAGCGAGGGAATGGCATCCGCGCCGTCCAGCGCAAGGTCCACGTCGCGGTGCGCGATCTTCATGTCGAGCAGAATCTGGTCGAACTGCTCCTTTACGTCCTCGACGCCAGCTTGATCGGAATCGGTAATGACCAGGCACGTGGGCTTTTGGCCAAATATTGCCGAGGAGGCCGGAACCGCATCGTTGGCGGCCAGCATCCCCAGCTTATGCTGGCCCGCACTGTACTGCACGCCGGCGCGCTCCACCAGCAGCACGGCCGCCATGGCAATAAAGACCGCCCACACCACAAGCAGCCCCATCCAGCGAAAATGGCCCGCACGGTCGCGGATATGCTGTACCACGCTCATCGGGCCTCCTCTCCGTTGCGCCAAAACGCCAGTTCCTCGCGGTTGGCGGCGCTCAAGTATACATGCTGTTTGTCAATCGCATCGATCACGCGGTGGACCTCGTCACCGTCGCGGCGCATCACCGCAAGGCGCAGACAAAGCATCCAAACCTCCTGCTCCTCGGGCACATCGAGCACCAGCTGGTCGGTCACGGCCTGCGCCTCGTCGATCTGTCCGACATCGGCCAGCGCCGTCGCGTATCGAATGCGAAGCTCAAGGGTGTCCTCGCGCTCGCAGCGATGCGCAAGCAAACGCGCGTACTGTTGGCGCTGAATCTGAGCCACGCGCCCCTCGGCCAGGCCCGAGCCCAAGTATTCACCAAGAAAATCGCAGTATTCGTTGAGGTTTTGCGCGCTCGGGTCCGTCTTAAAGGCACGCTCCAGCTGCTGCAGTTTAAGGTCGGACTCCTTGGAGATCTGCACCACCGCCGTCGCGGCATAGTGAGCCACCTCAACGTCGTCGTTAAGCTTAGCCGCCTGCAGCTGCGCCAGGTAAGCGTCGGGCTCCTCGGTGAGCATGGAGAGCATTAGGCGGCGCCGTTCTGCCGGGTCGTTGATGATGAGCGCCTCCTCGAGCGGCACTACGCCTGCATCGTCCTCACCACTCGGTACCGACATACTACGATGCAGGTCGTCGTTGAAGCGCAGCGACTCCAGCGCAGACTCTTTCAACCCCTCGCCAAACGCCGTTCCGCGGACCGATAGCAGAACCACCAGCAACGGGCCCCACAGCGGCACCAGCACTATCACAGCCAGCATATGCCCGCGCACCGGCAGCAGGCCCAACTTCATAAGCGTCCACAGCACCAGGCAAACCAGCGCATGAATCAGCAACAAGACGGCGGCAACGACAAGCGAGATCAAGCGGCACCCCCCCCTCACCGTCACCGGTGTCAGCAATATGCCGCAGCAGCGCCACGATGTCCTCGCCGTCGACGGGCTCCACCGCAAGCTGCTTTGCACTCAGGCGCTCGCGGATAATGGGCAGATCGCACGCCTTTGCCTGGCGCATAAGCAGGTAAAGCACGTCGCCGTCGACCAAGCCCGCCGCATCGCTCTCGCGGATTGCCGACCCAATTGCGCCCACCAGCTCGCCGACAGGCTCCATGCCCGGTACCACGCGCAGGAGCAAAAAGCTGCCCATCTTGCCATCTGCCAGCGCCTGCTCGGCCGCGAGCTCTTGGCCAAAGGCAGCCTGTTTGAGCACGCAAGTGCCGTCAACGCAGCGTTTATCCTGTGCCACCGCCTCATAGTCAAAGGCACGGCCCAGCGCGCTTTCGACCAGGCCGCACAAGATGCGGAACAGGTTTTGGTAATAGAGCGTCATTTGGTTTTCGGCCGCACTACGCACAAAGATCAACACGGCGGTTGCCCCATCGCGCTCGATCGTGTATCCAAACATGGGCAGCCCCGGCGTCAGCTCGCGGTTCACCCACAGATTCGAACGACCCCCGTCGCCCAAAAGAGGTGCAAGCTGCTCAAGCGTGAGCGAGCGTGCGGCATCTTCGGCAATCGCGGGACTTGCTGCCACCAGCCGTGCAAATGCTCCGCCCGAAACATGGTAGATCGCCACCGAATCGTTCTCGAGGATCTCGCCCAGAAGCTCGCAGCACTTGCGATAGATGTCGCGCGGATTGAGCACGTCGAGCTCTTGCGTCACGGCAAAGATCTTGCCAAAGCTATCCTGACGCCCCACAATCTGGCGCTTGTATGTGCGCTTGTCCTCAATCGCGTCGTGGTAGAGCTGCGTGAGGAACGTATTGCGGTTGCGCACGAGCTCGTTTTGATCGCGCTCCGCCCTAATGGCCTCGCTGTTACGCAGCTGCACATAGCCGCACACGGCACCCACCACAAAGTACGCGATAAACGGCAGCCAGTTGGACGGCTCATAGAACAGGCCCTGGAAGGTATAGCCGTATTGAGTAAAGTAGCTTAAGGCCAAGCCCACCGATGCCAACAGCGCCGCAACCAAGCCAAAGTCCAAGCCATACAGCGTGCCGATGAGCACGACGTAGAGCAGGCGATAATCGAGCACATTGAGCTGGGCTGATTGGGAGAATAGACGCTCCAGCACCTCGAACAGAACCCAGGCAACGCCCGTCTCCAGGCATTTAATAGGCAGCGTGCGCAGCTGGATACGGTCGATGGCGGCGCGCAAGGGGTTGGCCTTCTTTGAGCGGCCAGCATCCCAACGCGCTTGAATGGTCGAGAGGTCGCGTAGCAAGTCGTAGCGCTGAAACCAGCCATAGCGCACGCGAGCGACATCGCTGGCAGGCAGGGCGTAGCCGGCAGAATCGCCATAGGCAACTGAGAGTCCTGGGAACAGTGCCTGAAGGGCCTCGCCCACCTCACCCACCGTGTGATGGAAGGTATCGACTACGTCGAGCGTCTCAAAGTTACCATTCCAGCTGTCGAAGATACGGCGTACCAGCACCGAAAGCTCCTCGGCACACAGCAGGGGAAACGCCGCATCCTGCGCGCCCTGCAGAGCGGCCGATCCGGTTGAGCACGCGTCGAACAGCGGCACCAAAAACGGGTCCTCCAGCGCGGCAGACGCGGTATACAGGAACGGCACGCGCAGGATCTTGGTCTGAACGCCCTCGCGAGCAGCGTAGTAGCGGCACAGGTCGTTGGCTGCGTGCGCGATAATGCCCTTGCCCGTTCGCCCCGCGGCATCGGCGGCACCCTCGGCACCCGCGGGCCCCGCTACATACAGCAGTTGGACCCGGCGACCCGCGCACGTACGAAAGACCGAGCGAAGCAGCTCGATATCGCCCACGGTATCGGTATGCGGGGTAAGGTAATTAGACAGGTAGACCACGCGGTCGAACTCGTAGGCCTGCTCCAAGTGCTGGAGCAGCTCTTTCCACGAGGCATGGGGCGACGACTCATCGCGGCGCGCTTCCTGCGCGGCTACAACCTTAACGTGGTCCCCAGGGAATGCCTTGGCGCAAAAGTCATCGTCAACATATGCGGTGTTGCCAACAACCAGCACCTCCATGGCGTACTCCTCCCCTAAAATCCACTTCTGTCATAGTCAAACATGCGTATTTTACGCTGTCAACGCGAGTTGGAACGCCTTTAAGGCTGTTTTAAGAACTTTTTTAGGGAATGCAGGGACTTCGAGAGTGCAAAATGAGCGCCCAATCCGGAAGTCGGGCGAAAATCCGAGATCGGCAGACCAGGCCCGGTTTTAGACAGCAGCGACCTGCGGTTTTGTTACCTAAAATCAGGCTATGCTCGGCGAGTTTCGATTTTTCCCCGCACTTCCGAAATGACAGCCCCGCATCGACAACATTAATCAGAACTAGCAGCGTCCAGAAGTCTAGCCAAGTAGCTTCGACTCGATTCCCGCGAAATCAATAAGACCCGTTGAGTAATCTAAAATAAATAGCAGACAGGTACCAAGAACCCATACCTCATCAGCCAAACGCAAAGTATCGTTTTGCGCCTTCACGATCGTCTCATGGTCAAGGTCTCTATACTCAGACTCATAACCGGCCTCGCCGTTATAGCCGCACAACCGAAGCGCCTTGATGGCGGTAAGCACAATCATTTCATCAACGTCAGGCCTAATAAAATGCCGCTCAAAACTCTGGTATCTAGAAGCATTGCCAACGATTGACTTGTATTTCAAAACATCTTTACGGGAAACAGTTCTGTTTAGATATTCTACGTCGGGCATTTTCAGAAAATGCTTACACGCCTCAACCATTGGATAATTAACGTAGAGCTTGCCATTGTCTGTGCTCTCGTTAAAGTAACGTTGCATTTCCTCCAACCGTGCTGGTGAGAACCTATTATCTTGGAGCTCATAGTCAAAGACCAGCAAAACATCAGAATAATCCTGGTCAAATAGCCACTTATCCTCTTGAGAAGCACGTTCCTTAAGGACGCCGAGCAGCGATAAGTCATCCTGAAAGCCGTCCGAAAACATCCTTTCGTAAAGCTCGTAGATATTTGTGTTATAGGAAACGATCTCATAGCCAATGTCGAGGCCATAGCACTCAAAGAGGGCATGAAAGAGTTTAATCTCTTGTTTTTCACCCTCAACGATAAGCAGGACTTGCTTCCTAGACATCGAATTCGCCAGCCTTATAGAGCTTTTCGAGGTTGTGCCCCTCCCTTAGTTCCCTATCTGTTGCATTGGCTGCGGAAATTATATTGTGATCCGAAAGAATGAATAGACAGTCTGGCCTAAGGATTTTATTACTGAACAAGTCCGTATTATGAGATGCGCAAAGCACCTGGCGTCCAGTCTGGGACTTAAAATAGTCAACGACCTTCTCGGCGAGATCGTGATGGTAGAACGCAGCGAACTCGTCGACAAAAAGCAAGGACGGCACACTTGTAGCATGGAAATAATTAAACAGTCGCAGCAGCGCAACAGTGCCGCTTGAACAGTTTTCTACAAACGGAATAAGTCGACTTTTTTCAAAGTACAAAGCGATATCACCCGATGGCGTTTCACGCGCAGTAAGGCGTTCTCGAATTCCAAAGTCATTCAAAAAAGCCTGAAGCTCAGAAACCAAGTCATTCGAAATAACGTTTTCGGCGATGGTAGAGACAAGGTTACGGTCGTTCATATGTGCGTCGCCAATGGCATCCATTGACCGCGCAAACGTATAAAGCTTAAAAAGAGGCATTGCCCTCTCAAAAGGAATGTTATTGCACACATACGCCAAAACAGAAATGCCGGGAGATTTGAACTCCCAGTTCAATCGATCGGCACCAATAGAAGCCAAATCGCCATCGAGCACTTTACCTGCACGGTGGTCGTAATCAAATGCAATCTTGCCGTTAACAGCCACTGTCTCACGAAGATAGTCTGTTATCCCAGTCTTTTCGTAACGATAAGCAACTTCGTCATTCCCAAAGCGAAACGTGTAGGCAAAGCACGCCGACGTGACCCCATCAACTGCGCTGAGATAATTAGTTTTATTGGAATAGAAGGTCCGACGCCCCACATTTGCTGAAATATCGAGAAGAGCATTGGAGAAATTTGTTTTGCCGACAGCGTTTTTACCGTAGATAAGACCACAAGAAACGATACCCTCATCGATGGCTGACGTATTGAATCTGTAGTCCCTGACATCGGTCAAATTGAAGGTAAATCTATGGGAGAAGTTTCGGAATCCCTCGACCTCAAAACGCGTTAGCATCGAAACCTCCATGTTATACTTGCCGTAAGGTTTTTACGGCAAGTATAACATGGAGGCGACCCGGAGAGGACGTCATGGTCGAAGTCAGGATGTCCAGCGCGCAGTAGCAGGGACGTGAACGATGGCGTCGTCAACCTACTACCCGGCGAGCAGGGCGATCCATTGGAAGCGTCTTTAGCGAACGGGACGAGCATCAACGCCAACTGGCCCTTACCGACCTACTACATTTTCACGGTACGAGAGAGCGACATCGTTGTCAGCACTGTCGTGATTACCGGGCGAATGATCGAGGAGTTCAGGTGCGCCGATGGCTGAATCGGCATCGTGAGGTATAGCTGCCTCGAGCGGCCACTAAATCGGAAGAGTGCTTCTGGTAATAATACTTCTCTGCACGATCTCGTCTTCTATGGCACCCCAACTCCACGCCCAACCCATGAGGCACTCCGAGGCGTCACGCTCAACCTCGCTATCAAAACGCCCAATTTTGCATACAAACGGAAATATCGAACATCGGATCGCAACCGGTCGAGTGGCGCCTTAAGCCTGACGAGAACAACCATGGCCGCAAAATCGAAGAGTATGGCAATGCAAAGCTGGAACCAAGCAGGTCACTGGGACTTATCAATACTATTATTAAACCAATAAATAATCGTTATTAACTAGGTGGGACAATTGTCAGAAGACGAATCAAAATATGAATACTGGCTACCCAATGCCAGCAACATAAAGATCTGTTGTGAAGCACAGGTCAACTCCGTCGTTATTATCGGACCAAATGGGTCCGGTAAATCAAAGCTCGGTGCTTGGATAGAGCAACAAGATTTCGAAAGGGTCCATCGGATTACTGCACAACGCGATATCAATTTTTCCGAGAGAATTCCTTTAAAGAGCTACGCAGAAGCAGAAGATAAAGTTATATACGGCGGCTCCCAATATAAGGAGAACAAACAAGTTCGATGGGAATGGGGTGAAAGCTATACAACAAAGCTCCTTGACGATTTTGACGATGTTTTAGCAGCCCTCATCGCACAAGTAAATCTTGAAAACCAGCGGTTTATTGATGAATGCAGGTATGCAGAGTCTATTTCTGCAGAAAGGCCCCCTCTACCGAAAACAGCACTAGATAAGCTTAAAGTAATTTGGGATGAAGTCTTTCCTCAAAGAAAGATCGAGCAGGAAGACGCGGCCTTCTACGCGTACTCCCAAAGTAAAACGGATCGCTACAGCGCAACGCAAATGAGTGACGGCGAGCGTTCAGTGCTATATCTTGCCGCACAAGTTCTTTGTGTCCCAAACGATAAAATAATCATCATGGATGAGCCTGAAGTTCATTTGCATCCATCGCTTATGACGCGACTCTGGACTTCCCTAGAGCAGTCGCGCCCAGACTGTCTCTTTATCTACATAACCCACGATGTTAACTTCGCTTCAACACACCGAAGCTCGGATATCATCTGGGTTAAGAATTTCGATGGCACCAAATGGGAATTAGAAACGCTTCCCGATAGCGACCTTCCAAAGGAGCTCTTAATAGAGCTCCTTGGCAACCGGAAAGAGGTCCTATTCGTTGAAGGAACCGAAGGAAGTTACGACAAGCGGATCTATTCCGCACTCTTTCCCGATTGTTATGTAGTCCCTTCCGGCGGATGCGAGCAGGTCATCAATAATGTGAAGGCTTATAATCGTACCTCAAGCCTTCATGCCATAAAGGCCCGGGGCATCATAGACAGAGACTTTAAAACCGAGCAACAGCTCAACGCCCTTAAGGAAAAAGGGATCTTCCACCTCAAGGTCGCAGAAGTTGAAAATCTCTTTCTCACCAAAGAAGCGGTGCAGATTCTATCTCAGCGTTTCGGCGCCGATGCAGATAAGACCTTTTCCAGCATTAAGACATATGTAAGTGAAAGGTTCAGCAAACAAGCAAAGAAGCAGACATCGGAAGCGCTTGTAGCAGGCGTAAAGGAAGTGCTTTCCGGAATAACTATTTCGGATAATGAGCAGTTGACTGCCGATGGCATAGCATCCTTAATTGATATTGCGAGCATAGAAAAGAACGTTAACGACAGATATCAACAGGCCATTGAAGGCCATGATTACAATGAGATTCTCGGGCTATTCAACGACAAGTCTCTTGCAACAAGCGTTGGCCATTATTTTGGTATGGACAACAAAATCTATGTCGATCGTGCAATTTCCTTGTTGGAAGGCGACCTGAGAGACGATCTTTCCGAAGCCCTAAGGCACTATATTTCGCACTGAACGGCCGTTTCACGCCCGGCGAGGTCCGCGATTTTGCCATGGCCAATGCCTGCGATCAGGAAGCCTTTGCCACGTATTTCCAGGCCATGCTGGAAGCCGGCATCTA
>UQPJ01000056.1:0-15027 GCA_900543015.1 uncultured Collinsella sp.
TAGTCCTCCGGCTTTTCATCCATTTGCTCGATATATTGGATGCTTGGAGCGCATACAATCGCACCTGCCGATTCACCAATCATCAGTTTTCCCTTTGCCAATTCTTTCTTCAACAGCTCATCCGTTCCCGTTTTACGGAGCTGGTCCATAAGGAAGAAAGAATTTCCAACGGTAAAAAAAATCACATCCGCATCTTCAAAAATGGACCGTATCGTTGAATAAGCCTCCGTTGAAATATCAATTTCCGTTACGGCTGCTCCCAGTTTATTGAATAGCTTTCGAGCCGAGCCGACATAACCGGTGTAGCCTTCACGCAGCGAAGCTGTGGGAATAAATGCGACTTTCTTGTTATCAATTTCTTCTTTTATCAAACTTCCTACACTTGAAAAGTGCGAACATAAAAACAGCTTCATCCATGTTCTCCTTTAGGTAGCCCGGAATTGCTCGTCGAGAAGAGGAATGTGCGAGCAAAAAAATAGGGCAGAATCGCTTTCACGATCCCGCCCCGCAAACCCGAGGGTTTCTAACTAGAGTTCATTATGCAGTTAAACGCCTCTTTGTCAATCCCATGGATGCTTGACGCGCGCATCAGCACCGAGCAAAGCTTGCGCGCAAGTGGGAAGCAGACCCTACCCGAGCCAGGCTTTGAAGACCATCGCGATGAAGTCGTGCGACGAGGCTATCACTGTGTTGCCCGCGTACCAGTCGCCGTGAAGCTCGGACCTGTCGGCAAGAGCGAGTAGCCTCTCGGGAGTCCCTTCTGCTTTCTCCCTAGGGACGAATCGAGAGTAGGCGTAAGCGAGGACGGTCATCTGCAGGATGCGTGGATTGCGCATCTTCGAGCGCCTGAGGCGCTTGGACACGCCGATTTCGCCGAGAGCCGCGGCCAGCGGCGCGGGGTACCTCAGCTGCGGCGCGCTCGATGACGAGCCGAGCCCGTTCACGATGGCGCTCGAATGCGCCGCGGCGTTTCGCAGCGAGTTCGCGCGCCTGAGCATGTAGTGCTCGTCCCTCATCTCGGAATCGCCCCATCGATCGGCGCAGAAGAGGTAGAAGTCGGCGAAGGCGCCGAAAGACGACAGCTCCAGAAAGACCCACGCCGGCATCTCGCCAATCGGGTACCTCGAAACGAGCGATCCGAGGTAGGCGTCGTTTTTCAGGCGGTTGAGCTCTCCCTCCCTGCGGTTGCGGTCGCCGTGGTTGAGGGCTGCGAGGTAGTCAGAGAAGATCGAGTAGCCGTCCTCGTCCGGCTTTTCGGTGATGCGCTCGACCAGCCTGGTCTTCGCGGAGTTCTCCACGTCGAGGGTCAGCGGCAGCAGGAAGCTGCGCAGCTCGCGGTCGATGGCGGCGAGGTCGACGAGGTGCCCGAAGTCGAGCCCGGCGTATTGGCCGTCTCGCGGCCCGCCTACGCGTTTGGGGAACAACACGCGGTAGGCAGCGAGTCTGAAATAGTGATCTTGGCCGGCCAGGATGCGCGCGGCTTCCGCTTCGGAGCACAGCTCGAAGGAGACGCCCTTCCGCCTCAGGTGCTCGATCTGCTGTTCTATTGTGAGAATGGGCTTCCTGCTCGGGATATCGGCCATCGTCGGTCTCCTGTCATTGATTTGCAGACCGTATTCTACCAGTATGTTTTCTCGAAACTCTGAAGGCTTGCTTGTCAACTCATGGGCAAGCCCCCCGAGACTACTCACTTTGCCCACCGATACCAAAGACCTGTGACCTGCGGTTTTGCGAACGGCTCGAAAACCACCAGCGCTGACTCACTTGCGGTTGAAGCTGGCGGCTTGCACGCTAAAGGTCGGTTGAGTTTCAAAACGGGCGTTTTCGGCGAAATCGAGCCTCCAAAGGCGGCCCGCCGCGCCCTTTGGGACAAAAACAAAAACTCAAAACACTGAGTTTGAAAAAAGTTTTTGAAATTGTCCCAGCTTTTGTCCCCGAAGCCGACGAAACAAGACATGGTGTTATTTGGCGGCATTCGGTTCGAGACGACACCGAAAACTGGGTGTAACTGGAATGACGGGACGGCAGAACCGACGCCATCGAGTGGGAATAGAACATACGTTCGATAAAATAATATAGTATCAGATAGCGGGCACGGTTTCAATTGAATCCGTGCCCGCTGCTGTATGCGTGTCCTTGCACGCCCAATATGCGCCGTAAAAGCCGTCTTCTTCGACGTCAAAGTGAATGCGCTTCGTTTTCGCCTCTCAAAATCTTATTTTCACGATTTGCATTTTCATCCCGTTGTCACCGACCCTTGCGAGAAACCGGAAAAAGCAGCTGACAGAAGAGTCTCTCAAATCGTTGTAGCCCAGCATATAGCCGCGACTTGTGACCTGCAGACGGCTGTCCCACGTGCCGATTTCCTTGGCGGCATCCGAAACCGCAAAATATGCCCCCACATCCTTGATTTTTGCAGTCTTAAGCCATGTTTTTGCGATCATCTTTACCGCCGTCCGATTGGCAGCATCAAAGACCAGCACACTGCCGGGGAAAGCGTCCGCCATCCCCCGCACCAGTTCCCGGACCTGCTGGGTCAGAAAGTAATAGAACACCCCGGAGGCAAAGAACACCGCCCCGCGGGAGGCATCGATTTTGCTAAACCATGCGGTGTCTTTCAGGTCGCAGGGGATATTTTGTTCTCGATCCCCGGCGGGCAGTAGCTGCTGCCGCAAGGCAATCACATCCGGGAAGTCCAGATTGTAGATCTTGCATCTACCGTTGTCGCAGGTTCTGCCGGTGTTGTCCAGCCCGCAGCCCAGATTGACCACCGCCGCATTGGGGTGGCCTTTCAGGTAATCCCGCACCTCGAAAGCAAGATCACTCTGCCGTGTGGCCACCTCCAGCGCACCAAAGCGCTGTATCAGGCTGCGGGAGTTTTTCTCTGCCTCTGAAAAGTCGTAGTCGATCTGGTCGAGCAGACGAACCGCTGTTTCATCCCTGTAAAGGTTCGGGTACAACTCCGTACACAGCTTCCGGGAATACAGCGGGAGGATCAGCGTCTCCTGCACGGTGTTTTTCTCAATTTTACATTTCATAGGTTTCTTCCTCAGTGAATAAAAACTGTCATAATTGCCGCCAGCATAGCCGCTATGACCGTCATGCCTATCGCCATGTGCAGGATGGATGCAAAAATGCCCGTGCTTGATACCCCTACTTCCGCGCCGTGACGCAGAGCCACTTTTTCTTTTTGTGTATCTGCACCTCGTGAAAACCCGCCTGCTCCAGACATGCCTTTAATTCAATGTCCTTGTAGATGGTCATGCCGCCGATGATCTGCGTCCACCTCTCGTCCTTGTCCGTATCGCCATTGCTCTCGTTGCAGATAAGAATTGTCCCGCCTGGCTTCAGCGTCCGCCAGACCTCACGGAAGCATCGGGGCAAATCAGGCCAAAAATAGACGGTCTCAAAGGCCGTGGCGGCATCGAAGTAGCTATCCTCAAACACCATATCCGCCACACTGCCTTGCAGAACGGCGCAACGCCCCTCCTGAATTGCAATTCGGTTGAGCTTTCTAGTCTTCTCCACGCTGACGGGCGAATAGTCGACGCCCTTGACGACGCCATGCGGGCATTTTTTCAGCAGCCGTTTTATGTTCGCCCCGCCGCCGCAGCCGCAATCCAGCACCTTGGCATTTGGCGCAAGTCGTAGAAATCGAAGTCCCCACCGCGCCACAGGGCTGTGGCCCAGATTCATCATGGCAACCATAAGTTTTCCGCCGAGGCCCACGGGCTTGCGGGTGTTTTCAAAGAACGACATCTGGCCCCTCCGATTTCGTGCATTCCGCATAGGTCAATGGGAACGAGGCCTTCAGCACCGCGCTTTTCTGCACCGCCCAGCCGTTTTGACGCAGGAAACGCAGGTATTCCTCGCTTGTCCACCTGCTGTGGAGGGGGAATCCCGCCATACTCATGAAAAAGGCTTTTGCCTTGCCGGAAACCGAGTTCCCCGCGTGGGTGAAGGTTGGCGCGATGAGCACGCCGTCGTCCTTCAGTACCCGCCTGATTTCTTGCAGTGCCTTTTCCGGATGCGGCACTATGTGAAGCGCGTTGGACGCGATCACCACTTCGAAGGACTTCTGTGCATAGGGCAGGCGGAACATATCTTGTACGGAAAAGTGCAGCTTTGCGGATTGATTGTCCCGCTTTGCTTCAAGGATCATCTGTGCAGAAGCGTCCGTAGCCTCGATGTGCACCGCCGCATCCACGATGCTCTTTGCGATAAGCCCCGTGCCGGTGGCAACCTCCAGTACGGTTTTTGCTTTTACCACCGGCCTGATCAGCTCATACATCTTCTCATACGCCGCCCGGTCCTTTCGCATGAAACGGTCGTACCGACCGGCATTCTTGTCCCAGAAGCCCTTGCGTTCGTGCATGGCTATCGCCCCCCAAACAGTTAGAGCAATCTAACTATAACACACGAATCATGCAGTAAGATAAGGCTAACCTTATTTCTTGGCCAAGACGCATCTCTTCGGTTTTGCTTATAACGGTGTGAGTCAGATACTAAGCTGGAGCTGAAGAAGGAGCTTGGCGGACAGGTAGGTCGATACCGGTTCCCGGAACGGTGATCCAGCCAATTACACCAGGGCTCTAGTCATGCAGGTAAACCCAATCCATGACGGGAAATAGGTCCTTTTCTCTAGCTCGACGTCTTTCGGAGCTTGACGATTTGGACTGATGGAGGTGAGAAGTCCCTCACTGCGCCAATACCAGAAGATTGCGCTATAGACATCTCTCCGACCCTTTGAATCACCCCTTTTCACGCCACCCGCTACGAACCCCGGCGGAAACTAGGGAGTGATTAAAAAGGCGACCTGCGGTTTTGCGAATCAATTGAGTCATTCACAAAATCGCGAATTAAGGGCCTGATTCGCCCAAATTGCGCACGAATTGGCCCTTAGGCGGTACGACGCGACACGCATCGACAACACTCGGCCTGGATTAGTCACTGAGCGGGAATAGCGGGAACTGGCTTTTGAACTCGCGTTTTGATACCGTCGAGTACCGCCTGATGCTGTTTCGGCGCCGCCATAGAGTAAAGCCACCAGCGAAATAACGGGAATAAAAGCCTCCGGACCCTCTGGTTCGGAGGCTATCTTTTTGCATATCTGCCTAAAACGACTCCTTGCCAAAGCCCCTTGAGCATCGGGCGGCATTATTGAGTGTGGGCGTTATCGTAGGTATCTTTGATTTCTTCTGGCAAATTATCGGGAATCAGCGCCTTCACTCTATCCTCGTTGCCATCTTGGATTGCCTGCTCGTAGTACCAGCATTTGAACTTCAGCATGTCGAGCGCGCGGTTCATGTTCACGATCTCCGACTCCATGTGGGCCTTGCGCTCCTCGAACATGGCCTTGCGTTTGGGGTATGTTGAGGGACCCTCTGCGCACCATTCCATGAACAGCCGGATGTCCTTGATCTCCATTCCAGCCTTCTTTAGGCATTCGATGACCCGAAGCGCTTCGAGTTCCGTATCGCTGAATCGGCGAATGCCGGATGCCCGCTCCAGCCCCGGGAACAATCCCTGCTTGTCGTAATATCGCAGCGTTGAAGCGGGCAAACCGAACATTTCCGCCACCTGTCCGATTGTGTACATGGCTCCTCCGAAACAATGTCGAATTCATTCCTTGACCTAAAGTCAGGTTTAGGTATTACCTTCATTCTCGTCAATGTAAATCGGGAGCGCAAGGGGTATTCCGTAATGGGCAAAACGGTTTTGATAGTTTCTTCAAGTCCACGAAAGAATGGCAATTCCGAGACGCTGGCGGAGGCTTTCGCCAACGGCGCGCGGGAGGCAGGTCACAGCGTTGAGACCGTGCGTCTGCGCGAGAAGCAAATGGGCTTCTGCAGGGGCTGCCTTGCCTGCTTAAAGTTGGGGCGTTGCGTCATCCAAGACGATGCCGTGGAAATTGCCGCCAAAATGCACGATGCGGATGTGCTGGTGTTTGCAACGCCCGTCTACTACTACAGCGTCTGCGGCCAGCTCAAAACCATGCTGGACCGCGCTAACCCGCTTTTTGGCTCCGATTATGCATTCACCGAGGCATATCTGTTGGCGACGGCGGCGGAGAACGGGCGCTCGACCTTCGACGGGGCGAAAAAGGCGATGCAGGGATGGGTTGACTGTTTCTCCCGCTGCACGCTCGCTGGAACGGTTTTCGCCGGCGGCGTGAACGGCGTGGGCGAAATCGCCGGGCATCCCGCTCTGGAGCAGGCGCGGCGAATGGGCATGGGAATCTAGCCGGGCTGTTTGGCCGCGCGGAAACAGATTTGTGCCAAAACTATCGACAGGAGGAAATCGATCATGGCAGTTAAACAGACGGCAGGCAGAGACGCCCTGGGGGAGTTCGCTCCCAAATTCGCACAGCTCAACGACGACGTGCTGTTCGGCGAGGTGTGGAGCCGAGAGAGTGAGCTCTCCCTGCGCGACCGCAGCGTGGTGACGGTGGTTGCCCTGATGTCGCAGGGGCTGACGGACTCTTCGTTCAAATATCACCTGATGTCCGCAAAGAACAATGGAGTGACCAGGACGGAGATAGCGGAAATCCTTACGCACGCGGCGTTTTATGCGGGTTGGCCCAAGGCGTGGGCTGCCTTCCGCATGGCGAAGGAGGTCTGGGCGGCCGACGATGCCGCCGACGCAAGGGCTCAGCACCAAAACGAGATGGTTTTCCCCATCGGTGCCCCCAACGACGCCTTCGCGAAGTACTTTATCGGGCAAAGCTACCTCGCGCCCCTTTCCACCGAGCAGGTCGGTGTCCACAACGTGACGTTCGAGCCCGGCTGCCGCAACAACTGGCACGTCCATCACGCCAAAAGCGGCGGTGGGCAGATCCTCGTCTGCGTGGCTGGTCGAGGGTTTTACCAGGAGTGGGGAAAGCCGGCACAGGAGCTGCGCCCCGGCGACGTGGTCAACATCGCCCCGGGGGTGAAGCACTGGCACGGCGCCGCGCCCGACAGCTGGTTCTCGCATCTCGCGTTGGAGGTTCCGGGCGAGGAGACCTCCAACGAGTGGCTGGAGCCCGTGGGCGACGATGCATACCTTAAAGCGACCAACAAGGAGGCTTAAGCACCGTCGCCCGTCCGCGCCGCCGAGAGCAGCGCGCCCAAATCTGCCTGAATCGCCTCTGCCTTGCTTCCGAGCTGCAGCGGAGCCGAGCCGTTCGAGATGTTGACGCTCAACAGGTGCGCATCCGGCAGCTTCGCGGTCATGCTCCAGAACGGGAGCGTGATGATGCCGGGGGTCATCTCGCCCACGCCGAGCTCCAGCAACAGCACGCGGCGATCGCTGCGCTCGCGCACGAAGCGCTCGTATCGTCCGAGGCTCTCGCGCCAGGCCGCACCCTGCAGAAACGTGTCGTCGCGCACCCACGGCACAAGCTGCCAGCCGCAGTGCGGGCATCGGGGGACATCCTCGCTGAGGACCTCGAACCCCGCCATGCCCGCGAGCATGCGCTCGACGTAGGGGCTCGCCTCGAAGAGCTCGTCGCAGCATGGCTGCTTGCATTGAAGGTGCGCGAAGCTTCCCTGATAGTTGCAGATCCTCTCGGTGGGAAACGTCTTCTCGACTTGGGTGTCCACATTGGTGCTCAGGATGAAGTAGTCCTTATGGCCGATGAGGGACCGTAGGTCGAGATAGGGCTGCGAGGTCGGCTCGCGCAGCATGAAGTCGATATATCGCGCGTAGTAGGCCCATTGCTGCTCGAGGCTGGGGTAGAGGTGGTAGAAGCCGTCGAAAAGGCTCTTGACTACTTTCGATTGATGCTCAGTGCCCATTGTATTCGCTACGATTAAACTCGGCACAGGGGATACTGGTTTTCCGTGCGAAAACGCTCATGCCGCTAAATTGAGCGACCGCCTGTACTGCAGCGGGATCATCCGCCCGAGCGATCCCTTAATCCGTCGCCCGTTGCGCCAATCGGCAGAAGCCACGCGTGGACGCTAATCGCTCGAGCGAATCGTCGTCGGTTTCCGTTTAACGATTTCTTTTTCCGCTATTATCCGACCCTCGGACTTCCTCGTGATAGAAGTAGTCCACGATCACCGGATGCCCCTGGGGGACTCTGCCATAAGGCATTTCGTTGTCCACAAAGGGGCAATCGTACTTCTTGGCCATTTCCTCGGCTTTTACTTCAAGCGCTTCAAAATAGCTACGGTTGCGCTTGTTATAGATCTCATCGTAAAGCGGTACGAGATTGGGATGTTTCTCGGCGATATAATCCAGGATCGCTTTTTTGAAACCACCCCGAAGATTGAGATTTTCGAGCCAAAACAAATCGCACCGATCTTTTACTCGCTCAAAAATCATCTCAAAATCCGTGATGCCGGGAAATACCGGGGACACGAAGCAGACCGTACGGATACCTTCGTCATACACCTGCTTCATAGCAGCGATACGACGCTCGATGCTCGACGCGGAGTCCATATCGTTCTTGAAGTTCTCATCCAGCGTGTTGATCGACCATGAAACGGTCACTCGTCCAAGCCTCTTCAGCAGATCGATATCCCGTACCACAAGATCGGACTTTGTGCAGATCAGAATATCTGCATCGCTGCCAATCAGCTGCTCCAGGAGTTTCCTGGTATTCCCGAATCGCTCCTCCTGTGGATTGTAGCCATCCGTCACAGAACCGATAACCACCCGCTGTCCAGCGTATTTCTTCGGATTCTTGATTTCCGGCCAATGCTTCACATCAAGAAAGGTGCCCCATTCCTCCTTGTGTCCGGTAAAGCGCTTCATAAAGGAGGCATAGCAATACTTGCAGGCATGCGTGCAGCCTACATAGGGATTGACCGAGTAGCCGCCTACCGGCAGGCTGGACTTGGTCATGATGTTCTTTGCTTCCACCTCATTGATGAGGATTCCATCGATCACTTCCGCCATGTTCTCTGCACCTCCAGCACTCTTTCGAATTCTTCCGGCAATTCCTGAATCATGTTTTCGTCCCCTATGACAGAGACGAGGTCTTCCTTCATAAACATTGGAATGCCAAGCGCGTGCGCCTGGTCCGTCAAAGACCATGCCCACTCCGGTTCCGTATGAACCTTCCTGCTCTGCGCCCCGGTCATGGTACCGACGACGATCCAGTTGATTCCGGAAAGGTCGACCGTACCGGGATCGTCGAATAGCGGCTCAAAAGTAACGAAGAAGTGATTTGCTTTGACGTTTTTCCGAAGGGCGTCGATACGCCACAGCTCCGCTTTCCTCGTCACCGTAACGCCGAACCATGCGTTTTCCAGGTCGGTATCTAAATCCAGCAAATCGGGTCTCTTGGTCAGGAACAGGAACTGATGCTGTGGATTCTCATGGATCTTTGCAAATACCTCGTCTCGCCATTCCAGCTTCCACCCGGAGAGATCGCTCATGCCGGTAAGGAGAAAGTTCTGCGGGCGTTTCTTTTCCATCATCTTGAGCTTGCTCGGGAAGAACGCAGGATCAGCGAAGTCGTCAATCATATGCCAACGTTTCACATTGTTACGGGCATAGCAATATGGACACCCCACCGTGCAGCCGATGACGATATTCATATTCTGAATCTGATTTTTGATGCAGATGCTCATAACGCCTGCCTACCTGCCTCTCCCGTAAACACGCAATCAGCCTCCCCCACCTTGCGGGCAAGAACCTCGATATCTTGCTTGCAAGCAGCAGGCTCGCAATCGCTCAAATCGTATGACGTGCCGCCGTTTCGATAGACGGCCCGATGGGAAAACGATCGGCTGACAAGCCCGATGCCGAGCTTCTCGCACAGGGTCATCCGTGCTCCCTTTCAGCTATAAAAACAGGTGTCTATAAACAGTATCCTTGTTGATTTTCGCAGGGGCAATGAACAAACGCGTGCACCTGTCGATAAACGAACAGCTACTGGACATTGTCAAACGACTCAGATTGGAGAGGCGATGGGAGAAACCAAGATCGACCGCCGGCGGCGCTACACCCTCTCGGTCATACAGGAGGCGTTCTTCGCGCTGCTGGCCGAGGTCGGCTTCGCGAAGATGACGGTGGCGGACATCTGCCGCCGCGCCGAGATCAACCGGGGAACGTTCTATCTGCATTACGAGGATAAGTACGCGCTGCTCGATGCGCTTATCGACGAGGCATTGGCAGCGGCTCCCCCGCTTGAGGGGGTTGAATCGGCAACGCTTTGCCAGCGTCCGCCGGCAGACGACGATTATCGCCTGCTTTATTCGGACAGCGACGCATACGCTCGCGTAGCCCAGCGCGTCATAGAACGCGGAGCGGAGCAGATGGTTCCCTGGGTCATGGAGAAAACAGGGCTTTCACGCGAAGACGCCTTCCTGCTCTTCGTCCACAACGTCCAGGGCAATCTGGCCGTCAACCGCCTGCTCGGCTGGAGACGAGGCCCCGAGTTCGCCCATGCCTAGGAGCTGCTCAACGCCTATTCCGAAGGGGGCTTACTGGCGGTATCCGCTCTTCGCGATTCCGATAACCCATCGTGACCTGCGATTCAGGAATACCAGCCTCCGAGCCCTCTCGTTCGGAGGCTGCGGCTAAAACCTCATTGCGCGTCTACCGCTCCGCGTTACTCGCCACCTGCCCGCGCCACCGAGAGCAGCGCGCCCAAATCGGCCTGGATCGCCCCTGCCTTGCTTCCAAGCTGCAACGGAGCCGAGCCGCCCGAGATGTTTACGCTCAAAAGGTGCGCATCCGGCAGCTTCGCGGTCATGCTCCAGAACGGGAGCGTGATGATGCCGGGGGTCATCTCGCCCACGCCGAGCTCCAGCAACAGCACGCGGCGATCGCTGCGCTCGCGCACGAAGCGCTCGTATCGTCCGAGGCTCTCGCGCCAGGCCGCACCCTGCAGAAACGTGTCGTCGCGCACCCACGGCACAAGCTGCCAGCCGCAGTGCGGGCATCGGGGGACATCCTCGCTGAGGACCTCGAACCCCGCCATGCCCGCGAGCATGCGCTCGACGTAGGGGCTCGCCTCGAAGAGCTCGTCGCAGCATGGCTGCTTGCATTGAAGGTGCGCGAAGCTTCCCTGATAGTTGCAGATCCTCTCGGTGGGAAACGTCTTCTCGACTTGGGTGTCCACATTGGTGCTCAGGATGAAGTAGTCCTTATGGCCGATGAGGGACCGTAGGTCGAGATAGGGCTGCGAGGTCGGCTCGCGCAGCATGAAGTCGATATATCGCGCGTAGTAGGCCCATTGCTGCTCGAGGCTGGGGTAGAGGTGGTAGAAGCCGTCGAAAAGGCTCTTGAAGCCAAAGGCTTGCTGCCAGTCCGCCATTCCTGCGCGCGCCATGCCCGCGCGGTTGTAATGGTTGAACCCGGCGGCGCTCGACATGCCCGAGCCGATGCCGACGATGATGGCGTCGGCATCGTCGATAAGGCTTCGAAGCCTACGCGCTTCTCTTTCTAGGGGTGGCATCGGGCGACCTCCTCAAAAGCCGGTGCCATATCGCCATCAACGAGAATGGTCTCGTACGAAGCGTCGGGCGCCATGGCCTGGCTGTAGTTGAACACGATGTAGGTGGCGTGCTCGCAGGTGTTTGCAATCTGAGCGAGCACGTGCTTTATGACGCCGTTACGCAGTCCCACGCCAAGTTCGAGGATGGCGACCCTGCCGTTGCGATGGGCTTGCACAAGGCGCTCGAGCTCCTCAAGCTGGGCCGTGGCGAGGGCGTCTGGATGGGCGAGACGCCGCTCGTCGATCGACGTGCGTATGCTCCCCTCCGTCTCGAGCACGCGCTCCTCGTCGAACCCGGCGCGCGCGAAGTGCCCGTCGATGTTGCATGTGACCACGAAGGTGTCGGCGTGCTCCGTAAGACGCCGCAGCCCGTTCATGAGCGAGCCGGGCTCATATTCGAGATACTCCTTTTGATGGAACCGCTCGGCCCATCGGCGTCGCACGCTGGCATCCGGGGAAGCGAGCCCCTGCAGTATGCAGCCGATGCCGTCTGCCTGGGCGAGGTCCCCGTACGCCTCTTGGAAATGAGCATCGGCGCAGAAAAGGTTGAGCCCCTCCGCCATGTCGAGTCCGTTGCTAGCGCCGATGATGACAAGATCCGCTTCGGCTAGCGCCCTGCCTATGCGAACTGCTTTCGCCGTCTCCATGCGCTACCTCCCCAGCGTCTTGCGCACGTCGGCGAGCACGTCGGCGATGTCGGCGCGAACGGCGAGCCCCCGATCCTCGATCGCGCGGGGGAGAAACTGCGTCTTGTTGTTTACGGCGATGTAGCTGGCCTGCGGTAACTGCGCCGTGAGGGCCCAGAACGGCTCCTGGATAAACGCGGGCGTCATGCGGCCCACACCCAGCTCGAGGAAGAGGATCCTCTGCCGTGCGTGCGCGTCGAGCCAGTCGGACACCTTGCGGTACTGCTCCTCGTAGAGTTCGCCCTGCAGGAAGTTGCCGTAGCCGCGAACCCAGGGGAACGCCTCTGCCCCGCAGTGCGGGCAGCGCGGCACGAGCTCTGTCGGAACCTCCAGACCGTCTCCCATGGCCTCTACCATGTGGGAGACCGGCTCGACCGCGTTCCACACCTCGTCGGTGCAACAGTGGGAGCACTGAAAGAAGCGGTGGTCGCCTTGGATCTCTGCCACTTTCTCCCAGGGATAGAGCTTCACAAACTGCGTGTCCTGGTTGGTGGTGAGCACGAAGAAATCCTTCTCGGCGAGAATGGCGTCGAGGTTCCTGTAGGGCTTGCGCAGCGGGGCGTTGAGCGTGGTGTCGAGGAAGGTGGCGAGGTATCCCCAGCGCGCCTCGGCGGTGGGCCAGCGGTAGAACGACCCCTCGAAAGCGCCCTTGAAACCGTAGCGCTCGGCGAATTTGCCGAAATGCCTGCGATAGGTTGCGTTGTCCTCGTAATAGAAGTCGCCGCCGCCCGCCGCGGAGAGCCCGGAGGCCCCGCCCACCAGCACGCAATCGGCTTCTTCGATCATACGGGCGAAGTCCTCGATTTGCTGGTCGTAGGGCTCGGGCTCGCGGTCACTCAGCTCATAGGGCGTGCTGCCGCTGCGGTAGGCGGCATGAAGGGAAAACGATCGGTTGGTGAGCTCGATAACGAGCTGCTCGTACAGGGTCACTGGATACCTTCTTTCAGCTATTATAAACACGTGTCTATAAAAAGTATCCATGTCGATTTGCTTAAGAGCAATGAACAGCTTCGGCCTGCTGTCGATAAACGAGCGTTTGCCGGGCATTGTCGAGCGTTGCAATTGGAGGGGTAATGGAAGCGGGGAAGATCGATCGTCGCCGACGCTATACACTCTCGGTCATACGGGAGGCGTTCTTCGCGCTGCTGGCCGAGGTCGGCTTCGCGAAGATGACGGTAGCGGATATCTGCCGCCGTGCCGATATTAACCGTGGCACGTTCTATCTGCACTACGAGGACAAGTTCGCCCTGCTCGACGCGCTTATCGACGAGGCCTTGGCGGCGGTGCCGCCGCTCGAGGGAACGGAGGCGGGTGCCCTCTGCCAGCGTCCGCCGGCAAACGATGACTATTATCTGCTCTACTCGGATGACGACGCGTACGCTCGGGTGGCACAGCGCGTCGTCGAGCGCGGCGCCGAGCAGGTCGTTCCCCAGATGATGGAGAAGACCGGGCTTTCGCGCGAGGACGCTTATCTGCTCTTTGTCCACAGCGTTCAGGGAAATCTCGCGGTCAACCGCCTGCTCGGTTGGAGGCGAGGGCCCGAGTTTGCCCACGCTCAGGAGCTGCTCAGCGCCTATTCCGAAGGGGGCATGCGGGCGGTATCGGCTCGTCACGATCCCCGTAGTTGATCTTGACAGCGTGCCATTTCAGGCAGGCGACGTTGCTATGGCCCCTCTTTGGTTTTCGATGTTGTATAAGGCAATCGCAATCGCCTTGAGCTTCTTTAGGGAACTTGAGCAAGAGATATGGCCTGCTGGCGATTGATTAACCCCATTTGTTTTGGTTACAAGAAAAAATGCTGCGCGCCTGCAGCATGAAGGAGAGGGAATCCTATGAATATCGTTGTATTGAGCGGCAGCCTGCGTAAGGGCGCCAATACCGATACCATGGTCGAGGCGTTTGCCGAGACCGCGCGTGAGGGCGGCCATACGGTCGAGGTCATCCGCGTTGCCAGCAAGAAGATCGCCGGCTGCTTGGGATGCCAGTACTGCTTCGCCCATGAGGGCGTCTGCGTGCAGAAGGATGACATGGCCAACGTGATTGAGTCGCTGAAAGACACCGACATGGTTGTCTTCGCTTCGCCTATCTACTGGTTTGATATCACTGCGCAGGAAAAGACCGCCATCGACCGCCTGTACGCCTTCGGTGCCACGGGTTTCCCGTTCACCAAGACGGCCCTTTTGCTCGATAGCCACAGCGAGGGTGTCTATGATGCGGCTATCGCTATGTACAAGTCGGCCTGCGCATACTGCAAGTGGGAGGACCAGGGCATTGTCACCATTAGCGGCATGACCGAGCGCGACAGCATGGCCTCCTCGCCCAAGTTGGAAGAGGTGCGCGAGCTCGCCCGCAAGCTCGCCTAAGGACAAGAGGAGCGCATGGCAATCAGCACAAGCGGAAATGCTTGCTGCCCTTACCAAGAGGATTGCTGATTGCCATGCAACGATGCTCCCGCGGACAATTTCGGTGTGCTAAAACGCCTTCTCGTTCAAGAATTCCCTGAACGCGGGGATGTCGAAGCCGACGAGGCCACGTCCACGTTCCCCGATAACGCCGTCCTCGAGGAGGCGGCGTTTGTATTGGCTTGCGTAGTTGCTGGCGACGCCCATGCGTTTGGCTATCTCCGAGACCCTGCTGGGGCCAGAATCGGGCAGCATCGCGAGCAAAAACTCAATGTCTTTATCGGAAAGCTCCTGATAGGTCGTTTCGAGAATACGATCGCGCAGCTCCATACGGGCAAGCAGAGAACCCTGCTGGACATCGGATGTACTGATTTGGGGCGAGTTTTCCGAAACATCCCAAGTGCGATATCCGACGAGCTGCATCATGTAGGGAAATCCGTCGACGGCCTTCACGGCATCCTCGAGCGCTTCTGGCGTGATTGAGCGTCCTCCTGCTTCAATGGTT
>UQPJ01000057.1:0-14780 GCA_900543015.1 uncultured Collinsella sp.
CGGTGAGCCCGCCTGCATCGCCACGGTGCTGCGCAACAACCTACGCTACGACAACTACGAGATCCTGGAGAACGACTACGGCATCTCGCTGCGTGAGCTTGTCGCCTTTGCCGATGCCACCTACACCGCCGGTGAGTCCATCACCCCGCTGATCAAGGCCATCAACGTCCTACTCTTTAAGCTCGAGGGCCAGATTATCCAGCGCCATCCCGAGTTCGACATGACCGACCGCCTGTTACTCGACAAGATCGATCACGACACCGGCACGGTCACGCTCGCCGACGGCAGCGTGTGGCCGCTCACGACCAACGACTTCCCCACCGTCGACCCGACGGACCCCTATACGCTCACGTCTCAGGAGCAGCACATCATCGACAAGCTCGTGTCCGAGTTTGTCACCGCCGATCACCTGCATCGCCATATCGATTTCCTCTATTCCCACGGCTCGATGTACAAGGTCGCCAACGGCAACCTGCTGTTCCATGGCTGCGTGCCGCTCAACGAAGACGGCACCTTTAGCAGCATGAACTGCCTGGGCACCTGGCACGCTGGCCGCGATTATCTCGATTTTTGCGACCACATCGCCCGCCGCGCCTGGCGCGTGGGCGACCGCGACGCTCTCGACTGGATGTGGTACCTGTGGATTGGCTTTAACTCACCCGCCAGCGGACGCCTGGTGCGCACCTTTGAGCGCGCCTATATCGCCGATAAGAGCACCTGGGTCGAGCCGATGGACCCGTACTTTACGCTTACCAAGTCGCCCTCGGTCTGCGATGACATCATGCGCGAGTTTGGCGTCGCGCCCATGGCATGCTCACCGACCGGTCACATCATCAACGGCCACACGCCCGTTAAAACCACCAAGGGCGAGCAGCCCATCCGCGCCGAGGGCAAGCTGCTGGTCATCGATGGCGGCTTCTGCCGCGCTTACCATCCCAAGACGGGTATCGCCGGCTATACGCTCATCTCGAGCTCGCGCGGCTGCCGCCTCAAGTCGCACCGGGCCTTTACGACGGTTGCCGAGGCACTCACGCGCAACGTGGACATCGAAAGCGAGACCAACCGTTTTGACCAAGCAGACCGTCGCCGCATGGTGAGCGACACCGATACTGGCGCCAAGATTCGCAGCCAGATCCAGGATCTGCGCCAGCTGCTCGATGCATATAGAAACGGTGCTATCGAGGAGCGCGTCTAGCCCCACCCGCGGGGATTGGCTAAACTTGCTGAGTTTGTCATCCCCACGGCGTCCCGGCGCCACCCTAAGGCAGGTACCATGCAAAAGCTCCTTGCGCAGATCATGAAATTTGGCGTCGTCGGTGTCATTGCCACGGTTATCGACTTTGGCATTATGAATCTGCTCCACTACGGTCTGGGCCTTAACATCCTAATCGCCAACACCAGCGGCTTTATCATCTCACTCATCTTTAACTACCTCGCAAGCATGAAATACGTGTTTGCGCACAAGGAAGGCATAAGCCGCCGCCGCGAGTTCATTATCTTTGTCGTGCTGTCCGTGATCGGCCTGGCACTCAACGACGGTATCGTGTTGACACTCAACGCCGGCCTGGGACTCGAGGCCAATATCGCCAAGATCTGCGCCACCGCGCTTGTCATGGTCTACAACTTTGTGACCCGAAAGATCTTCCTGGAAGGCGACGAGACCAAGTAACTCGCAACCTTACAGCTTTACGATGCCCACGGATGACGCGCGTCGAGCGCTGTGTTGTTCGTGGGTTTTGCTCGTTTACGGGCAAATTTTCAACGTTTGCGGATTAGCTCTTGAAAATTTGGCGAGTTCGTATAGTTCTTGGCAAAGACCTTACGTTTCCCTTGCAAAAGCTCTAAAGTATCCTCTGCTCGATTTATCAACGCATTGGATGTGATTACGTGCGCAAGGCACTGGCACAACCTCATACCAAGCAGTTCCTCAAGTTCGCTGTCGTGGGCCTTATCTCCTTTGGCATCGACTGGGGTATGCTCATTGCGCTCGTCGAGCTGTTTCACCTCGACTTTTTGATGAGCACCACGGTCTCGTTTACCACCTCCGTTGTGGTCAACTACTGGCTCAGCATGAAGTACGTGTTCGACCATCGCGAGGGCATGAGCCGCAAGCGCGAGTTCACGATCTTCACTATCCTGTCGGTGATCGGCCTGGGCCTCAACGACCTGTACATGTTTGTGGGCGTCACGTTTTTGAGCATCGGCTACCAGGCCATGAAGGCCATCGCCACGTTCCTCGTCACCTGGTACAACTACTTCAGCCGCCGCTTCTTTCTCGAGGGCGCACGGTCGTAGTCGATTCGCTATTTGCTTGAATGTATAACCGGTTGGAATTCCCATTCCAACCGGTTTTTTGTTTGCCGAGAGACCCGGCGACCCAATCCCATTCGCATGAAATACGGGCGGCCCGGATGTTTGTCCGAACCGCCCGTCTGGCACGCTATGTCGAGGCCTCTAGCCTGTAACGTAATACCAGACCACGTTGTCGCCATTGGAGAGAACGTAGTTACTGCAGGCCGTCATGGGCGTTGTGCCGTTGACGGAGTACATCCAGCCGCTCGTGCCACCGTACTGCTTCTCGGCCAAACCACCAATCGCGGAGACATACGTGCCGTACGACGAGCCATGTGCGTTAACGGAAAGGCCCAGCGCGCACAGGGCATCATAGACGGTAGCGCCTTCGTTAAAGGTAAAGGTGCCACCAGAAGACACAGGATTGCCCACAGCGCTCGATGTGACCGAAACCGTCACTGTTACGTAGCTGGACTCCTGCGAGCCGCTCTGGCCGCCCGAGGAGGCGTTTCCACCATTAGAGGATGAGGCTCCATCAGACGACTGGCCACCGCCAGACGCATTGGAAGTATCACCGGCTCCCGTATTTTGGGCAGCGGATTTATCGCCAGACTTCTTGCCGTCCTGGTCCTCGGACTTCCTGTTATCCGAGTTCTTGTCCGATTCCTTGTTTGAAGACTCGGAATCGTCCTTGGACTTGGACTCATCAGAATGCTTGGAATCATCTTTTGCGTCATTTGATGACTTGGAATCCTTGGAACTGGCCTCGCCCGAAGTCGCAGTCGAGCCAGACGCCTTGGTGTCCTTGGTGACGACGCTCTCCCCCGTCACGGTCTGAATGATCCAGTCGATGGACCAGGCACCGCTCTCGGAAGGATGGACGAAACCCAGCGAGACGACGATCAGAATGGTGCACGCGGCAGTCAGGACGCCGAGGAGCGTCTTGCGACGAGGGGCGGACGCCGCCGAAGCGGCGCCCTGTTGCTTTGCATCGTCGAACTGAATGAACGAGGAATCTGGTTGCTTGGGGTCAGCGTCCTTGGATTTATTGGACACAGCCCTCACCTACCGACGTTTGGTGAACACGAACACGCCGACGATGGCGAGACCGATGACGCCGGCGGCAACGCCAACAATGGCGAGCGGGTTAGTGCCAGTCTCCTGCTCGGAGGCACTAGAGGACTTCTTAGCAGTGGTCGTGGAAGCAGCACCCGTATCGGACTTGGAATCGGACTTCTTGTCGGACTTGTTGTCCTTCTTGTCAGACTTCTTGTCAGACTTCTTCTCGTCCTTCTTATCGGACTTATCGGTGTCCTTCTTGTCGGACTTGTTGTCCTTGGTCTCGGTCTTGGTCGACACCGTCGTCTTGGTCGTCGGCTTATGACCCGGGGCGATAGCGCCGCCGGCCTGCTGGCCCTTCGTGCCGGAGCCGGAACCCGTGCCCGTGCCAGCACCGGAACCGTTGCCAGCGCCACCGTTGCCACCATTAGTGCCAGAACCGCCATTGCCGCCAGGGTTAACAGCATTCTTGGTCCACTTGGCATACAGCGTCAGATCGGCCGTCACCGGCGTACTGAAGTCATACGCCTGCGTGCAAGCCTCATCGGTGAACCAACCGCCGAAAGTGTAGCCATCGCGCGTCGGATCGGCCGGCTTGACCAGCTTGCCGTCGGGCCGTAGCAACGAACTTAGTGTCGCAAGCAGACCCGCCGTTGGGATTAAAGGCAACCGTCCAAGACTCGACAGCCCCCAGCTTGAACAGCGTACCCGAATCATTGATGTAGTAGAGGTTGCCAGAAGCATCAGCAATGACCGGAGAGTCGCAGTGCTGGTAATGGCCAGCCGCATCATAAATCTGCGTCGCCTCTGCATCGCCGAGCGTATAGCGATACACGCCACCACCAGCAGAGTAGTTGACGTAATCCTTGCTATCCGCGCTGTTAACGGTGAAGTACACATAGGTTTTGCCGCCCTGAACACTCACCAGCGGAGTAGCAGCAATACCGTTAAATCCGGCCGGCAGTTCTTTACCGTCAGCAGCGGTGACCATCGTGGTCTTACCGGTCTTCAGATTATAGAGAGCCAGAGCAGAGCCAGTAGCCGTCTGTCCGCCGACAATCAAGTTTTCGCCAGCCACCGCCGGTGCGCTCATGTTATTAGTAAGACCCAGGTCGACCGTCTTCTGCTCGCTTAGTACGCCCTTCGCCGAAAGCGAAATCACATGGAGCTTTCCATCGTGCGTCATCTGATAGAAGGTCGAACCATTGGACGGATCGGCGACACAGTCGGCGTTCGCGAGAGCACCGAGCTTCATAGTCGAAACGACATCGCCCGTCGTCTTATCAATGCACTTAAGCGTGCCCGCGCTCGTAGGAACAATGGCGTACTTATCCGTCAGCGCAGCACCAGTCCAATAATAGCCCTCGGAAGGGTCAATGTTCTGCCAAGAGACTTCGCCCGTGGCAATCTTGATACGCTTCAGGGAGCCGTTGCCGTAGGTCGCGTTGTAGTTCTCGTCATACGAAATATCGACCGTACCAACATAGACGTACTCGCCATCCGAAACCACGGTGCAGGAGCTCTGCGTCAAGTCCGTCAAACCAGGCGTCAGCCACTTGCAGATCAGCTTGTCCGCAGTAATCGCCTGGACCGCACCGCCGTTGAGCGGAACGATGATAAGGCCATTGGTATAGATCGGACGAGAGGTATAGCTCACCTTGGAGGCAAGCGGCGCAGAGGCAACCTTTTTACCCGTGGACGAATCGATCTTAATGAGCTCGTTCTCGGTCGCGATGTACACAAAACCGTTAGCAATGACAGGCTCGCTGCAGTTGGCATACTGCTGGCCAGACTCGGCCTTCCAATCGAAGGCCCACTTAAGACCAGCGGCCTGCGCAGGCGTCTTGGCATCCGTTACGGTCGAACCGTTGCCACTGTTGCCGTAGCCGGCCCACTCGGCATCCCAATCAGGAGTCGTCGCACTCGGGTCCACGACAATCTTGTCGGGATCGGGCATGGGCGAATCGTCGGTGGTATAGGCAAGCGTAACCTTATCGTCGCTCTTGAGCGTAATCTGATTGGCGCAGAGTAAGGAGGGCTCTCCATTGATATACAGATGCCAGTATTTATTGGTCGCACCATCATAGCCGTACGTCTTGCCTCCGAACGGCGAGTCGATGGAATTGAGGAACCAGTACTCACCGCTCTGGGAGCCGCTGTACTTAACGCCCTTTGCCTTCAGAACCGCTTCGATAAGGTTCTGGGCCGTAGAGCCTTCGGGCAGGGAAACATTGCTTGCCGAGCCCCAGCGAGTATTGTTGCCGTTGGCATCGGGACCGATAACATCGACGGACCCAAGAACCTGACCGGGGAGGGCATCGGCGTCAGCACCATACATAAAGGTGACGGCGTCACCCTCTTGGAGCTTGTAGGCACCGGCGCCAACGTCGGCGAACTTGCCATTTACGTAGAAGCGCCAATAGCTATTGGTCGCAGCATCCCAGCCATAGGACTTACCATCGAACGGCGAAGTAATGCCGTTGAGGAACCAGCCCCAAGACGATTCGCCAGCATCGAGAGTAAGGCCGGTCTGCTCAAGGAGATCCTTGGCAGTAGAACCCGCCTTGAGACTCGTCTGGCCCGTCGAAGCCCAAACCTGCTGCTTGCCGTCCTTGTCCTTACCGAGGACCTGAACGGAAGCATGGACGGAATCGGACGGCAACTGGTCGCCCCAGCCACCGTAGAACCACGTAACGGTATCGCCAGCATGAATGGTGACATTGTCTGCCGTGTAGTCGCTCGACTTGCCGTTAATGAACAGCTGCCAATGGGTCGAATAATCGAGCGGCGTACCCAGCTCAACGCCGTTGTACTTAAGGCTCAGAATGAAGGAGCCCGCAGCAACGGCGTCGATGTCATTCGCCTCGAGCGCGACCTTCGTAAGGTCAAGTGCGCTCGAGCCGGACGTCACCACATACTGCGCGTTATCGACCCAAGTCTGAGTCTTGCCCTGGGCATCGCGACCAATGACGGTCACATTCGCAGCAAGCTGGTCCTTAACGACAGGGGACGAGCTACCAGCCGTATAGGCAAACTCAATCTTCTGCCCCTGGGTGAGCTTGACGCTGCTCGCGCCAACCGAGGAAGACGCGCCATCAACAAAGAGCTGCCAGAAGGCACCAGTTGTCGCGTCGTAGGCAAGCGTGCGGCTATCCGTCGGGGACGTAATGCTCTTGAGGTAGAACCCGTATGCCGTGTTTGCATCGTAGTCCGCCTTGAAGCCCGTCTTCTGCTGCAGCTTAACGAAGGCGTCCGCAGCCGTCGCGCCCTCGTCGAGCTTGAGTTGCGTAGGTGCCACCCAGGTCTGAGCCTTGCCGTCGGCATCGGTGCCGACAATCGAGAACGAGACCTCGACTTGCTTCTTGGCGACATCGCCGGTTTCTGTCGGGTTCTCTGTCTGGACGGCAGTCGCGGCGGCAGATCCTGCTTGGCCAGCGGATGCCGTCGAAGACTGCACGCTCGTGGCAGGGCTCTCCCCCGTCGCCGAGCCTTCGTCGCCAGTTGCCGCCTCTGTAGTGGCGGCACTAGCTGCAGGCGCGCCCTCGGAATCCGAAACCTCGGCCTTACCCTGGTCGGCAGCACCATCCGCAGGCGCTGCACCCTCGTCCGGCGTCGTAGCCTGAGCCACAGCCTCGGCAATGCCCTCGGTGCCCTCGGCCCACAGCTGAGCCGGCGTGGTGCCAAAGGCCATCGCGAAGGCCAGGAATGCCACCAGGCCGCGCTTGGCTACGCCGCACGCAATTGCGCCACGGCGATGCGAGACGCGCTGACGCTCGTCCACAAACATATCCATTTGTCTCCCATTGTCTGTACTTGGAGCGTTGCCTTGAGGCTGCCCCACGTCATCGCGCATGTTGCGCTCGAGTTCCCCCATCGGGGTCCCCCTTCCCTCCAGAGCCCTATGCACACCGGCGGCATACGCCGCAGCCGCATGCAAGATGGGAGGCGATCCGACTTAACCTTAACGACTCGGGCACGTCGTCCGATCTGCGACGCGAACATCCCGAGCCAAGAGGAATTACGGTTACTGGTACAGCCGGGGACTTGCACCCCAATTCTCCCAAACGCGCAGGTAAACCGCGCATTCATGCGTCTCCGCACCACCATCTAGGCCATCGATTATTACCGTCAAAATGGTATCACGCAAAAGAGCCTCGCACGCAGGCGAAGCCCAAGGTAAAAGCTATTGTTTGCGATAGGAAAATGCGGTGACGGTCGCGGCCTCTAGTGCTTGCCGCCGTGACTGTTGAGCCAGATATTGCGGCCCAGCATAAGCGCCAGCACCAGCGCGCTCACGTAGCCCATAAAGCCAATGACTGGGATACCAAACACAACCGGCTCGATGCGCGCGTAGTACACCACCGACGAACCGATAAACAGGCCAGCAATCACAATTGCCATCGACATACGGTCGATAATTCCGCCCAGCTGTCGCAGCGCCTTATCGCTGCTCATGATCTGCGTGTTCACCTTAAGCTGGCCGCGCGTGAGCATGCGCGAAGCCAGGCCAAGATACTCGGCCGCCTCGAGCGAGCCTTTTGCCGCGCGATAGCTGCTCGCGGCAAGATCGCGTCCCATGTCGCGCACGCGCGCATAAGTGCTTTTTTCGTTTTTGATATGCGTCTGAATGATCTGGATCATGTTGACGTTGGGCATATACTCAGTCAGCAGGCCCTCGAGCGTCACCATGCCGCGGGCGAACATCGTTACCACGCTCGGCAGCTCAACGTCGTTTTTGCGCGCCAGGTTTAACAGCGAGGTCAAAAACTCGCCGATATCCAGATCCTTCAGGTCAAGGCCCGCAAAGTCAGCCACGATAAAGTCCAAATCGGACAAAAAGGCCGAATGATCGAGCTCGGCCGAATCGCCACGCGTCACGGCGAAGCGCATGAGCGAATCCTTGAGCTTGGGCACGTCACCCTCGGCCACGGCAAAAATCATGTCCTTGACGATACCGCGATCGTGACTCGACATGCGTCCGACCATGCCCAAGTCGATAAAGTAAACGATGCCGTCCTTGAGAATAATGTTTCCCGCATGCGGGTCGGCATGGAAAAAGCCGTCATCGAGCACCTGCGTCGAGTAATCCTCGACGATTGCGGCACCGATCTTTTCCAAGTCATAGCCCTCGGCCACCAAGCACTCAGGATCGGCGATCGAAATGCCGTCGACGTAGTCCATAACCACCACGTGCTCGGTGCACAGGTCCAGATAGGATTTAGGGCACGTCACGCCATGAACGCTCTTATGGAACTCGTAGAAGTCGTTGAGGTTTTTGGCCTCGGCCAAAAAGTTGGTCTCCTCGCGAAACGAGGTCCACAGCTCCTCGACTACGCCGTGCAGGTCAACGAATTGATCGGTGTTGACGAACTTGGAAACGATACGCACCACCGAGCGGATGATATCGATGTCCTGTGCCATAACCTGCTGCGCACCGGGGCGCTGCACCTTGACGGCCACGTCCTCGCCCGTCACCAGACGAGCGCGGTGCACCTGCGCGAGCGATGCGCTACCAAGCGGATTGGGGTCGATCGCATCGAACATCTCTCCCAGGCGCAGGCCGTATTCTTCTTCCAGACAACTGAGTACGACCTCGTACGGCACCGGCTCCACGTCGGACCGCAGACGACGCAGCTCGTCGCAAAAGCGTTGCGGCAGAATCTCGGACCGGTTGGCCAGAATCTGCCCCATCTTGACGAACATGGGGCCGAGTTCCTCGAGCAGGCGGCGCAAACGAACCGGCGTGAGGTTATCCCACACGCGGTACTTTTTGACCAGGCGAACAATCTGCCCGATGCGCTCGCGGCGACCCGCCGGCGTGAGCTGGTATTCTTCATCCGGCGCCATCGCGTCGGGCTCCTCGGGGACCATATCGACAGCGCGCGGCTTCTTGCGAGCGCCCGAGACGGCGGCATCGACCTCATCGACAACCGCCGCCTCGTCACCCAAAGGATCTAGATTGTTGTAATCGGTGGTGGAATCTGCCATCTGCGCTGCTACTCGGCCTCTTCGGTATCCTTCGCATCGTCGGGCTCAACGGACTCGACGGGCACCGAGGTCACGTTGTCCTCGACCGAATCGACGATGTCGCGCACATGGGCCAGGAAGGCCGTGCGCTCGGGGGCTGTCATGACGCGGACGCGAGCCAGAATGAGCTCGTCGAGCACGCGCTGGGCCGCGGTCTCGCCCTGCATACCCAGACGCTCGGTCAGATCGGAGATGGTACCGCCGGCCTGTTCGAACATGTCGGATACGCTGCGGGCGATACCGGGGGCGCCTGCGTCCTTGCGCACCTGCTCGCCCTTGGTGTTAAGGTCGTCGAGAACCTTCTTGCTGCCCTCGACGGCAACGGCGGCGGCGCCGAAGCCCACGTTGATGGCGCCGTTAACAAGCTGATCGAGTTTCATAACCATGGTTGTCTCCAATCACAAACAACTGCATTGGCGTTCTTGTACCCAAGATTGAGTGAAAGCGACAAAGCGTTTAAGCGCTATTCGATCGACGGGAAATCCCTATCTCACGTTGTCGTTCATCGCGAAAGAGTTCTTCATGGCGCAGCTCGTGGTGTAGAGCACCTTGCCCAACAGGGCATCGGTCTCCACGCGCACGAGCTCGGCAAACTCCTCGTTGGCGCGTGCAAGCTCGGCAGGCACCTCGGCCTCGGGCAGAACGGCTACGGCAGCGTCGACGTCATGAATCTGCTTGTGGCCCATGCCGCCGACCTTCTCCTGATAATCCTCGACTGCGCGGCCGCACTCATGGAAGCGGACGTCGGCCAGCGCGCCGATCAGGCGGTTGGCCCAGTAGAAGTTTTCGGACGTCACGCGAGCCTGCGTGTCGGCAAAGTACTCGGGCATGGTCTCGACGTTGGCGTACAGCGGAACCAGCGCGTTAAACGAGTTGGAGCCAAAGGCCATCCACTGCACGGCGCGGTAGGCCGGATGCGCATAGGGGCGCAGCTGCAGCACAGCGAGCTGGCTGTTGCGGTTGATGCCGATGGGGCGATAGGCGCCACGCGTGGCGGGCGTACCCTTGCTGCCGTAGCAGTCGTACTCCGTGCCCTGGTAGTGGCTCGAAAGCACGTACTTGATGTCCTCGATGGTCACCTTGCGCTCGGGCACGCGGCTCCAGGGAATATCGTCGCTCTCGGGCGTGTAGTCGGCCTCGGTACCGTCCCACACATCGCTGGGGTTAAGGCAGCGCTGCATATACCAGGCGCGCGGCGTGTTGTAGACGTGGTCGCTGTCGCTGTGCGAGCCAAAGGCCTCGCGCGGGTTGAAGACCGCGGCCGGACCGTCGCCCTCGACGCCCAGCGTCAGGTCCAGATGCCACTCGGCCATCCAAGCGCGCAGGTCGGCGGAGCACATGTGATCGGCCTGGGCGCCCTCGGCGTCATCCAGGTCAAAGCTATCGATACCCAGCTGGTTGGGCATGGTCACATAAGCGTCATCGGGCACGCGCTTGGCGATCCAGTGGTGACCGCCGATGGTCTCGAGCCACCAGATCTCGTCCACGTCGCTAAAGGCGATGCCGTTGTTCTCGTAGGTGCCATAACGCTCGAGCAGGTCACCCAGAATGCGTACGCCGTCGCGGGCGGATTTGGCATATGGCAGCACCAGGGTCACCATGTCCTCCTCGCCCAGACCGCCGGGCTGCGCCGGAACGTATCCGTCCTCGCCCTCGTTGCCCTTGGCGGGCACGTAGTCCACGAGCGGGTCGGCGCCGCGAACGCGCTCGTTGGTGGTGAGCGTCTCGGTTGCAGACATGCCCACATTGAGCTCGTTGAAACCGGCCTCGGCCCAGATGCCGTGGCCCGGGACAACATCGGGGACGCTCGTGTAGCGCATGGGGTTATCGGGCAGTTCAACGGTCAGGTGACTCAGAACGCTCGTGTAGACGCGCGGCTGCTCGTCGGGATGCACCACGCGCATACGCTTGGGCTCAAACACCCCGTTGGACGAATCCTCGTTGCGGGCGACCAACGTCGACCCGTCGTAGCTCGCGTTCTTACCAACCAAAATCGTTGTGCACGGCATGCGCATCCTCCTTGAGCGAAGAAATCAAACGATAACAGTGTATCGCTTCGGCGCAGAAAGGGCGAAACCACGGCGCTGGCAACCCCTGTGGTCAAAAAATGCCAAATATGAGTACTGTCACCAATTTAGTAACAGCAATTTTGCTACGTATGGGTGTCGAAAGTCTACATTTGTTCAAAAATTAGATGATGTAATTCCTCATAGGTCCAATAAAATAGGCTCTCTATCGATAATAAATATCGTTAGAGAGCCTATTTGACCTAAAATATATGTGACTATCTTGGCAACAGTACTCATATTTGGCATTTTTTGTCCACGGGGTATAGAGCTAACCCCTCAAACAGCCCAAAACGCCTATTTCGATGCGCGCTCGGCCGCCTCGATCACGTGTTTGGCGAGGATCGCCGTCGTCACAGCGCCCACGCCGCCCGGCACGGGCGTGATGGCGTTAACGACCGGCTCCGCAGCATCAGAATCGACGTCACCCACCAGCTTGCCAGCGGCCTCGTCCCAATTAATGCCAACATCGATGATCGTCTGGTCCTCGCGAATGGCATCCACGCCAATCGTGTGCGCGCGTCCAACGGCGGCAACCACAATGTCGGCAGCACGGCACTCGGCAGCAAGGTCGCGCGTATGCGTATGGCACGTCGTCACGGTCGCATTGCGCGCCGTAAGCATGGCGGCAACAGGACGCCCGATCACCAGCGAGCGCCCGACCACAGCAACCTTAGCTCCATCCAGCTCAACGCCGTAATGATCCAGCAAAGCAAGCACGGCTTCGGCTGTGCAGGGGGCAAAACCCTCGCCGCGCCCCGAAAGCGTGGTGAGCAGCGAAGCCGGCGTCATGGAGTCAACGTCCTTGGCAGGATCGAGTGCCGCGGCAACCGCGTCCTCGTCAAGGCCGGCGGGCAGCGGGCGGAACATCAGGCAGCCATGAACAGACGAATCGGTATTGATGTCCTCGATGGCCGCCAACAGCTCGTCCTGCGAAACATCGGCGGGAAGCAAAACGCGGCGAGCTTCAATGCCAACCTTCTCGCAGCGCTTGAGCGCACCGCGCTCGTAGGATAGGTCGTCCTCGCGTTCACCCACACGCACGATAGCCAACGTCGGAACAACGCCCCGCTCGCGCAGGGCTGCGCAGCGAGCAGCAAGTTCCTCAGTCAACGCGCGGGCGACGGGAGCACCCTTCAGTAGCTCAGCCATGGCTATCCCCTCTTCCTTGCAGCGTCGGCGGCGCGGCGCGCCAGCGCATCGGCGCGCGGCAACCACGTGTCGAGCAACTCATCACACGCCGTCTCGAGCTCCTCAGCACGAGCGCGATCCTTCATAGACGTGGTGTTGGCAAAGAGCGTCAAGCTCGCGCCCTGCATAGCGGAACGGCAGAACACGGCGCCGCACGCCACATCGGACAGCAGCTGACGCGAACCCTTGTCGGCCATGTCCTCGAGCAGCGCCAGTGCACGCCCGCAGGCATCCATAATGCGATACGGCGGCATAGCGGCCACATGCAGCGCATCCTGAATCGCGGTCGCTCGAGCCGGATCGCCACGCGGAATACCATACGCCGCGGACACCTGCCCATATGCACGAACGTCCTCGGCAACCAACTCGACAAGCTCCTGGGCCAACTCATCTGCCTGGGCAAATGCGCGCGTCAGGTCATCCGCACGATCAACAAGCGCGGGATTGGTCGCACCGTAGCGCGCAACCATTCCGCAAAGTGAGGCTCCCAGCGCGCCCACAAAGGCACTCGCGCTACCGCCGCCGGGAACCGGCTCGCGCGCGGCAAGTGCCTCGGCAAACTCTCGACAGGTTTTATCCATCATCTCTTGGCTCATACGCACGCACCTTCAAGTCATATACATCGGTCAGGCGGCAACCGCCGACCAACCGCATCGATCACGTAATGGTGCTAAGTCTAGCCCATAAGCACATGGGCGTCAGCGCACCTGGCCATCGCGGATTTCTATGGCACACGATAGGCGGCAGCGACACAAACATGGGACACATGGCCCACCTTTCGAGACTTCCGGGCAGCGGCAACTGGGGCATACATATAGGTAAGGAGCCCTATGTTGGGGCAAGCTCATCACGGCACCGGACGACGAATGGAGGAATCACCGCACAGCAAACAAAGTCATCATGTGCACGCGCAACCGCTGCCCCAGCGATCCGCGGCGCACGATGTCCCTGGCAGACAAGGAGGACGCCACCATGAAGAAAAAGACCCTATCGATTCTTTCCCTTTGCATCGCCCTCTTTGCCGCGTTTGCCCTTGTCGGCTGCGGCGGGAGCGCATCGGGCGGAGGCGGCAGCACCACCAAGAGCGAGAGCAAGGAAAAGGCCCCCGTCGCCAAGAAGACCGACTTTATCTGGTTTAAGGTCGAGATGCCCGAGGGCGTCGGCGTAAGCGACTCCGCCGGCAAGAATGCCGACAGGGTCCAGCTCACCTTCCCCGAAGACGAGAACGCCTCGGCCGATCGCTTTATCCCCGTTTGGAAAAAAGCGATGACAGCCGAGGAATCCCACGCCGACCAGGCGGAAAAGAAGGGGGATACGTTCCAGTGGAAGGATGGCGGGTCCATCGAGTATAACGGCAGGGCGTGGCTCGTCGGAACGTACGAGGACAACAGTGGCATCACAACCCTCCTCTTTACCGACGTTGAGCCGGGAAGCATCTATGTCCTTATCTCGAACTTCGACCAGCACAAGAAAGAAGCCGAGGCGCTCCTCAACTCCATCGAATTCCCCGATGACATGGCAGAGGCAGTTTCCGAGGCGCGCGAAGTCGAGATTTCGAGCATCGAGATCAAGTAACGGGGCACCCGCACGTGCCTACGCGCACCTGCGCACATGCGCCCCATTAAAGCAACGGGCACCCAACCCCGGGGAGGGCCGACAGCATCGGCCCTCCCCTCTTTTGCGTCCGAGCATATTGCCACTTAACGGCGCAAATCCGGCCCCCAGAATGGGACACATGGCCCACCCGAATGAGCTGCTCACGCGTACAGTAAAGACAGGTAATCCATGGGCGGTTACAGATCGAGGAGGACACGACCATGAAAAAGAAGGCCTTTGCGATTCTCACCCTCTGCATCAGTCTCTTTGCCGCGGTTGCCCTGGTGGGCTGCGGTGGCAGCGGCGGCGCTACCGGCAGTAGCGGTGGCGGCGGAGCAGAAAAGCCAGCCGTGGATATGAGGACCGACTTCATTTGGTTTAAGGTCGAGGTTCCCGAGGGCGTCGAGATCACCGACGTTGCCGGCGACACGGCCGATAGGACCCAGTTTAAGTTCACCGAGAGCGAGCACGCCAGCGATCGCTTCATCCCCGTCTTCGACTCTGACAAGAACGCCGATGAGCTGTTCGACTACGAGGCAAAGTGGAAGG
>UQPJ01000058.1:0-14665 GCA_900543015.1 uncultured Collinsella sp.
CTACCTTCTCGGAGACGATGTCGAGCGCGCGCACCTCGTTGTGCTGCGAGAGCAGGACGGCGAGGGACAGGCCGACGTAGCCGGTTCCGGCGACGGCAATCTTCATTTTCTTCTCCGATTCGAATCGGGTATTTAAGTTAGGCATTAGTACGCATCGCTCCCGTTGAAGACCTCCAGAACCGTTAGGAGGATGATCTTGAAGTCCGTGATGACTCCGCGCTTGGCTATGTATTCGAGGTCCCGGCGGACCATGCCGTCGAACCCGGTTGAGTTTCGCTCTGTCACCTGCCAGAGCCCCGTAATACCTGGCTTCACTGCTAGCCTCTGTAGGTCGTACTCGGTGTACTCCGCGACTTCGTTCGGCAGCGGCGGACGAGGCCCAACGACGCTCATCTGACCCAGAAACACGTTGACGAACTGCGGAAACTCGTCGATGGAGTGCTTGCGGATGAATTTTCCGATCCTGGTGACACGGGGGTCCTCCCTCATCTTGAACATGGCGCCGGCGATCTCGTTCTGCTCCTTGAGATCTGCCAGGCGCTCGTCGGCGTCCTTGTACATGGAGCGGAACTTCCACATGCGGAAGGTGGACAGGCTGCCGTCGCGGTGGGTCTGGCCCACGCGGATCTGGCTGTAGAAGGGGTTGCCCTCGCTCTCAAGGCGGATGGCCGCGGCAAGCACAAGGCTGGGAACGGAAATGACTGCCAGCACGCAGCCGCTGAACACGACGTCAAAGGCGCGCTTAACGGCGCGGTAGACCAGGCGCGAACGATCCCAGTCCATGATGGACTGCATGGCCTTGTGGCAGCCAGCGCCCTCACGCCTGTCCATGGCCTGAGCAATGAGCGCCGCCCCCGCGGGCGCATCCGTTGCATATTGAGTTTTATCCGACACGTTCTCTTCCAACACTTCGTCCCCGGCTCGGGGATCCTCCTTGTTCCGTTAAACAGTCGCCTGCAGCTAGGCGATCGCCTTTTTAAGGTTGCGCATTACACGCTGCTCGGCCGAAAGCACGGCAAGGCCAACGCGCGTAGTAACGCGTCGGCCGCACAGATCGAGCTCCAAATAAGCAGTGCTCTTGCGTCTGTTAATGGTTTTGATCAGGCCTTCGTGGCCCAGCAGCGGACCAGCCGTCACTACGACCTGGTCACCGTCTTTAAGGGCCTCGCTCATGGGCACTACGCGTTCTCCCTTATGCGTAAAGCCGCCAATAAGCTGGACCTCTTCTTTTGCCAGCGGCACAAACTGACCGTCTTGGGAAAGCACCCGGGCAAAGTCGTCCATGCGCAGCAGATACTGTTGCACGGTGCGGGGATCTGCCGTATCGCAGATGAGAAAACCGGGAAAGAGTGGCTTGGTCGTTTTGACCCATTCGCCGTGTACCTTAATCTCGGTTTGAAATTGGGGATAAAAGAGCTCCTGCATGGCGCTCGCCGGCACCATGTGCTCGATGCGCTCGCGCATTACGTCTTCGCGACCGTTAATGACCTGGATTACATACCACACAAGCACCACCCCCTTGCTGTCTTACGTGTGGCTCGCGGGGTTTGGGTATGGCTTCGCCAGGGCGCTTTTGCGCGAAGGCGCTCCATATTCAAACCCTGAGCCCAGTTAGACAAGCACGTGGCTCTGCCCCACCGTGAACGGTATGTATGAGTGCAGTTACTAGAGTCGCGGCCGTGTATCGCAAAAAGACCGCGACTCCAGCTGGCTGCGTGCGAACCAGTCAAGCGGGAACAAAACTGGACCGCACGCAAACAGCTGAAAACTACTACGCTTCGACACGCAAGCTATTAAATGCATCTTTGAATTATATCAATACAAATAACAACGTCGCATGACTTCTTTATTGGAGCTCGTGGTGTTTCTGGCACCGCCGTTACGGCCGGATGCTGATCGACCCTGCGCTTTGTGGCTTGCTGGAGCCGTGAGCACAGTTGAACTCATGTAACGTTAGGAATCCTAGCACAAGCTGGTAGCGAAACTGATTTGGCTTGTGGTTGACAACATATCGTTCATTTAGCGTGTTCAAGGGGGTTGTTTTGGGATGTTGTTCACGTTGATGCAGGTTATTGGGGCGTTGGCAATAATTGGGAGCGTTCCTGAAGCCCAACTGGAGCAGCGAGCTACACTGGTAATTGCGTTTGGATAACAAACTATGTACAGACATGGGAAATAAATTGTGCAACATTTTGTTGATGTGGGTATGGGTTTGTGGCGCGAGGTATTTTGGCATGAAAAAAGGCCTTCGGAATTCCGAAGGCCTTTGCATTCAAGATGGTGGAGACGAGGGGGATCGAACCCCTGACCTCTTGACTGCCAGTCAAGCGCTCTCCCAGCTGAGCTACGCCCCCGTGACGAGGACATAGTATAGGGGAAGTTGGCGCGGCGTGCAAGGACTTTTTTTGGTCAGATTCTAAATGCCTATTGATATAGGTAAGCGATGGCGGTGCCGGTGTGGACTTGGATTGTGGCTGTTGACCTGACGACGTTGCTGATGCCCGTGTCGGCCAACAGATCCAGGGGGCTGTGGTCTAGCTCCCACTCTAGGCCGCGTTCGCTTACCACCGTCCCAGGGGCTATAGCAATGATAGAGAACGTCTTGTCCACGACGCCCTCGATGGTCCACGATTCGCCTTCGTGCAGAATGCGGGCCGTGATCTCGTCCTCGGCAATCCAGACGGGGGCGTCTTTGTAGCTGGCTAGTAAGCCTAGGACGCTTAGGGCCATATCCGGACGGCCGCCGGTGGCGCAGGTCGCGACCACTTCGGCACCCGGCCAGCGACGGCGGACGGAATCGAGGGCCAGCGCCAGATCGGTATAGTCCTTGTAGGGGTCGTGGCGCTCAACTTCAAAGTCGGTGGCGGCATCGACCAACGCGCGACCGGCGTCGCTCACCGTGTCGGCGTCACCGACATAGACGTCGCAGCCCAAGCCGGCACCAAGCAGCGCGTCCAGGCCGCGGTCCACGGCGACAACGTGGTCGCACTCCCCTACTAGCCTACAAAACAGATCAGCGCTCGCCACCACGGGCGAGCCGCAGACCACTAATACCTTGCAACCCACAGCCCTCGCCTATCCCTCAAACGAAAGCACGCGGGGCAGATCCAGGTCTTCATAGCTATCGATAAAGATATCGCAGTTGCCACGCACTTCGTCGCGCTTCATGCGGCCGTGCGGGTCATAGATGCCCACGCGCTTAAAGCCAGCGACCCCAGAGCTCTTTAGGCCAAAAACGGCGTCCTCAAACACCCATGCGCGGTCAAACTTATGCCCATGGCGCTCCTCCAGACGGCGCAGCGCCAACTCGTATACATCGGGGAACTGTTTGGAGCGTCCTGCCTCACCCGTCGTGGTAACAAACTCCATGTAGGCATCGAGCCCGGCTCCCGCAAGCGCAGACTTAACCAGCTCGGCTGGCGTAGACGTGGCAACGCACATGGCAATGCCCGCCGCCTTCGCCTGCTCCAAAAATGCCAAGAGCCCCTCGCGCGGTGGCACCTTGGAGTAGCCATCGATCAGGATGTCGCTCAGCTCGCGATACAGCTCCTCGCCATTCGCTCCAATGCCCCAGGTGTCGTGGTAGGCCTGGCACTCGTCCTCGAGCGACAAATGCTCAAATTGGGCAAAATCGTCGACCGTTACGTCAACTCCGTGGCGGTGCAATAACTCGGGCTGAGCATAGGCCCAAACGGGGGTGCTATTAACCAGTGTTCCGTCGCAATCGAAAATAAAAGCGACATTGGGAGCAGCGGTCTGGGACATAAACGAACCTTTCGATGTCAAATGGTAAACATCCTGCTAAAAACGTTTTACCAAACGTCAGACTAACAATCTTGAAACCCTAATTGGTAAAACTGTCAAGAGTTTTACCATCGCAATTCTGCCAGTGGTCTAAACATGGCGCTCGCCGATTAAACACCGCCGCAAATCCACTTTTCTCCATAAAAGTAACGAACAGGTGTTATCGTATTTCGTGCCGAAAGTTCCACCGAGCACGCGAGGTGGAACGAATCATAGAACTATCGCCGTCCCTTCGATTCGTGCAGCCTTGGACCTTTCGCATCTAGTCACCAAGGCAACACGCTGCCGCGTCATGATGGGATCAAACGTGAGCGATACAAAGCTAAAGCCAGCAACTAAAAAGCCCGCTACCCGTAAAGCCGCCCCGCACGCACCGGAACTCTCCAAGGACGATGTCTACCTGTTTGGCATCGGCACGTGGGAGCGCAGCTGGGAAAAGATGGGCGCGCACCCCGACACGCAGAACCGTACGCGCGGCTGGCGCTTTTGCGTTTGGGCGCCCGATGTAAAGAGCGTGCATGTCATTGGCGAATTTAACGACTGGGATGAGGAAGCCAACCCTCTGGTGCCCGTGCATACGAGCGCTATTTGGGAAGGCTTTATTCCTGGCGCCGAGCAGGGTCAGCTCTATAAGTATCTCATTGAGACCAACGAGGGCGAGAAGCTCTACAAGGCCGATCCGTATGCCTTTAAGGCCGAGTGCCCTCCGGGTACCGCCAGCGTGTTGTGGACCCTCGATGGCTACAAGTGGAACGACGCCGCATGGCTCAAGCGCCGCGCCAGTCATAACCACATGTCGCAGCCCCTTAACATCTACGAGGTGCATATTGGCTCGTGGAAGCGCCACGGCGACGCGCCACAGGGCGAGCCGGACGAGTACGGCAACTACCCCGGCCCCATGGACCCCTTCCCCGCGCAGCGCGGCGAGTTTTACACCTACGACGACCTGTCGGTGGAGCTCGTGGACTACGTGCGCGACATGGGCTACACGCATATCGAGGTCATGCCGCTCATGGAGCATCCCTTCGACGGCTCCTGGGGCTACCAGACGACCGGCTATTATGCCGCCACGTCGCGTTATGGCGACCCGCAGCAGCTCATGCACTTTATCGATGCGTGCCACGAGGCTGGCATCGGCGTGATCATGGACTGGGTGCCCGGCGGTTTTTGCGCCGACTCCCACGGCCTTGCCACCTTTAACGGCCACATGCTGTTTGAGCACGAGATTCACCCCAACTGGGGCACGCACAAGTTTGACTTCGCCCGCGGCGAGGTCCGCTCCTTCCTGGTCTCCAACGTGCTGTACTGGCTCGAGAACTTCCACGTGGACGGCATTCGCATGGACGGCGTGTCCAGTATGCTGTACCTCAACTTTGGCATCGACGATCCGGGGCAAAAGAAGTTCAACAAGTACGGTACCGAGGAGGACCTGGACGCCAGCGCGTTTATCCGTCAGGTCAACTGCGCTGTTGAGGCACACTACCCCGACGTGATGATGATGGCCGAGGAGTCCACCGCGTGGCCGCTCGTGACCTATCCGCCGCAGGACGGCGGTCTGGGCTTCCACTACAAGTGGGACATGGGCTGGATGAACGATACCCTGCACTACATGCAGACCGATTTTCCGTGGCGCCCCGGCAACCACGGGCTGCTCACGTTCTCCATCATGTACGCCTTTACCGAGAACTTCATCTGCCCGCTGAGCCACGACGAGGTCGTGCACGGTAAGTGCTCGCTGATCGGACGCATGCCGGGCGACTGGTGGCGCCAGTTTGCCGGCCTGCGCACGCTGGCTTTTTATCAAATGACGCACCCTGGCGCCAAGCTCAACTTCATGGGCAACGAGATCGGTCAGTTTATTGAGTGGCGCTACTACGAGTCCATTCAGTGGTTTTTGACCGAGCAGTACGAGACCCATGCGCACCATCAGGCGTTTATCAAGGCGCTCAATCACCTATACACCGCCGAGCCCGCCCTGTACGAGCGCGGCTACACCGACGACGGCTTTACCTGGATCGATGCGGACAACTCCAAGCAGTCCATCGTGAGCTTTGTGCGTCAGGGCGAGGACGTCGATGACGACCTGGTGATCCTGATCAACTTTGACCCGGCGAGCTACGAGAGCTTCCGTGTGGGCGTGCCGCGCGAGGGCGACTGGGAGGTCATCTTTGACTCCGACCGTCTCGAGTTTGGCGGCAGCGGCTATGCCGGCGAGGAGCCCTACACCTGCTCGAGCGAGCCCTATCCCTGGAACGGGCAGATGGACTCCATCGAGATCAAGGTGCCCGGCCTGGCAGGCGTGGTGCTCAAGCGCCGCGGCCCCAGCAGCTACAAGCCGCCGGTGGTCGAGGCCCCTAAGGCTGCGCCCAAGAAGCGCACGTCCTTGGTGAAGCCCAAGCCTGCGGCTGCTAAGAAGGCTCCGGCTAAGGCGAAGGCAACCAAGCCCGCCGCCAAGGCCAAGGCTGCCGCAAAGCCCGCTGCTAAGGCCGCAGCCAAGAAACCGGCTGCCAAAAAGGCCGCTACCAAGGCCAAGTCTGCTTCTGTTAAGCCGTCTGCCAAGAAAGCGTAACAAAGGCGTTACCACTGTAATCACCCGCCCCGCCGAGGCGTAGGATACAAGTCATAACCGTTCCGGGAGAAACATCCCCGGGGGAAAGGAACGTATGAATAAGATCTTCGACAACAAGCAGGAGTTTACCGAGCTCTATCGCGATGCCGTCATGAGCATCAGCGGCAAGAGCGTCGAGGCCGCCAGTGACCTCGACCGCTTTAACGCCCTGGCCAAGCTCGTGGCCGAGAGGGCGCGCACCGTCGCCACCAAGAGCGACGCCCGCGTCACCGCCGAGGGCAAAAAGCGCGTGTACTACTTCTCGATCGAGTTTTTGATCGGCCGCCTGCTCGACAACTACCTGCTCAACTTTGGCGTGCGCGACATGGTCGCCGAGGCGCTCGACGACATGGGCTTTGACCTTTCCGTCATCGAGAACCAGGAGCCCGATCCGGCGCTGGGCAACGGCGGTCTGGGCCGTCTGGCAGCGTGCTTCCTGGATTCCATGGCAGCCGAGGGCATTGCCGGCTATGGCAACGGCATGCGCTACCGCTACGGCCTGTTTAAGCAGGAGATCGTCAACGGCAGCCAGGTCGAGACCACCGACGAGTGGCTCACCCACGGCTACCCTTGGGAGGTCCGCCGTCAGGACAAGGCCGTGACCATCAAGTTTGGTGGCCATGTCGAGGGCTTTGAGGAGAACGGCCGCACGTTCTACCGCACGGTGGACACGCAGGACATCCTGGCCGTCCCCTATGACATCCCCGTGGTGGGCTATGCCGGCGAGACTGTCAACAAGCTGCGCGTCTGGGCTGCCGAGCCGGTCGAGGAGCACTTTGACCTGGAGGCCTTCAACCGCGGCGACTACGCCCTGGCCGACGCCGAGCGCGCCGAGGCCGAGGCCATCAGCGCCATCCTCTACCCCAACGACGCCGGCGAGCACGGCCGTCTGCTGCGCCTGAAGCAGGAATACCTGTTTGTCTCGGCCGGCATCTACAGCCTGCTCGACACCTTTGAGAAGGAGCAGGGCGAGAACTGGGAGCTGCTGCCGCAGTTTGTGGCCATCCACACCAACGATACGCACCCCGCCATGTGCGGCCCCGAGCTCATGCGCATCCTCATCGACGAGAAGAAGCTCGAGTGGGATGACGCCTGGAACATCGTGACGCAGGTCGTGAGCTACACCAACCACACCATCCTGCCCGAGGCTCTGGAGAAGTGGCCCATCGGTACGTTCTCTAAGCTCCTCCCCCGCGTGTACCAGATCATCGACGAGATCAGCCGTCGTTGGCACGAGTCGTTCGACACCACGCAGGAGGGCTGGCAGGAGCGTCTGCGCCAGACCGCCATTCTGTGGGACGGCGAGATTCGCATGGCCAACCTGTCCGTGATCTGCAGCCATAGCGTCAACGGCGTGGCAAAGATCCACTCCGACATCATCAAGAACATCGTGCTCAAGGACTTCTATGCCCTCACGCCCGAGAAGTTCAACAACAAGACCAACGGTATCTCGCACCGTCGCTTCTTTGCCGAGGCCAACCCCACCTACGCCAAGCTCGTGACCGAGGCCATTGGCGATGGCTGGCTCAAGGACGCCTTTGAGCTGGAAAAGCTCAAGGAGTTTAAGGACGACACCGAGTTCCTGAAGGCCGTGGGTGCCTCCAAGCGCGCCAACAAGGAGCGCCTGGCCGCCTACGTTAAGGCCGAGACCGGTCTGGTCATTGACCCCAACACCGTCTTCGATGTTCAGGTGAAGCGCTTCCACGCCTACAAGCGCCAGCTCATGAACATCATGAAGGTGATGGACATCTACAACCGTCGCATCGCCGACCCCAACTTCCACGTGACGCCGACGACCTTCATCTTTAGCGGCAAGGCTGCCTCGAGCTATACCTTTGCCAAGGAGACCATCCGCCTCATTAACTCCGTGGCCGACGTCATCAACAACGACGCCCGCGTCAACGAGGTCATGAAGGTCTGCTTTATCCCCAACTTCCGCGTGAGCAACGCCCAGCTCATCTACCCCGCCGCCGAGATCTCGGAGCAGATCTCCACGGCCGGCAAGGAGGCCTCGGGCACGTCCAACATGAAGCTCATGATGAACGGTGCCATTACGCTGGGCACCCTCGACGGCGCTAACATCGAGATCGCCGACCTGGCCGGTCGCGAGAACGAGGCCATCTTTGGCCTTACCGCCCCCGAGGTCGAGCAGCTCTGGGCGTCGAACAGCTACTTTGCTTGGGATACGCTCAACAACGATCGCGAGCGTCTGGGCCGTGTGATAGACGAGCTCAAGGACAACACCTTTGCGGGTCTTTCGGGCAACTTCGAGAGCATCTACAACGAGCTCATGAACAACAACGACCCTGACCTGGTTATGGCGGACTTCCGCAGCTACGTGGATGCGTGGGAGGCGCTCACGAACAGCTACGGCGACCAGGAGACCTGGAACCGTAAGGCGCTGCTCAACACCGCCTCCTCCGGCTGGTTCTCGAGCGACCGCACCATTCGCGAGTACCGCGACGAAATCTGGCACGCGTAAAGGCGCGCGAGCTCCCTTTGCCGCACGGCATTACTCGACGGGCGCGACCGAGCGCCGTGTCCGTCGCTAATGGGTTTAGGAACATCGATGACAGAAGGAGAAATCGATGAGTAAGAAAGAATGCATCGCGATGCTCCTCGCAGGAGGACAGGGTAGCCGATTGGGGGCACTCACCCAAAAGATCGCAAAGCCGGCGGTTAGCTTTGGTGGCAAGTTCCGCATTATCGACTTTTCGCTCTCCAACTGCTCCAACTCGGGCATCGACACGGTGGGCGTTCTGACGCAGTACCGTCCCTACCTGCTGCATGCCTACGTGGGCTCCGGCGAGGCGTGGGATCTGGACAGCCGCGACGGCGGCGTGTCGATCCTGCCGCCGTACGAGACGCAGACCGGTGGCGCCTGGTATGCGGGCACGGCCGACGCCATTACGCAGAACCTCGACTACATCAAGGCCAACGACCCCAAGTACGTCCTAATTCTTTCGGGCGATCACCTGTATCGCATGGACTACCGCAAGATGCTCAAGACGCACATTGAGAACAACGCCGACCTCACGGTGAGCGTTATGCCCGTGCCGTGGGAGGAGGCCAGCCGCTTTGGCATCCTGACCACCGACCCCGAGGACGGCCGCATCACCAAGTTCACCGAGAAGCCCGAGAAGCCCGATTCGAACCTCGCTTCCATGGGCATCTACATCTTCTCGGCCGACGTGCTGATCGAGGCGCTCGAGGAGGACGCTCTGGACCAGCGCTCGAGCCACGACTTTGGCAAGGACATCATCCCCAAGCTGCTCGGCGAGAACAAGCGCCTGTATAGCTACGAGTTCCACGGCTTTTGGAAGGACGTCGGCACCATCGCCAGCTTCCACGAGACCTCGATGGACCTGCTGGGCAACAACCCCGAGTTCGATCTGTTTGACAAGAACTTCCCCATCATGTCCAACATCACCACGCGTCCGCCGCACTACATTGGACCGGACGGCCGCCTGGACGACTGCCTGGTCTCCAACGGCTGCAAGATCTACGGCACCGCTCGCCACTCGATCCTTTCGACCGATGTCATCATCGAGGAGCGCGCCGTGGTCGAGGACTCCGTGCTGCTGCCGGGTGCGCACGTTAAGAGCGGCGCGCACATCTGCCGCGCTATTTTGGGCGAGAACTCCACGGTCGAAGAGGGCGTGAAGCTCGGCTCTGTCGATACCACCAAGGATACGGCCGTCGTTGGAAATGACGTCGTTATCGGGAAGGGGGAATGATCCGATGATCAATCGCAAGGCCATCGGTTACATCACCGCTAACTACTCTTCGACCTACGGCAGTGTGCTGCTCAAGGACCGCCCCATCGCGTCCGTTCCGTTTTTGGGCCGCTACCGCCTGATCGACTTTCCGCTGTCCAACATGATGAATGCCGGCATCAAGACCGTTGGAGTCGTCATGCCGGGTAACTACCGCTCGCTGATCGACCACGTGGGCTCGGGCAAGGACTGGGGCCTGGACCGCAAGAAGGGCGGTCTGTTCATGGTGCCCGGCAACGCGTATGGCACCACCAAGGGCGGCATGCGCTTCCTGCTGCGCGACATCATCTCCAACAAGACGCTGTTCCAGCGCTCGGAGAAGCCCTATGTCGTGATGATGGGCACCAACATCATCTTTAACATGGACCTCAACACCATCATCGAAGCGCACGAGAACTCCGGTGCCCAGATGACCGTGGTGTACTGCAAGGCCACGCGCAATGTCGAGGACGAGACCAAACTCGAGATTAACGAGAACGGCCGCCTGACGGGCGTGAGCGCCGGCGTCGCGTACGGCGACAACGCCTCCATGGACTGCTGCATCGTCAACCGCGAGACGCTCCTCGAGATCATCGACCACTACCAGGCCGCCGACTATCTGGACCTGCTCGAGGCACTCCAGGGCGACTTTGGCAACATCGATGTGTGCAGCTACGAGTACAAGGGCGAGGTCGTGGGCGTGTTTAGCGAGAAGTCGCTGTATCGCCGTAGCATGGACCTGCTCGACCAGACCGTGGCCGACCAGCTCTTTGACCCCGAGCGCCCGATCCTGACCAAGGCTCACGACGTGCCGCCTTCGCGCTATGCGACCGGCAGCCACGCCTGCAACTCGATCATCTCGGCCGGCTGCATCATCAAGGGCACCGTGCGCAACTCGATCCTGTCGCGCGGCGTTGTGGTCGAGGAAGGCGCTTCGGTCACCAATTCGATCATCAACCAGAGCTGCATCATCAAGAGCGGCGCCCGCGTTGAGAACGCCATTCTGGACAAGAACAACGTGGTTCCCACCAACACCGAGCTTCGCGGCACGCCCGAGAACATCCTGGTGCTGGGCAAGGCTCCGTTAACTTGCGACACCACCATCGTACGTTAACGTTGGCACCGCAACATCGCTCGTAACATGTAGAATAGCCGCCCGGTTTGTGCCAGGCGGCTATTCTCGAATTGCAACATGGGAGACAATATGGCAGATTCCAGCAAAAAGATGCAGATCGTGTTTGCCTCGGCCGAGTGCGCACCGTTTGTGAAGACCGGTGGCCTGGGCGACGTGGCGGGCTCGCTGCCTGCGGCGCTTGTGCGCGCCGGCGCCGAGGTCATCGTCATGGTGCCCAAGTACGCCACCATCAAGGACGAGTACAAGGCGCAGATGGAGCACTTCTCCGACTTTTACGTGAGCCTGGGCTGGCGCAATGAGTACTGCGGACTCGAGAAGCTCGAGCACGACGGCGTCACGTATATGTTCATCGACAACGAGCGTTACTTTGCGCGCGACTATCCGTACGGCTTCTTTGATGACGGCGAGCGCTTTGCATTCTTCTCCAAGGCCATCACCGAGAGCCTGCAGCACCTGCCGGCCGGCTTTGAGTGTGACATCCTCCACTGCAATGACTGGCAGACGGCACTGGCGCCCGTGTTCTTGCGCGAGTTCTACCAGGGCCTGCCGCTGTACGACCGTGTCAAGACCGTGTTCTCGATCCACAACGTGGCGTTCCAGGGCCAGTTCAGCGACACCGTGATGGAGGACATTCTGGGTGTGGCGCATATTCCGGCGGCCGCCTCGCAGCTGCGTTGCGATGCCTGCAGCATCAACTACATGCTGGGCGCGCTGCGCTATGCCGATGCCATCACCACGGTGAGCCCCACCTATGCCAACGAGATCCAGACGCCCGAGTTTGGCGAGGGCCTGGACGGCGTTCTGCGCGAGCGCTCCTATGCGCTGCAGGGCATTTTGAACGGCATTGACGTGGCGGGCTTTGACCCGGCGACCGACAAGCGCATTGCCGCCAACTACACCGTCGAGGACCGTTCCGGCAAGGCCGTGTGCAAGGCCAAGCTGCAGGAAGAGCTGGGGCTCGAGGTTCGCGACGACCGTCCGCTCATGGTGATGGTCACGCGCCTGACGCGCCAAAAGGGCATGGACCTGGTCATGTACGCACTCGACCGCATCCTGGCCGGCGGCGTGCAGGTGGCCGTGCTGGGTACCGGCGACCGCGACTACGAGGACGGTCTGCGCTACTTCCAGGACAAGTACCCCGGCACCATGGCCGCGCGCATCGAGTTCGATCCGGCGCTGTCGCAGCGTATGTATGCCGCCGCCGACATGTTCCTGATGCCTTCGAAGTTTGAGCCCTGCGGCCTGTCGCAGATCATCGCCATGCGCTACGGCACCCTGCCCATCGTGCGCGAGACCGGTGGCCTGAAGGACACCGTGCAGCCGTACAACGAGTTTACCGGCGAGGGCACGGGATTCTCGTTTAGTAACTTTAACGGCGACGAGATGGGCGACGCCGTGTTCCGCGCGGCTCGCCTGTTCTGGGATAACCGCGACGCGTGGAACCAGCTGGTCACGCAGGCCATGAGCCAGGACTTTAGCTGGACGCGCTCGGCCGACAAGTATCTGGACCTGTACTTCTTTATGCATCCGGAGATCGAGCGCCCGGTGGCCGTGGTTGAGGCGGCTGTTGAGGAGCCCAAGACCGATGAGAAGCCGGTTGAAGCTGAGCCCGTTAAGGCCAATCCTGAGGTGAAGGTCGAGGCTACTCCCGAGCCCAAGCCTGAGGTGAAGCCCGCTGCGAAGTCTGCGGCCAAGAAGACCAGGACTCGTAAGACGACGGCCAAGAAGGCCACAGCGGCCAAGGCGACTGCAACCAAGACCACCGCTGTCAAGACAACGACCTCGCGCAAGCGCACCACCGCAGCTGCCAAGAAGGCCGCCGAAGCCGAGGCTGCTCCCGAGGTAAAGGCCGACGCCGTCGAGGCTAAGGCTGCGGCAAAGGCACCGGCCAAGGCCGCTACTAAGAAGACGACCGCGACCGCCAAGAAGGCAACAGCTGCCAAGAAGACCACAACAACGAAATCGACGACCACGAAGGCCGCCACAACCAAGGCAGCCACAAAGCCGGCCGCCAAAGTCGAGGGGACACTCGCCGAGTCCAAGGCCGAAGCAACCGTCGAGGCCAAGCCGGCCGCCAAGACCACCACGCGCAAGCGCATTGCAACGACGGCCAAAAAGACCACGACCAAGGCTGCTGCTCCCAAGGCGGAGGCTAAGGCCGAGGCCAAACCCGCAGTAAAGGCCAAGCCTGCGCCGAAGGCCGCCGAGGTCAAGCCCGCTGCCGCCAAAGAGGAGCCCAAGGCCGAGGTAAAGACCAAGCCCGAGCCCGCCAAGAAGGCCCCGGTCTCCCCCGTCGCCGCGACCGAGGAAAAGGCTCCGACCAAGAAGACCTCCGTCCGCAAGGCAACGGCCACCCGCAAGCGCCGCTAGCATACAGACGATTCAAAACCTCATCAAACCCTAAGCAAGGGGCGCTCCAACCGGGCGCCCCTTCTCTGTAGGTAGTGGTAAAACGATTTTCTAGGACAACCGTTCGCCGATGGTAAACGGATGTTGTTTATACAGCCTGTGTACAAAAGATATACTTACAACTTGTGCGTAAAGCCATGGCCCGCAGGCCGTGATTCTATTGAACTGGACCGTATTATGAGATTGATTCACAACAGCCGTCTGCCGCAGTTTCGCACTCCGTTTGGCGCTGTGACCACTGGAACTTCCGTTGCACTCTCGGTGATTTTGGAGGATGCCGACCCCAACCAGGCAACGCTCACCCTGCGCACTTGGGTCGATGAGATCGGTGAGTCTCGGTATCCCATGACGCACGAGGGCGACGGCATATTTACCGTAGAGCTTGAGTGCACCGAGCCCTGTCTTATCTGGTACAGCTTTATCTGCAATATCGAGGGCCAGCCCGAGGTCCGCTTGGGCGCACCGCAGGGTCGCACCGGTGGCGAGGGCGTAACTTACGACTACGCCGAGGTGCCGTCCTTCCAGATTACCGTCTATAAGCACCGCGAAGTGCGTCCCGAGTGGTACGAACGTGGTATGGTCTACCAGATCTTCCCCGATCGCTACGCCCGAGATGAAAACTGGCGCGTGCGCACGCTGGCCGAGGTCGAAAAACCACGCAACGGAATCCAGCGCCGCATGGTCGAGGACTGGAACGAGCCGCCCGTGTACGAGCGCGCCGAAGACGGCTCCATCAAGACATGGGACTTCTACGGCGGCTCGCTCAAGGGCATCCAGGAAGACCTGCCTCGCATCGCGGAGCTGGGCTTTACAGCCATCTACCTCAACCCCATTTTTGAAGCCGCGAGCAACCACCGCTACGACACGGCCGACTACACCAAGATCGACCCGATCCTGGGCACCGAGCAGGACTTTACCGAGCTGTGCCAGGCGGCCGAGAAGCTGGGCATCTCC